>NZ_JBSNCE010000001.1:0-382184 GCF_053764755.1 Rhodococcus sp. 2H158
TCCACGGCGGCACCGGGTACATGCGGGAGGTGCCGGTCGAGCGGATCTACCGGGACGTGCGGCTGCTGCGCCTGTACGAGGGCACCAGCGAGATCCAGCGCCTGATCATCGGCGGCGGACTGGTCAAACAGGCCCAGCGCGGCTGACCCCGGAACGCGACGAGGGGCGGTGCCTGTCGAAGGCACCGCCCCTGTTCGTCCGTTCGTCCGTTCGTCCGAGCGAATGTATCGCTCACCTCGTCAGACCGACGGCATGGTCCATTCGCTCGGCGACGCGGCGGCAGCCGGGCACCGTCGCGGTACCCGGCTGCCGGTTCAGCGTGAGGCCGCGGCCTGCTCGATCCGGGCCCGCAGATCCGTCTTGAGCACCTTGCCCGCCGCGGAGGTGGGCAGTGCGTCCACGAGGACGACCTCGCGAATCTTCTTGTAGGGCAGGACCTGCTCGGCAACGAATGCCATCAGCTCGGCAGGGTCGGGCTGCGCGCCCGGCACCGGCACCACGAAGGCGACCGGCTCCTGCCCGACGTTGCCGGCCTCGCGGCCGACCACCGCCGCCGTCGACACCGCAGGATGAGACACCAGGATCTCCTCGAGCTCACGCGGATACACGTTGTAGCCCTTGTAGATCAGCATGTCCTTGGCGCGGTCGCAGATGTAGAGATAGCCGTCGGCGTCGCGGTAGGCGATGTCGCCGGTGTCGAGCCAGCCGTCCACGTACTGCTGGGCCGTGATCTCGGGATGGCCGAGGTAGCCGTCGGTCACCTGAGGCCCCCGGACCCACAGTTCGCCGCGCTCGCCCTCGCCGAGGACGACGCTCGGATCGTCCTGGGCCCGGATCTCGACCTCGGTGTCGAAGATGGGCAGGCCCACACTGCCGAGACGATAGGTGGACCCGATGATCAGCGGCATGGCGGTGACCACACACGTGCCCTCGGTCAGGCCGTAGCCCTCGGCCACGCGGGCGTTCGGGAACGCCGCACCGAGCGCTTCGAGCGTGACGTGGTCGATCGGTGCCGCCCCCGACGACACGACCCGCACCGACGTGGTGTCACGGCGAGCGACGTCGGGGTGGGTGGCCAGCGCATGCCACATGGCCGGGCTGCCGGTGATGTAGCTGGCGCGGTGCCGCTCGACGAGCTCGAGCATGCGGGCGGGGTCGAAGCGGCCCGCGAGCACCTGGGTGAGGCCGCACAGCAGCAGGAACGACGTGTTGATCAGCGCGTGGGCGTGGAACAGCGGCGACACGACGACGGTGGCGCCCTCGCCGGGGATCACCCCGTGCACGTCGAGACCCTCGATCGGGCGCAGCGCGACCAGCCCGTCGCCGATGGTGACGACCTGGTGGGCGGCCCGCCACCCGCACATCTGGGTCACGTTGGCGACCACGTTGCGGTGCAGCACGCGCACGCCCTTGGAGATGCCGGTGGTACCGCCGGTGTAGGCCAGGTGCGCGACGTCCGTTCCGGCGACCTCCGCCGGCGTGAACGCGGTGGGCTGTCCGGCGAGGAACTCGTCGAACCGCACGACCGCCGCGGAGGTGGGGGCCACCTCCACCGGCTCGTCGGACACCACCACGATCGTCGCGGCCGTGGTGCCCGCCGCGGCGCCGAGCAGGACACCCAGCTGCTGCGGCTGGGTCACCGCCGCCACGGCACCCGTCTCCTCGATCTGCTTGCGCAGGCCCGGTTCCGGTTGCAGCGGGTTGACCAGCGTCACGGTGGCGCCGGCCCGCAGCGCACCGTAGTAGGCCACGATGAACTCGATGCAGTTGCCCACGTGCATCAGCACCACGTCGCGCGGCGCGACACCGGCGCCCTGCAGGGCGGAGGCGAACTGCGCGGACCGCTCGTCGAGCTCGCGGTACGTGCACACCCGTTCCCCGTCGACGATCGCCGCGCGGTCGCCGTAGAGGGCGGCCATGCTCGGCGCCCACACACCCATCGTCACGTCCGGGTAGGACAGCGACATCGTCGTCGGATCCGGCAGGTTCATGGTCATCCGTCCCATCTCAGCGCGGGGCCATGCGGATGGCACCGTCGAGGCGGATGGTCTCACCGTTGAGGTAGCCGTTCTCGAGGATGTTGGTGGCCAGCCGGCCGAACTCGTCGGGGCGGCCCAGGCGCGCCGGGTTCGGCACGGTCTTCTCGAGCGAGGCGCGCACGTCGTCGCGCAGGCGCGCGAGCAGCGGGGTGTCCATGATGCCCGGCGCGATGGTGTTGACGCGGATGTTCTTGCTGGCCAGGTCGCGGGCGGCGACGACGGTCATGCCGACGATGCCGGCCTTGGACGCCGAGTAGTTGATCTGGCCGATCTGTCCCTCGAAGGCGGCGACCGACGCGGTCATGACGATGGCGCCACGCTCGCCGTCGACCGGCTCGAGCGCGGCCATGCGCTCGGCACCGAGACGCAGCGCGTTGAACGAGCCGATCAGGTTCAGCCGGATCACGAACTCGAAGTCCTCGAGCGAACCGGCCTTGCCCTCCTTGTCGAGGACGCGCATCTTCCGGCCGGCGCCGGCGCAGTGCACGAGTCCGCGCAGGCCGCCGCGCTCGTGCGCGACGTCCAGGGCGGCGGCGAACTGCTCGGCGTCGGTGACGTCGGCGGCGGCGAAGGCCGCGCCGTCACCGAGGGAGCTCGCGACGTCGGCACCCGGCGAGCCGGGCAGGTCGATGAGGGTGACGGTGCCGCCGGCGTCGAGGACGCGGCGGGCGGTGGCCAGGCCGAGACCGGAGGCGCCGCCGGTGATCGCGACGGAAAGACCCTTCAGTTCCATATCTTTCGTTCCTTTTCCTGAAATGCGAAGCGGGATGTCAGAGCAGTTCGAGGATGGTGGCGTTCGCCATGCCGCCGGCCTCGCACATCGACTGCAGGCCGTAACGGATGCCGTTGTCGCGCATGTGGTGCACGAGGCGGGTCATGAGGATCGCGCCGGAGCCGCCGAGCGGGTGGCCGACGCCGATGGCGCCACCGAGCGGGTTGAGCCGGTCCATCGCGGCGCCGGTCTCGATCTGCCACGCGAGCGGCACCGGGGCGAACGCCTCGTTGATCTCGAAGGCGCCGATCTCGTCGATGGACAGGCCAGACCGCTTCAGCGCCTTCTCGGTGGCCGCGATGGGACCGGTGAGCATGATGACCGGATCGTCGGCGGCGACGACGGCGGTGTGGATGCGGGCCATCGGGGTCCAGCCCTGCGCCGCGGCGTACTCGCTCGTGGTGATCAGGAGGGCGCCGGCGCCGTCGGAGATCTGCGAGGAGTTGCCGGCGTGGATCACGCCGTCCTCCTTGAACACGGTCTTCAGCTTGGCCAGGGACTCGAGGCTGCCCCCGCGGCGGATGCCCTCGTCGGCGCTCAGGCCGGCGATCGGGGCGAGCTGCCCGGCGAAGGCGCCGGCGTCGGTCGCGGCCGCGGACAGCTCGTGCGAGCGCAGCGAGTACTCGTCGAGCGCGGTGCGGGACAGGCCCCACTTCTCGGCCATCATCTCCGCGCCGGTGCCCTGGCTGAAGCCCTCGACACCGAACCGCTCGAGAACCTCGGCCGGGAAGTGCTCACCGTTCTTGCTCGCGCTGCCCATCGGGACGCGGCTCATCGACTCCACGCCACCGGCGACGACCACGTCGCTCTGACCGGAGATCACGGTAGCCGCGGCGAACGAGACGGCCTGCTGGCTCGACCCGCAGGCCCGGTTCACGGTGGTGGCCGGAACCGTCTCGGGCCAGCCGGCGGCGAACACGGCACTGCGTGAGACGATTCCGGCCTGCTCGCCGACCTGGCTCACGCAACCCCACACGACATCCTCGACCGACGCGGGATCGAGGCCGGTGCGGTCGGCGAGGGCCCCGAGCACGTGTGCCGACAGGTTGGCGGGATGGACCTCGGACAGGGCACCGCCACGGCGCCCGATCGGAGTACGGACGGCATCGACGATCACGGCATCGCGCATGGGGATTCCTTACTGCAGTAGAAGAGCGAGGAGCGAAGACGACGACCGGCCGGGTGGTGGTCCTCGATATCGAGTCGATCACGCACCCGGCCGGTGGGGAAAGGACATTCGGTGGATGACTCCGTTAGGCGGAAGCTATGCCTTCGCGGTGGCGTCCGACTCGCCCCGGATGACGGCGCGGTCGCGCTCCGGGTTCGCGAAGATCAGGACGAGGATCGCCGCGACGATGCCCAGCGCACCGATGACCTGGAAGGCGGTCGCGTAGCCCTCGGCCGGGGTGGCCGCGTTGTCGACGAGCACGCCGGTGCCATAGGGGGCGACCAGGCCGCCGACGGCCATCAGCGCGAGGAACACGCCCATCGTGCCGGCGGTCTGCTGCGGCGGGCACAGCTCCGAGATGGCGGCGTTGATCAGGGGGAAGACGATCGCGCCGAAGCCGTAGCCGATGGACACGGCCGCGACGGCGAGGCCGGGGGTGCCGATGCTGGGCAGGAAGACCAGGACCGAACCGCAGACGAGGACGCCGATGCCGGGAACAATGATCCGCACGACCCGGGAACGGTAGCCCCGCTGGGCGAGCCGGTCGGTGACCGAACCGGACGTGACCATGAGGACGAGACCGACGATCGACGGCAGGGCGAACATCGAACCGGCCTGCAGGGCGCTGTAGCCGAGGCCCACCTCGAAGTAGGAGGGCAGCCAGGTCAGCACGACGGTGGTGAGCGCGTAGACGACCATGATCAGGACAGCGCAGCTGATGAACGTGCGGGTGAGGAAGATCTTCTTCCACGGCACCGACGGTTCGGTGGATGCGGTGCCGGTCCCCTTCTTCACGGCCGTCGCGGTGAACGGGCCTTCCTTCCAGCCGGTCAGCCACGAGGCCATCCACACGGCGCCGAGGATCGACAGGGAGACCAGGGCGGCCCGCCAGCCCCACTCGACCGTGATGTAGGCGAGGATCGGGGCGAGAGCGATCTTGGCAACCGACGCTGAGCCGGCGAGGAAGGCGCCGGGCAGGCCGCGCTTGGCCGGGGGATGCCAGGAGTACGCAGCGGTGTGCATGAGCGCCGAGCTTGGGCCTTCGGCCAGGCCGAGCAGCATGCGGGTGACGATCAGCATCACCAGGCTCGCCGAGACGACCAGCGGCAGCATGACCACCGACCACATCGCGGCCAGCGCCAGCAGCGCCCACCGCAGGGTGAGGTATTTGTTGAGCGGGCCGGCCAGGAAGCCGCCGAGTGTGAAGGTCACGAAGAACAGGGATCCGACGAGGCCGATCTGGGAAGAGGACAGTCCCAGCTCGCGAGCCAGCGGCTGCGCGATGATGCCCAGCACAGCCTTGTCGGCGTAGTTGACGACGTACAGGAAGATCACGAGGCCGGTCATGCCCCACGCCTGCTTGCCGCTGACGAGTGGTGTCGCCCCCTTCGGCGGGGCGCCGTGCGCTGCGTCGTGCGAGATTTCGCCAGTGGTCACCGGAGTGTCCCCTTAATGGCTCGAAGGGATATATCGATCGGACGGTGCGTCGGCGATCGAAGGAGATGCACCGATCAGGCGCTCGGGATCCATTCAACGTGGTGTAGGTCACTGAGGCAATGTCCCGTCGACGAATCGATCGATCGTCGAAACCTATGGACTTCCGGCCCTCCAATGCGAGGGCCATTGATCGGCGCTAACCGACCTATAGCCGAACGGTGTTGGCCCTGCGGCCCGGCGGTGCTGCATATTTGCTCGGACAGCTTCGCCGGCGCGCCCTGGGCTCCGGCGTCCGCCCGGATGAGGACAGGCGATATGAACTCCACTGCTTCCATCGACGAGCTTCCCTCGTCCACCGCGCCCCTGGCCGGTGTGCGGGTCATCGAGGTCTCGAGTTTCATCGCAGCCCCCTTGTGCGGCATGACGCTCGCGCAGCTCGGCGCCGAGGTCGTCCGCGTCGACCCGATCGGCGGCGCTGCCGACTACCACCGGTGGCCCGTCACCGAGGACGGCGAGTCCATCTACTGGGCGGGCCTGAACAAGGGCAAGCGCTCCCTCGCGGCGGATTTCCGGGACCCGAACGCGCACAAGCTGATCCGTGACCTCATCACCGACGCCGGGGTGCTCGTCACCAACGCCGCGGGACGCGACTGGCTCGACTACGACGAGCTCGCCACGATCCGCCCCGACCTGATCCACGTGCAGGTCCTGGGCCGCGCGGACGGCGGTTCCGCCGTCGACTACACCGTCAACGCCGCCGCGGGCTTCCCGCTCGCCACCGGCCCCGTCGGCCACGGCGGCCCGGTCAATCACCTGTTGCCGGCGTGGGACGTCGCGTGCGGTCTCTACGCCGCGCTCTCGGTCGCGTCCGCGGTGCACCGCCGCGAGGTCACCGGTGCGGGCGCGAAGATCGTGCTCCCCCTCGAAGACGTCGCCCTCGCCACCGTCGGCAACCTCGGCTACCTCGCCGAGGCCCAGCTCGGCGGGCCCGACCGCGACCGCATCGGCAACGCCGTCTACGGCACCTACGGTCGCGATTTCACCACGTCCGACGGCACGTCCTTCATGGTCGTCGCGCTGACCCCGCGCCACTTCCGCGACCTGACCGAACTGACCGGCACGACGGCCGCGGTCGACGCGCTCCAATCCGCCCTCGGCGCCGACTTCCGCGACGAGGGCGCCCGTTACCGCCACCGCGAGGTACTCGACGCATTGTTCGCCGTGTGGTTCCGCGAGCACACCGCCGCCGAGGTGGAGACCGCCCTGTCGGGCACCTCGATCCTGCACGAGCGGTACCGCACCTTCGCCGAGATCGCGAAAGACCCTCGCGTCACCGCCAATCCGATGTTCCAGTACGTCGAGCAGCCCCGCGTCGGCGGGCACCTGGCCCCCAGCCTGCCGATGTCGTTCGACGGCCTCCACCCCGCACCCCGGCCGGCGCCGGCCAACGGCGACGACACCGCCGCCGTCCTCAGCGAACACCTCGGCCTGACGCCCGAAGAGATCGATCGTCTCGCCACCGACGGGACCGTCGGTGTCCCCGCCGGCACCCTCCCCGCCCTCGAGAAGGACTTCGCATGACCCGTCTCGCCCAGACCCTCGGCCTCACCGAGTTCCAGACCGAGATCCTCGCCACCGTCCGGCAGTTCGTCGACCGGGAGATCATCCCGAACGCGCAGGAACTCGAGCACTCGGACACCTACCCGCAGGCCATCGTCGATCAGATGCGGGAGATGGGCCTGTTCGGGCTGATGATCCCCGAGGAGTACGGCGGGCTCGGCGAGTCGCTGCTCACCTATGCCCTGTGCGTCGAGGAACTCGCCCGCGGCTGGATGAGCGTGTCCGGCGTGATCAACACCCACTTCATCGTCGCCTACATGCTGCGCCAGCACGGCACCGACGAGCAGAAGAACTACTACCTGCCGAAGATGGCGACCGGCGAGACCCGCGGTGCCTTCTCGATGTCCGAGCCGGAACTGGGCTCGGACGTCGCCGCGATCCGCACGAAGGCCAAGCGTGACGCCGACGGCGACTACGTGATCAACGGCCAGAAGATGTGGCTGACCAACGGCGGCAGCTCGACCCTCGTGGCCGCGCTGGTGCGCACCGAGGAGGGCGCTGCCAAGCCCCACGAGAATCTCACCACGTTCCTCGTGGAGAAGCCCGCCGGCTTCGGCGAGGTCGTCCCCGGCGTCACCATCCCCGGCAAGATCGACAAGATGGGCTACAAGGGGATCGACACCACCGAGCTGATCTTCGACAACTACCGCGCCAAGGCGACCGATGTCCTCGGTGGCACTCCCGGCCGCGGCTTCTATCAGATGATGGACGGCGTCGAGGTCGGCCGCGTCAACGTCTCGGCCCGCGCCTGCGGTGTCGCCATCCGCGCGTTCGAGCTCGCCGCCCGGTACGCGCAGCAGCGCACCACCTTCGGCAAGCCCATCGCGCAGCACCAGGCGATCTCCTTCTCCCTCGCGGAGATGGCGACGAAGGTCGAGGCCGCTCATCTGATGATGGTCAACGCCGCGCGGCTGAAGGACTCCGGCGAGCGCAACGACGTCGCCGCCGGCATGGCGAAATACCTCACCAGCGAGTACTGCTCGGAGGTCACCCAGGCCAGCTTCCGCATCCACGGCGGGTACGGCTATTCCAAGGAGTACGAGATCGAGCGGCTCATGCGCGAGGCACCGTTCCTGCTCATCGGCGAGGGCACCAGCGAGATCCAGAAGACGATCATCAGCAAGGGCGTACTGCGCAGCTACGCACTCTGATCCGCATCGATCCCATTCGAAGGAGAACCTTTCCGTGCAGCGAACCGTGTTCAACGAGGACCACGAGGCCTTCCGCAAGCTCGTCCGCGACTTCATCGCCAAGGAGGTCGCGCCGGTCCACCACGACTGGGAGGTCGAGGGGCATCCCCCGCGCGACTTCTACCGCCGCCTCGGTGAGCTCGGCGTGCTCGGCATCCAGGCGCCCGAGGAGTTCGGCGGGGGCGGCGAGAAGTCCATCAAGTTCAACGCCGTCGTCGCCGAGGAGACGGCCGCCGCGGGCGTGTCCTTCGGCAGCTACTCGGTGCATTCCAACCTGATCCTGCCGTACCTGCTCGAGTACGCCTCCGAGGAGCAGAAGCAGCGCTGGTTGCCCGGATTCGCCTCGGGTGACCTGATGTTCGCGATCGCGATGACCGAGCCCGGCACCGGGTCGGACCTGGCGAACATCTCGACGACGGCGAAGCTGTCGGCCGACGGCAGCCACTACGTCGTCAACGGCGCGAAGACCTTCATCACCGGTGGTGCGCTCGCCGACCGCATCCTCGTGGTGTGCCGCACGGCGCCCGCCACGCCGGAGGACCGCCGCGCGGGGCTGAGCATTCTCGTCGTCGACACCACCTCCGAGGGCTTTGCCGTGGGCCGCAAGATCGAGAAGATCGGTCTCAAGGCGTCCGACACCGCCGAACTGTCCTTCACCGACGTGAAGGTGCCCGTGACGGACCGGCTCGGCGAGGAGGGTGCCGGATTCTCCTACCTGACGCACAATCTCGCGCAGGAGCGGCTGACCATCGCATTCGGCGCATCGGCGTCCTCGGCCGCGGCGCTGTCGCACGCGATCGCGTACGTCAAGGACCGCAAGGTGTTCGGCAAGCCGGTCGCGTCGTTCCAGAACACCAAGTTCGTCCTCGCCGAGTGCGCCACCGAGGTCGAGGCGATCCGGCTCATGGTCGACCGTGCCCTCGACCTGCACGACGCCGGCGAACTGACCGTTGCGGACGCGGCGAAGGCCAAGCTGTTCTGCACCGAGGCCGCCGGCCGGGTCATCGACAAGTGCCTGCAGCTGCACGGCGGCTACGGCTACATCACCGAGTACCCGATCGCGCGGCTCTACGCCGACACCCGCGTCAGCCGCATCTACGGCGGCACCAGCGAGGTCATGAAGACGATCATCGCCAAGGATCTCGGGCTCTGACCTCCGCCCGCTGAGGATCCGTGCGGAATACCGGAATCCGCCCACGCCACAGCGTGGGCGGATTCCGATGTTGCGAGCGAATTCGGTTGTGTTCCTGATTCACTCGACGATCGCGGTGACCGGGACATGTCCGAGCACGGCCCTGGTGGCAGTGACCAGCTGCTCGAGCCAGGCGTCGGTGCCGATCGCCTGGCGCAGCGGCTCGTTCGGCAGCTCGATGCTCACCGGCAGCTCCTCCGGCAGGGCGGACCAGATCGCCGGCAGGTCGATGCCGCCCGTTCCGGGCACGAGCCGTTCCTCCCGGGCGTGCCGGATCAGTTCGGCGTGATCGCGCGGGGCCGGGGTGGCACCGTCGCACATCTGGGCGTAGTGCAACCACTCGCGCGGGATGGCGGCCAGGTCGGCGACGGTCGTGGCAGAGCGCGCGACGTGCAGCGCGTCGACGAGCACACTGCGAGCCGGACCGTCGGCCCCGGCGACGATCTCGACGGCCGTCTTCGCGTCGGGAACCGCTGTCCACGGCATGAATTCGAGGCTCGCAACGATGCCGTAGGAGGCGCACAGCTCCGCCAGCCGCGCGTAGGAGTCGGTGAGACGGGCTCGGTCGGGGTCGTCGCCGCCGACCAGGACGGCCCGCGCCCCGAGCCGCGCCCCCGCCTCGAGCAGCGGGGCATAGTCGGACGGATCGAAATCCGGACCGAGACGGATGATCTCGAGGTCGAACACCTCGACCGGGGAATCGGCGAGACGGCGGACGAGCGCGGAGAGCGCGGCGTCGTCCTCATGCAGCGGGTACGCCGTGGTGCCGGGCGCCGCGGGCAGCAGACGCAGTCCGATCGTGTCGAATCCGTGCCGTTCGGCGAGATCGACGTGCTGCAGCGGCGGTGTGTCGAGGACGGTGAGGGCGGCGAGGCCGAGCGGGGTACTCATCGGATGGCTCCTGTGGTCGATGCGAGGCGGCGTCCGGTCAGGTACCCGAAGGTCATTGCCGGGCCCAGATTGATTCCGCCGGAGGGGTAGTGGCCGCCCATCACGCTGGACTGGTCGACGCCGACCGCGAACAGCCCGTCGATCGGCCGGTCGTCGCCGTTCAGCACCCGGGACGACGAGTCGGTGACCAGGCCGGCGAACGTGCCGAAACTGCCGGGGACGACCTTGACGGCGTAGAACGGTCCGCGCTCGAGCGGCGCGAGGGACGGGTTGGGCCACGGGTTGTCCGCGTCCCCGGACTTGACGTTGAACGGTGTGGTGCCGCGGCCGAATTCGGGATCCTCCCCGAGGCGTGCGCTCTCGTTGAACGCGGTGACGGTCTTCTCGAGCCCGTCCGGGTCGACGCCGATCCGCTCCGCGAGTTCGCGGATCGTCCGGCCCTTCGAGAGGTATCCGGATCGCAGGTAGGGCCACGTCGGGATCGGGAAGGGCTTGGCCATGCCGAGCGGGAAGTACCGCAGGTACTGCTGGTCGGCGATCAGCCAGGAGCAGACCTCCTCGCCGTCCGGCACCTGCTCGACCATTGCCAGTGTGTAGTCGTGATATCCGAGCGCCTCGTTGACGAAACGGCGCCCGTCGGCCAGCACCCCGATGACACCGGGCTTTCCGCGGTCCAGGATGTGCGGGAACACGCCTTGCCTGCCGTTGCGGTACCGGACGAGGGAGACGGGACAGTATGCCACCGGCGAGGAGAGCGAGCGGTCGAGGCGGCCCCCGACGGATTCGCCCAGCGAGATGCCGTCACCGGTCGTCGTGGACGGCGTGAGCGTCCAGTGTTCGCGTCCGGTCGGGGTGCGGGGGAACAGCTCTCGCCGCCGGTCGAGGTCGCGGGTGAACCCGCCGGTCGCGAGGACGACACCCCGGCGGGCGGACACCGTGTAGGCGCCGTCGGGGCCCTCGAGCCGGACCCCGATGACACGGCCGGACGGGTCGGTGACGAGTGCGGTGGCGGCGGTGGCGACGCGGATGTCGGCGCCGGCATCGAGCGCGGAGCGTAGCAGCCGGCCCACGAGCGCCGTCCCGTTGACCAGGTGCTGGCCCCGACGCTTGGTGGCGAGGTCGAACACGTGTGTCGAGACCCGGCGCGCGCAGTGCAGGAACGCCCGGCCCGAGCGGGTCGAGTGCAGGAATGCCTGCAGGTCCGGGCCGGCCATGATGCCCATGCCGAGGAACGAGGTCTCGTACAGCTGCCGCCGCAGCAGCGCGGCGACGTCGGGTCCGAGGCGGCGCAGGCTCACGGGCTTCGGCGCGACGGAGCGGTGTCCCGTGCCCGCGCCGGGGGTGTCACCGTGGATGTCGGCGATGGCGGCGCCGGGGACGAACTGCAGCGCCGTGTGGTGTTCGAAGAACTCGACCATCTCGGGGGCCCCGTCGAGGAGCGCGTCCACCTTGGCGGCATCGAAGTTGTCCCCGAGCCGGTGCTCGAGGTAGCGGCGCGGTTCCGAGCGGTCCTCGTGCACCCCGTCGGCGTGGGCGAACAGGTTCCGCGGCGTCCACATCCACCCGCCCGACCAGGCGGTGGCGCCGCCGCACACGTCCGCCTTCTCGACGACGAGCACGGAGGCGCCCCCGTGGGCGGCAGCCACGGCCGTGGACAGCCCGCCCGCGCCGGACCCGACGACAACCACGTCGTAGGTGAGGGACTCGGACACTGTGTCGGGGGTCATCGGAGCTCCTTGCCGGACGAGACGAGGGTGGGTGCGGACGCGAGTTCGACGACCCGGCCGGTGCGGGAGGATTCGTAGATCGCGGCGACGACGGCCAGGGAGGTGCGGGCGTCCCGTCCGGTCACCGCGGGCCGGCGGCCGGTCAGCACGGACTCGGCGAAGTCCTGGACCTGCAGGGTGTGGAAGTCGGCGAGGCCGGCGTTGACGTCGCGGACATCGAGGTTGGCGTCGACATCGGGGGAATACGGGGTTCGCAGTTCCACCTCGCCCGGCGCGGTCCACAGCTCGTTGACGCCCTCACGCCCCTCGGGGAACTCGAGGACGCTCGCGATCACCCCGGTTGCGCCGATCACCGTGACGCGGTTGCCGAGGTTGTGGTTGGCGCCGGTGGTGGCGGTGATCGTCGCGGTGCCACCGGAGGCGAACGAGACGACGGCCGAGGCGCTGTCCTCGGTTTCGATGTGCTCGCCGTGGAAGCGGGTGCCGACGAAGCCACTGACGCGGACCGGCGCGCCCATGAACCACTGCAGCATGTCGATCTGGTGTACGGCCTGCGTCATGAGGACGCCCCCGCCGTCGGTGTCCCACCGCCCGCGCCACGCGTCGGCCGAGTAGTAGGTCGACGGGCGGTGCAGGATCACCGACACCTCCCCGAGGACGGGAACGCCGAGGCGGCCGTCCTCGATCGCCGCCTTGATGCGCCGCGCCGCGGGCCAGAATCGGCGCTGGAACAACACCCCGAAGGTGATGCCCGCGCGGTCGGCGGCCGCGATCATCCGGTCGGCCGCGGCCACGTCCACCGCGACCGGCTTCTCGCACAGCACGTGGATCCCGGCCTCGGCGGCGGCGAGGACGATCTGTTCGTGCACGGGGTGCGGTGTGCAGACGGTGCAGGCGTCGAGGCCGAGAGCGAACAACTCCGCCACCGATCCGACGGCGTGGGCGATGCCGTGCCGGGCGGCGAATGCGCGAGCGCGCTCCAGGTCGGGGTCGCAGCACGCGACGACGTCGACGCCGGGCACCTGCTGCAGTGCGTGCGCATGGTTGCCCGCGATCTTTCCGCATCCGACGATGCCTGCGCGAAGGGGCATCAGAAGTGTTCCTCTCGTTCGACGTCCCGGGCCGCGGCTTCGCCGCGGTCGAGACGGTTCAGCGCGGCGACGTCCGCTGCCGTGAGTTCCACGTCGACGGCGGCCAGATTCTCGGCCTGGCGCGCCGGGTTCGCCGACCGCGCGACCGGCACGACGCCCTGCGCGAGGTGCCAGGCCAGCACGACCTGCGCGCGCGTGCAGCCGACGCGGTCCGCGATCGAGGCGACGACGGGGGCGCCGAGCACCTCGCCGCGGCCGAGCGGGCTCCACGACTGGGTGAACACCCCGAGCTCGTCGTTCGCGCGGCGGACGGGCAGGCGGGCCAGCGACGGGTCCATCTGGATCTGATTGACGGCGGGAGCCTCCCCGGTCTCGGCCACCACCTTGCGCAGATGGTGGCCGAGGAAGTTGGAAACCCCCGCGTAGCGGACGAGCCCGGCGTCGCGGCACTCGAGCATGGCCTCGAATGCCGCGGCGTACCGGTCGAACCGCGGCAGCGGCCAGTGGATGAGGAACAAGTCGAGCCGTTCGAGGCCGAGGCGCTCGAGGCTCCGCTCCACGGCACCGCGAACGTCGCCGGAAACATGGTCGCTGCCGCGGAGTTTGGTGGTGACGAACAGGTCGTCGCGGGGCACGCCGCAGGCGGCGAGGGCGGCGCCGACGGCGTCCTCGTTCCCGTAGATCGCCGCCGTGTCGATCAACCGGTATCCCGCCTCGATGCCGGCGAGCACGGCGCGCGTGGCGTCGGGCCCGACGAGGGGCCAGGTGCCCAGGCCGAGGCGCGGCAGCGCGGTGCGCACGGAATCCGGTGCCGGCGCGGTGGTCTCCGGGTTCATGCGTCGGCCCCCACGCGCGAATCGGCGGCCGCGGTGATCCGGACGGCGACGTCGGCGGCGGTGACGAGCGCGGCATGAAGGGAGCCGCCGTCGCCGCTCGCGTCCCCGACGGAGTGGACGCCGAGCCGCGGCGCGAGCCGCCGCAGATCGGTCAGCAGGTCGGCGCGTGGCTCGACGCCGTGCGAGACGAGCAGTTCCCCGGGTGCGGGCACTGTGCGCCGTTGCCCGTTCGTCGAGATGACCACCCGGTCGGCCTCGATGTGCGTGACGACGGACGACAGGTACGTGGTGAGGTTCTCGCTCGCCGCCAGCCGGGGCAGCAGGACGATCTTGCCGCGACGGCCGACATCGTGCGCGATCGTCTCCTGCGGACCGATCATCACCACCTTCGTGCCGTGCCGGAGCAGGTCGTCGGCCACCGCCGCGGCCTCCCGGTCGGCACCGAAGATCGTGATCGACTCGGGCGCGGGGTCCCCGGAGGCGAGGAACTCCCGCACGTCGCGGATCCGTCGCGTGCCGGCACCGGGAAGGTCGATCGCCGGTCCGCGCCCGCCGGTCGCGAGGACGATCGCGTCGAAGTCGAGCGGGGCCAGCGTGGCGGCATCGACTCTCGTACCGGTGTGGCAGGTGACATTCAGGTCCGCGAGTTCGTCGCGGTACCAGTCGACGATCCGGTGATACTCCGGGTACTCGTGCAGCCGGGAGGCCAACGCGAAATCGCCGCCCAGGGTGCCGCGTTCGTCGTACAGGTCGACGCTGTGGCCCGCCAGGGCGAGGTCGCGCGCGGCCGCCGTGCCGGCCGGTCCGCCGCCCACGACGGCGACGCGCACCGCGGTCCCGGCCGGCTTCGAGGGCTGCTCGAGTTCGCGACCGACCCAGGGGTTGACCGAACACGGGATCGGCCCGGCCGCCAGGCTGTCGATGCAGTAGTTGCAGGCGATGCAGGGCCGGTACCGGCCCCCGTCGAGGGCGCGGTTCGGGAAATCCGGGTCGGCGTGCAGGGTCCGGGCCATGCTCACGAAGTCGGCCCGGCCGGAGGCGATGATCTGCTCCGCCGTCTCGGGTGAGCTGATCCGGCCGGCGACGCCCACCGGGATGTCGAAGTCGCGGGCATACGGTTCGGCGTACGGGGCGAGCAGGCCGCGCTGCCACTCCCCCGGCTGGATGATCCACTGCCCCGACTCGTAGTTGCCCGCCGAGACGTCGAGGAAGTCCAGCCGGTGCGTGTCGATCGCGTCGATGCGCTCGCGGGTCGTCTCCGCGTCGAGCCCGCCGTCGACCGCCTCGAAGGCCGAGAAACGCAGTCCCAGAGTGATGCCCGGCGCCATGGTGCGGACGGCGTCGATGACCCGGTTGAGGAACAGCGTCGGCTCGGCCCACTCGTCGTCGCGGTGGTTGTATGCGGGCGAGAGGAACTGGTGGATGAGATAGCCGTGCCCGCCGTGCAGGGAGATCACGTCGACGCCGGCCTCCGCGCAACGTGCCGCGGCCTCACCGAAGCACTCGACGAGGTGCTCGATGTCGTCGCTGTCGAGCTGCTCGGGCATCTCGCCGCCGACGACCGCGCACGGGATCGGGGTGGGGGCGACGGGGACGAATCCGCTCACCGCGCCCTGCGCGGTGCGACCGCCGTGGTTGAGTTCGACACCGACGAGCGCGCCGTGGGCGTGCACCGCCTCCGCCATCCGGGCGATGCCCGGGATGCGTTCGTCGACGTCCACACCCATCTGCCGGATGCGGCCCTTGCCGTCGGCCCGCACGTAGCTCGCCTCGGTGAAGACGAGTGCGGCGCCTCCGGCGGCACGTCGCTCGAGGTAGGCGATGTAGCGGTCGGTCATCGTGCCGTCGAGTTCGCAGTAGTTGCGTTCCATGGGCGCGGACACGAAGCGGTTGCGCAAGCGGACCGAACCCATGTCCAGCGGTTGCGCGAAGGACGCGGTGGTGTTCATTCCATCTCCTGGTGGGCATCGGGACGTCCGGCCGGCGCACGGTCCACCGGCGCGGCCACGAGAACCCGGTCCGAGATCAGCTCGTCGAGGTGCTTCCGCATGCGGTCGACGTCGGGACGGATCCCGGTCAGCAGCGCGAACGTGTCGGCGGCCTGGGCGACGAGCATCTGCCCGCCGTCGAGCACGTCGCAGCCGAGAGCCGCTGCGGCCGCGATCAGTTCGGTTCGGATCGGCCGATAGACGATGTCCGCGGCCCACAGCCCGGGGTGCAGGGCGCCGGTGTCGAACGGTGTTCCGGGGTGGCCGACCATGCCGATCGGCGACGCGTTGACCACCCCGGTGCACGTGCGCAGGGCGGCGGGGATCGCCTCCGCCGGCAGCGCCGTGGCCCGTGTCGCGGGGAAGGCGGTGGACAGTCGTGCGCAGACGTCCGCGGCGCGGACGGCGTCCACGTCGGCGATCCGCAGGTCCGCGACACCCGCGGCGGCGAGCGCGTAGGCCACCGCCGAGCCCGCACCCCCCGCACCGACCAGCACGACCGCATCCAGGGCGGCCTCGGGCAACCCGCGGCGCAGCGCCGTGAGGAATCCGCTGTGGTCCGTGTTGTGGCCGATCAGGCGCCCGTCCCGGACGACGACGGTGTTGACCGCGCCGAGCAGGCGGGCGTTGTCGGACAGCCCGTCGAGGGCCGGGATGACGACCTGCTTGCAGGGGTGGGTGATGTTCAGGCCGGTGCAGCCGCCGGCGACGACGGAGCGCACCAGGTCGCCGGTGCGTTCGACGGGAACGTTCTCCGCCTCGAGGTCGAGCAGTTCGTAGCGGTAGTCGGTCAGACCGAGTGCGGCGGCCTCGCGCTCGTGGAGGGCCGGCGACAGGGACGAGGCGATGCCTGCCCCCACGAGCCGGATGCGGTGGCGGGCGGTGGACGGGGTCACGGTTACTCCTACGGGGTGGGACGGGCCGTGGCCCCGGCGCGTCGGGCGCCGGGGCTCGGTGGCCGGTCAGACGTCGCTGCGGACGAGTTCCTGCGCCGGTCGCGCCACCGGCGCCGAGCGACGCTCGCCCAGGTCCTCGGTGGGGATGCGGTAGGTCTCCGGCCCGGTGAGGGCGGCGATCGACGACAGCACCGCGAAGCCCAGGCACATCCAGGCGACCGGGGCCCAGTTGCTGGTGTCCCCCGCCGAGAGCATCTGCGCGACGGCGGGCGTGAATCCGGCGACGAGCAGGCCGAGCATGAGGCTCACGGCCATGCCCGTGTACCGGACCCGCGCCGGGAACTGCTCCGGGAAGTAGGCCGGGTAGACACCGTTCGGCATGGCGTAGAAGAAGCCGATCAGGACGATGCCGGACGCGAACACCAAGGGGGCGCTGCCGGTTCCGATGGCGTGGAAGAAGGCGAACACCATCGCGCCCGAGCCGAGGGCACCGAACACGAACACCGGCTTGCGGCCGATCCGGTCCGCGAGGAGCCCGGCCACGGGCTGGCTGAGCACCGCGACGAAGTTGGCTGCGGCGATCGCCCACAGCATCGTGGAACGCTCGAAGCCTTCGACCTGCACGGCGTAGGCGAGTGCGAAGACGTTGACGATCGTGTTGATCATGGCGAACGTGGCGCTGAGGCTGATCCGCAGGACGGTGCGCCAGTGCGAGCGGAACATCTCGACGACCGGCAGGGCGGCGGTCTCACCGTTCTCCTGGAGTTCCTCGAACACCTCGGGCTCGTCGAGCTTGCGGCGCAGCCACACTGCGACCACCGTGACGACGATGCTGAGCCAGAACGGCACCCGCCAGCCCCACGAGTACAGCGCCTCGTCGGGCAGCGATGCCACCGGAATGAACACGAGACTCGAGATGACGATGCCGAACATGATGCCGCTCATGGTGAACGACGTGAAGAACGAGCGCCGGTGCGCCGGGGCGTGCTCGAGTGTCAGGGACGACGAGCCCGGGGATTCACCACCGGCCGACAGGCCCTGCAGCAGGCGCAGCAGCACCAGGATCACCGGCGCGGCGATGCCGATCTGCTCGTAGGTGGGCAGGCAGCCGATGACGAACGTGGCGATGCCCATCAGCATCAGGCAGGCCAGGAGGGCGTTGCGCCGGCCGAACTTGTCACCCCAGTGCCCCCACAGCACGGCGCCGAGCGGGCGGGCGATGTATGCGACGCCGAGGGTGCTGATCGACAGCAGCGTCGAGGTGGCTCCGTCGCCGGGAAAGAAGATCTTCCCGAAGACGAGGGCTGCGGCGGAGCCGTAGATGAAGAAGTCGTAGTACTCCAGGGTGCTGCCCAGGAAACCGGAGATGGCCGCCCGGCGGGCGTTCTCGTTCGGTCGTCCGTCGGGGCCGGCAGCGTGCGTGTTCGCCATGGCGTTCCTTTCGTCCCAGGATCCGACGGACGCCGAGTCGGCCATTCGGTGATGGCCCTCACAGTCGCCGGAACAAGACGAGCGTGACACGCCGCACTATGCAGCGTCCAACACTGAAAAAGTCTCAGATAAAGACCCTTATCGTCTCAATCGGGCGTCGGCAGAATCTCCTCGGCGACCTTCAAGGCCACCTCGAGCGCCGGCGACACGCGCCGGGGCGACCAGCCGATCCCGTGGTGCATGTAGACGGATTCTCCGGCGAGGGGGACGAAGACCGTGCCCGGCGGCGTGATCGTCGCGATGCTCGACGTCATCAGCGCCACTCCCACGCCGGCCGAGACGAGCACCAGGATCATGTACGGGTCGGTGATCTCCTGGACCACGCGCGGGCGGAACCCCGCGTCGAGGCACGCACGCATGGCGCTCTCCTGCAGAGCCGACCCCGCCGACAACGGGGTGGTGATGAAGCCGTCGTCCGCGAGGTCGTGCAGGTCGATCTCCGGCTCTCCGGCGAGCGGGTGGTCGGAGGGCAGCACGGCGCCGAACGACTCGCGGCGGATCAGCCGGGTGGCCACCGCCGTGGACTGGACCGGCAGCCCGACGAACGCGAGATCCAATGCGCCACTCTCCAATTGGGCGACCGCCTCCCGGGTCATGATGCGGCCGACGAGGTCGAGCTCGATATCCGGGTAACGCTGTCGCAGCGCCCGGGTCAGCGGCGGGAGCGAAAGATGGTTCAGCACACCGGTGAACCCGATCTTGATGCGGCCGTACACGCCGCCGGCGGACGCGCGCGTGGCCTGCCGTGCCGTCTCGACGCTTTCGAGGATGTGGTAGGCGTGGGACAGGAAGGCGTGACCGCCCGCCGTGAGGGCGACGCTGCGCGTATTGCGCTCGAACAACGGCACACCGAGGTCCTTCTCGAGCTTGCGCACCGTCTGACTCAGGGGTGACTGCGCCATCTGCAAGCGGGCGGCGGCCCGGCCGAAGTGCAGTTCCTCCGCGACGGCGACGAAGGCCTGAAGCCAGCGGATCTCCATGTCGATCCCTTCGGGGACTTGACGACTGCACCTACAGCCGTATATCCAGATTCATACATGGTGCGTCTCCGATTGTTTCGATTTCGCACATGGATTCAGACTACTATCCACACACCGGCGAGGAGCAGCCGTATGGTGACCTATCCCTCGGGCGCGACCGCGCTCGTCACCGGCGGGGCGAGCGGAATCGGCGCGGCCTGCGCGAGGCGGCTGTCCGCCGCGGGCGTCCGGGTCGTCACCGCCGACATCGCGGACGGCGCCGACGAACGCGTCGACGTCACCGACCCCGCCGCCGTCGAACGGCTGCGAGAACGCCTGGGCCGGGTCGACATCCTCGTCAACAGCGCCGGCGTCGTGGGACCGTCGGCGCCGCTGGTCGACATCGAGCTGTCCGACTGGCACCGCACGTTCCGCATCAACGTCGACGGCACGTTCCTCACGTGCCGCGCCTTCGTTCCCGCGATGATCGAGGCCGGCTGGGGCCGGGTGGTGAACCTGGCGAGCATCGCGGCCAAGGACGGCAATCCGAAGCAGAGCGCCTACTCGGCGTCCAAGGCCGCGGTGATCGCGCTGACGAAGTCGCTCGGCAAGGAGATCGCGACGACCGGGGTGCTCGCCAACGTGGTTGCGCCCGCGGCGGTGGAGAGCCCGATGAACGCCGGAACAGATCCGGCGATCCTGGCGCGGTCGCAGAGCCTGACGCCGATGGCCCGGATGGGCCGGCCGGACGAGATCGCCGAACTCGTCGCCTGGCTCTCCTCGGACGCGCTGAGCTTCTCGACCGGCGCCGTGTACGACGCGAGCGGCGGCCGCGCGTCGTACTGACGGTCCGCACCCGGAGCAGGCTGCGCGCGCGGACGGCGTCGACGTGTCAGACCAGCGGGGTGCCGGTGTACTGCTCGGCGATCAGGGTGCGCCCGGCGACGGAACGGGTGATCGCGTCGAGTTCGGCGTCCTGGCGCTTGTTGTCGAACGGGCTGCTGCCCGGGTGGGCGTGCAGCATCGACGACATCCACCACGAGAAGTGCTGTGCCCGCCACACGCGCGGCAGCACTTCCGCGGTGTAACCGTCGAGCCGGCCGCGTTCGCCGCGGATGAGGTACTCGTCCATGGAACGGGCCAGCACGAACACGTCCGCGACCGCGAGGTTGAGCCCCTTGGCGCCGGTCGGCGGGACGGTGTGCGCGGCGTCGCCGGCGAGGAACAGGTTGCCGTGCTGCATGGGCTCGCACACGAAGCTGCGGAACTGCAGGATCGACTTCTCGAAGATCCGGCCGTCCTTGATCTCGGCGCCCTCCCCGTCGACCCGGGCGTGCAGTTCGCTCCAGATGCGGTCGTCGGACCAGTTGGCGACGTCGTCGTCCGGGTCCACCTGCAGGTAGTGCCGCTGCACTTCGGCGGTGCGGGTGGAGATCAGCGCGAAGCCCCGCTCGTGCCGGGCGTAGATCAGTTCCTCCGACGAGCGGGGCGCCTCGGCGAGGATGCCGAGCCAGGCGAACGGGTACTGCCGGAAGTGGTCGGTGCGCACCTGCGGCGCCGGTATCAGACCGCGGGTGCCCGTGCGCGAGCCGTCGCAGCCGGCGACGAGCAGCGCGTCGAGGCGCTGCGGGTTGCCCTGCGCGTCGGTGTAGGTCAGGTACGGCCGATCGGTGAGGTGGTCGTGGACCTGCACGTCGGAGACACCGAAGCGGAGGTCGCCACCGTCGGCGAGACGGCGGGCGATGAGGTCCTTGTTGACCTCGTGCTGCGGGTAGACGGTGACCGCGCGCCCGACGAGTTCGTCGAACGCGATGCGGTGGCCCCTGCCGCCGAAACGGAACTCCACGCCGTGGTGCTCGTAGCCCTCGGCCTTCAGCCGGTCGCCGACGCCGGTCTCGACCATGAGGTCGACGGTGTTCTGCTCGAGCACGCCGGCGCGGATGGTGGCCTCGATGTCCTCCCGCGAGCGCGCCTCGAGCACGACGGACTCGATGCCGCGCAGGTGCAGCAGGTGCGACAGCATCAGCCCGGCGGGGCCGGCGCCGACGACGGCGACCTGGGTGCGGGATTCGCTCATGGTGGACTCCTCGGAAGTCGGAAGCGGTGACGGCCCTCACTGTCCCGAAGGAAGGTCCACGTCGTCACCCCCCACTTTCACTCAGCGAAAGACAGCTTTCAGGTCAGCCGCCGGGAGATGCCGCTCGCCGCCGCTCGCATGGCCGGGATCAACGGCGCCGGATCCGCATCGATCGACACCACCACCGATATCGCCGCGACGACCCGGCCGGAGCGCTCCCGGATGGGCGCCGCCATCGCCATCGTGCCCACGTTCAGGTATTCGCGGCAGATCACGATGCCGGTGCGGCGAACGTCGTCGAGCACGCGCCGCAGCCGGGACTCGTCGGTAATCGTGGCGGGGGTGAACCGTTCGAGCCCGGCATCGAGCACCTCCTGCAGCAGCTCGGGCCCGCCGTGGGCGAGCAGCACCAGCCCACCGCTCGACGCGTGCAGCGGCAGCCGGCCGCCGGCCCGGCCGACCACGGCCACGGCACCGCGCGCCGACAACCGCTCGACGTAGAGCGCCTCGAGACCCTCCCGGACGACCAGCTGCACGTTCTCCCGGGTCGCGTCGAACAGGTCCTCGAGATAGGGCATCGCCACCTGGCGCAGGCCGTGCGCGCGGGGTGCGAGGGCACCGAGCTCCCACACCCGCACCCCGACCTGATAGCTGCCGTCCGCACGGCGTTCGAGTGCCCCGGCGTCGACGAGCTGGCCGCACAGCCGGAACACCGTCGGCAGGGGAAGCCCGGTCCGACGGCTCAGTTCCGACTGGGTCAGGCGCGGCCGCTCGGCGGTGAACGCGCCCAGCACGGCGAAAGCGCGGCCGAGCAGGGTCCGGTCGGGAACATCGGGCACGCACCCATTGTGGGGTGTCCGCATCGTGCGGGACCGAGCCGGAAGGGCGCACCGGCGGTCGAGCGTCTATCGTGTTCGCGCATGCGACTGGTCGAGAGATCGAAACGGGTCATAGCGGCGCACCTGAACAACACCAGCATCCGGGCACTGTCGGGGTCGATGGTGGCGTACGAGGGCCAGGTGCAGTTCAAGTCGGCCGGATTCGGCGGCGGCGAGGGCGTGCTGGCCGGCCTGCGCCAGCGCGCCACGGGTGAGGGCCTGTCGCTGATGGAGTGCGGCGGCAACGGCGTGGTCTATCTCGCCCACCAGGGGCAGGACGTCACGGTGCTCGAGTTGAACAACGAGACGCTGCAGGTCGAGTCGGAGCAACTGCTCGCCCTGAACGGCAACCTCACCACGAACGTCACGTTCGCCGGGGTGCGCGGCAACATGAGCGGCCAGGGCCTGTTCACCACGACGGTCACCGGCAGCGGGCAGGTCGCGTTGCTGTCGGCCGGCGGCCCACTGATCCACCTCGAGGTCTCCCCGCAGTACCCACTCGTCGTCGACCCGGACGCGTTCGTGTGCGCGAAGGGACAGTTGAGCCAGTCGTTCGTCACCGACGTCTCGTGGCGCACGGTCGTCGGTCAGGGCAGCGGCGAGGCGTTCTCGCTGCGGTGGGACGGCATGGGCGTCGTGTCCATCCAGCCGGCGGAGCGGTGAGGGAGGCAGTGATGACGGAGACAGCGGTGTTCTCGAAGATCAACGGCAAGGTCGTCAAGGTCGATCTGAACCAGTCCGGGCCGGTCGTCGCCCGCCGCGGCGCGATGCTGTTCTACACCGGCATGGTGCAGTTCGCTCCGCACCAGGTTCCCGGGGCCGGTGGGATGCCCGGCATGGGCGGGATCGCCGGGATGGCGGGACGGATGATGCAGGGCGAGCACGAACGCACGATGCTCGCGCAGGGCAACGGCGTGGTGCACTACGGCTTCCGCGGTCTCGAGGTGCACGTGGTGGACCTGTCCGCGGGTGGCGAGCTGCGGGTGGAGGCGTCGCGGCTGCTGGGATACACCGCGAGCCTGCAGAGCTCGGTGGTGTCGATGTCGGCGCCCCCGGCCGGGGGCGGCGGTGGCGGTGGTGGCTTCCTGGGTGCGCTGCGCAGCGCCGCCACCGGCATGGTGACCGGCACCGGCATGTTCACCACCCAGCTGTCCGGGCGCGGGGCCGCGGTGCTGCTGGGGCACGGTGGATTCCTCGAGCTGCAGGTCGGCGGGCCGGCCCCGGTCGTCGTCGACCCGCAGTCCTTCATCGCCGCCCACGGACCGGTGCGGACGGAACTGAAGTCCGCGATGAGCTGGCGCACCGCGGGTCGCAGCGGCGGCGAGGGCCTCCAGCTCGAATGCACCGGTCAGGGCATCGTCTACGTGCAAGCGTCGGAGGAGAAACTGTGAGCGTCGTCCTGAACCCGTCCCATCTCGTCGGCAGCGACAACCTGCCCGACAACCACTACGCCTTCTGTATCGACCTGCAGAGCCCGTGGTTCCTGTCCAAGGGCGCGATGATCGCCTACTACGGGCAGGTGCAGTTCACCTCGCTCACCCACGGACTGCAGGGGCAGCTGCTGCAGATGGTGGCGCACCAGTTCTCGGCCCCGCTGTACATGGGCGACTACGTCGTCGCCGAGGGGTACGGGAAGCTGATCCTCGGTGACCGTGGGTACGACATCAACTCCTACGACCTCGACGACGGCAACCTCACCATCCGGGCCGCGAACCTGCTCGCGTTCGAGCCCGGGCTGTCGCTGAACCAGTCGATCGTGCCGGGCTTCCTCACGCTGATCGGCACGGGCAAGTTCCTCGCGTCGTCGAACGGGCCCGTGATGTTCGCCGAGCCGCCGCTGCGGGTCGATCCCGAGGCGCTCGTCGGGTGGGCGGACTGCCCGTCGCCGAGCCATCACTACGACGAGGCGTGGGTCAACGGTTTCGTGGCGGCGGGGGCGCGCATGTTCGGTGTGCAGTCCGGGGAGGAGCGGCAGTTCGACTTCACGGGCGCCGGGACCGTGCTCATCCAGTCCAGCGAGAAGGTGATCGACGACAGCGCGATCGTCCGGACCATCGAGGGACAGCTGCCCGGCCTGACCCCCGGCGGTCTGCAGCGGATCAACCAGGTGGTGGCGTCGCAGTTGCAGTCCCAGCAGCACTGAACTCGACAGCCCTGAGCCCGGCAGCCCTGAACTCGGCAGCCCTGAGCCCGGCAGCACCGACCGCAGGGCACCCCGGGCCGGGACTGGGCACTTGCCCGGGGCGCCCGAGGCCGGATTGTGACTACGATCACAGGTAAGCCACACCTCATTGAGGTAAGGTTTGGTGAACCTAAGTAGTACGTCCAGGAGGGTCTCGATGATCGTCTGCAGCTGCCACGCACTCTCGCACCGGCACATCGAGGCCCACATCGCCGCCGGGGCGCGCTGCACCCGCGAGATCGGTGCGGCCTGCCGCGCCGGCACCGACTGCGGACGGTGCGTCCGAAATATCTCGGCGATCGTTCGCGCATCCCGCGAGCGGGATGAGAGGATCGAACTCGAGACCGCCGTCTAGACCCCTACCCGGCGGTCGATCCGCGTTCGGTCCCCGGGAGGCGCCATGAAGGGCGACAAGAAGGTCATCGAGTACCTCAACGAGCAGCTCACCGCCGAGCTCACGGCGATCAACCAGTATTTCCTGCACTCGAAGATGCAGGACAACAACGGCTGGACCAAGCTCGCCGCGCACACCCGCGCCGAATCCTTCGAGGAGATGCGGCACGCCGAAACCCTCACCGACCGGATCCTGTTCCTCGAGGGCCTGCCCAACTACCAGCGGCTCGGCACGCTGCGGCTCGGCGAGACGGTCAAGGAGATGTTCGAGGCCGACCTGCAGGTCGAGATCGAGGCCCGCGACCGGCTCCGCAAGGGCTCCGAGTACATGCGCTCGGTCAGCGACATCACTTCGGCGCGCATCTTCGAGGAGATCCTCGCGAACGAGGAAGAGCACATCGACTACCTGGAGACCCAGCTGGGCCTGCTCGAGCAGCTCGGCGAAGCCCTCTACATCTCCGTGCACGTATCGCCGCCGGAGTGAGCGAGCAGCGCGTCCCGATCGACAAGCAGACCCGCCCGGTGTACCGGGCGCAGATCGAGGTAGCCAAAGCGATCCGCCAGGCCACGGCCGACGCCGGACTCGAGCGTCGGCTCGTGGAGCTGGTGAACGTACGCGTCTCCCAGATGAACGGCTGCGCCTACTGCCTGGACGTGCACGTCCGGGACGCCCTGCGCGAGGGCGAGACCACCCAGCGGCTCGCGGTGCTGCGGGCCTGGCGGGAGACGGACCTGTTCACCGAGCAGGAGCAGGCCGCACTCGCCCTCGCCGAGTCGATCACCACGCTGCCCGACAGTCACCTGCAGGACCGGGACTACGACTTCGCGCGCGCCCGGCTCACCGAGGACGAGCTCTCCGCGATCGCGTGGGTTGCCGTGGCGATGAACGCGTTCAACCGGATCTCCATCGTCAGCCGGCACCCGGTACGTCCCCCGCAACAGTGACGGCCGAATTGATTTCCTGAGCAACCACCCGGTTATTCTCGACGGATGACGAAGACCCGGTGGCTCAGCGACGACGAGCAGCGCACCTGGCGCGCCTACCTCGACAGCACCCGGCTGCTGATGAGCGCCCTGGACAAGCAGCTCACCCACGACTCCGGGATGTCCCTCACCGACTACGAACTGCTGGTCGCCCTCTCGGAGGCCCCCGGCCGGCGGCTGCGCATGCGCGCCCTCGCCGACGCCGTCGTCACGACCCGCAGCGGCGTCACCCGCGCGATCAGCCGCCTCGTCGACGCCGGCTGGGTGCAACGCGTCGAATGCGACGAAGACAAGCGCGGCATGCTGGCCGAACTCACCGAGGCCGGCGCCGCGAAGCTGGCCCAGGCCAGCCCCGGACACGTCGAGGCCGTACGCTCCTACGTGTTCGACCTGCTCAGCCCTCAGGACGTGACCCGCTTCGGTAACACGTACACCGCGATGCGCGCGCACCTGCTCGAAAACACCTGAACAGCCGGAGGAATGCCATGAGCGACCCGTCCGTCGTCGCCGTCCACAATCCGCAGCAACAGCGCTACGAACTGCGCGACGGCGGCACCGTCGTCGGCTACACCCAGTACCACCCCGACGGCGACGTTCAACTCGTGTTCGACCACACCGAGGTCGACCGCGCCTACTCGGGTCAGGGCCTGTCGAGCACGCTGGTGCGGTTCGCGCTCGACGACGTGCGTGCCCGCGGCAAGCGGGTGGTGGCGATCTGCCCGTTCGTCGACGGCTTCATCGACAAGCACCCCGAATACAAGGATCTCGCCGACTGAGACCGGGACACGGCCGCATGCCGACTCCGCCGGATCCCTCCGCCGTCGCGACCACCCTGCGGCGCGCGGGTTGCGTGTTCGCGGAGGAGGAGGCGCGGCTGCTCGTCGAGGCCGCCGGCACGCCCGGCGAGCTCGCCGGCATGGTGGACCGGCGCGCCGCCGGCGAGCCGCTCGAGCACATCCTCGGCTGGACGGAGTTCCACGGCCTGCGCATCCTCCTGGACCCCCGGGTGTTCGTCCCCCGCCGGCGCAGCGAGTTCCTCGTCGATCGCGCCGTCGCTCTCGCCGTGCCCGGCGCCGTCGTCGTCGACCTGTGCTGCGGCTCGGGGGCCTTGGGTGCCGCGGTGGCGACGGCCGTTGCCGGGGTGGAACTGCATGCGACGGACCTCGATCCCGCCGCGGTGCGGTGCGCGGGCCGCAACGTCGCCGCGCTCGGCGGCCGGGTGTACGAGGGCGACCTCTACGACCCGCTCCCCGAGGTGCTGCGCGGGCGCGTCCATCTCCTGCTCGCGAACGTGCCGTACGTACCGACCGCGGACCTGGCGCTGCTGCCCGCCGAGGCCCGGGACCACGAGGACCGCATCGCCCTCGACGGGGGCGCCGACGGCCTCGACGTGCTGCGGCGGGTGGCCGCGACGGCCGGGCGATGGCTGGCACCGGGCGGGCACCTGCTGGTCGAATCGAGCGAGCGGCAGGCCGCCGGGATCGCCGAGTGCTTCGCCCGCAGCGGGCTGATCCCGCAGGTGGTACACAGCGACGACGCGTTCGCGACCGTCGTCGTCGGCACCGCTCCGCGCTGATCGTCCCGGCTCACCCGACGTGCGCGGCCCGGTGCCGGCGCACGGCGTCGCGGTTCGCGCACCGCGGCGAGCAGTACCGCTGCCGCCCGTTGCGGGAGGTGTCCGCGTAGACGTGGTCGCACTCGTCGAGGGCGCAGCGGCCGAGGCGGTGCATGCCCCGGCCCACCAGGTGCAGGGCCGTTCCCACGGAGACGAGGGCCTCGACGACACCGGCGAGGGAATGCTGGTCGTCCCGGTAGTGCAGGTGCCACCCGTCGCCGGCGTGGTTCGTCATGCGCGGGTACGCCGATGCGGCGGCGAGCATCTCGTTGACCAGCGCGGCGCGCTCGGCGTCCCCGGGCGCGTCGACGACGGCGCACCAGCGTTCGAGCATCGCGCCGACGCCGAGCAGGTCGTCGGCACCGACTGGGAAGTCGATCACCAGGCCCGCCTCGACGCAGCGGTGCACCAGCGCGTCGACGGTCACGGGCGGGTCGTTCACCAGATCCGCGGCGAGCCGCACGGCATACTCGCCGTAAGGGTTGAGATGCACAATGCCATTACATCACGCTGGGTGGCATGCAGACATCCCACCGCCACCACTGGACCGAGGTCTCCCGCCACCCGACGAGCGAAGGCGTGGTGCACTACCAGCGCTGCGCGTGCGGCCGCTGGCGCATGGTCGCGACGCCCCTCGTCGCCGATCCGATCGGCGTGTCGGCGACGGTCCCGGTCACCCCGCGACCGTGAAACCCGGCGCCCCGCGGAGGACAATCGCCTTCATGACCGAGCGCAAGCGGCCGGACATCACCTTCGAGTCGTGGATCGAACGTCAGATCCGCGTCGCGCAGGAGCGGGGCGACTTCGACAACCTCAGCGGGGCCGGCAAACCCATCCCGCATCGCAGCGACGACGAGCTGTGGTGGGTGAAGGACTATCTGCGCCGGGAAGGACTGTCGACCGAGGCGTTGCTGCCGCCCCCGCTGCAACTGCGCAAGGAGATCGAGCGGTTGCGCGGCACCGTGCTCGACGTGCCCTCCGAGCCGGCGGTGCGGCAGATCGTCCGGGAGCTGAACCGGCGGATCGTGGACTGCCTGCGCGCACCGAGCGGCCCCCTGGTCCCCATCCACAGGGTCGACCCGGAGGAGGTGGTCCGGCAGTGGGCGGCGGACCGGGCGGAGCTGCGGTCGAAACGCGCCGAGCGGGCCGCGGCAGCGGCGGCCGTGCTGCGCGAGTACGCCCCCGAGCCGCCGCGTCGACGCTGGTGGCACCGAGTCCTGGGAATCCGGTCCGCCGGAACCTGAGGCGCGGAGCGGCGACGAGTTCGCTCCCCCGAATCCGCACGACCGCACAGCCGCGCGGTCCACAGCCGTCCGCGACCACCATTCGCTGATTGCCGTCCCGCTCGGCGTACCCGTTGCCAGCAAACTGCCAGGAACGTCCCAAGATTCCTCGAGTGTCACCGGCTGTACTGGTTTCGTTCGCATCGCGTTCACCGCACAGCGGTTCGCCGACGAGAGGCCGGTTCCATGGGAGTGTTCGACCGATTCCGCACGCCCTCCGCGAAGGGCACGCACCGGGCGGAGGACGTCCCCACCGCGCCGACCGGCTACCAGCAGACCGCCGGGAGGCTGCACGCCTTCAATCGCTACGAGATCAAATACTTCGTCGACGAGATGAAGGTCCCCGAACTGCGGCGCGAACTCGCGGCGCGGATGGACACCGATCCGTATTCGCCCCATGGTGGGTACCCGGTCACCTCGCTCTACTACGACACGCCGGACCTGCGGTTCTACTGGGAGAAGATCGAGGGCCTGCGGTTCCGGCGCAAGCTTCGGATGCGCCTGTACGGCAACCCTTCCGAATGTACCGACGACACGCCGGTGCACATCGAGATCAAGCAGCGCGTCAACCGCGTCACCCAGAAGCGGCGCATCGCAGTGCCGTACGGGAACGCGCGACGCTGGCTCGACGGACGGCAGGAGATCGGCTGCGGTCCCTCGCAACGCCCGTTCGTCCACGAGGTGACGACGCTGATCGGCAACCTCGACCTGCGGCCGATCGTGACCACCGGCTACCTGCGGGAGGCGTTCGTCGGCCGCGAGGCCGACCTCGGTCTGCGAGTGACGATCGACCACAAGGTGCACGGCCGCGACCGCGACTTCCACTTCGCCTCGGGAGCACAGAACCGGTTCGTCGTCCCGCCGAGGCTGGCGATCGTCGAACTCAAGGCCAACGAACGAATTCCGTACTGGGCGACCGACCTGACCGCCCGGCTGGACATGTCGGTCGTCCGCGTCTCGAAGTACTGCCAGTCCGTCGAGGCGTTCGGCCTCGCTCCGCGCTCCCGGATGGGCGCCCCCGAACTCGTTCTGCCGCAAGGTTTCGACGACCGCGTGCCGACCGGTCTCTTCGAGACCTCGACGATGGCGCGCTGATCCGCCGCACCGCCTGCCCGCGCCCCCGCACGGGGCGCCGTTCCCGTCCCTACACCGAACCAGGACCATCATGAATTTCGACCTGCAAGACCTCAGCGGGACGTTCACGACGTTCGACATCATCGTGTCGCTGTCGCTGTCGTTCGTGCTCGCCTCGATCATCGGCTGGGTCTACCGCCACACCCACAAGAATGTCTCCTACAGCCAGTCCTACGTGCAGACCCTCGTGCTGGTCGGCATGGTGATCTCGCTGATCATGCTGGTCGTCGGCTCCAACATCGCCCGCGCGTTCGCACTCGTCGGCGCCCTGTCGGTGGTTCGATTCCGCAACGCCATCAAGGAAACTCGCGATGTCGGCTTCATCTTCCTGGTGATGGCCGTCGGCATGACGACCGGCACCCGCTTCTACCTGTTGGCGATCGCCGCGACAATCGCGATCTGCCTGGTGCTGCTGATCATGAACAAGTTCAACTGGTTCAAGCTCGACGTCCAGCGTCAGGTCGTGAAGGTGCAGGTACCGCCGGAGCAGGAGTACAGCGCGGTGGTCGAGGACGTGCTCATCCAGTACTGCTCCGAGTTCGAACTGGTCTCCACCGAATCCGTTCGCTCCGGTGCGCTGACCGAGCTGTACTACACCGCGCAGCTGAAGAAGGGCAAGAAGCCGAACGAGCTGATCTCGGCCCTGAGCGCGGTCAACACCGGCCAGCGGGTGACCGTCCTGACCGGATACGACCAGACGGACATCTGATGGACGAGACACCCACCGCCGGGCAGTCGCCGCCGCGGCGCCGGCTCCGGCACCGGATCCCGACGTCGCTGCGCCGGCACTGGAAACTGCTGGCTGTGTTCGTCGCGTTCGTGACGATCCTGGCGACCGTGTTCGGGGCGACCCGCATCCGCCCGTACATCACCGGCGACCCGACGATCATCGCCTCGGAGATCACCGACAACATCACCGGCACGGTGAACCTGTTCGACACCTCGGTCCCGCACGAACTGTCGGTCGAGATCACCGACGCGGAATACGACGAGATGATCACCGCCTTCCAGAGCACCGGCGAGAAGAAGTGGGTCACCGCCGACGTCATCATCGACGGCACGCTGATCACCGACGTCTCGGTGCGGTTGAAGGGCAACTCCACCCTCATGGGCGTGCGCGGCGAGGACGCCGAGCCCGGCGGCGAGGGCTTCGAGCCCCCGGAGGGGATGGAACTGCCCGACGGATTCGATCCGGCGGCCATGGGCGGCCCGGGCGGCATGTCGCAGGCGTCCGAGGACGATCCGACGTCGCTGCCGCTGCTCATCAGCTTCGACGAGAACGCCGGCGGCCGCGCCTACCAGGGCATGACCGAGATCTCGGTGCGCCCCGGCTCGCCCGTGCTCAACGAGGCGACGGCCCTGTCGCTGACCGCGGAGACCGGGCAGCCGACGCAGCGCTACGCGTACACGGTCTATTCGGTCAACGACAGCGCCACCACCACGCGCCTGCTGCTCGAACACCCCGACGACACGTATGCGAACTCCCTGTTCGACTCCGACGGCTATCTGTACAAGGCGGATGCGTCGTCGCGGTTCGAGTACGTCGGCGACGACCAGTCGGACTACGCCGACCAGTTCGAGCAGATCAATGCGGTCGGGACTGGGAACCTGCAGCCGGTCGTCAGCTTCCTGAAGTGGCTGGACTCGGCGAGCGACGAGGAGTTCGACGCATACCTGTCGGAGTGGGTGGACGTGGACTCGTTCGCGCGGTACGTCGCCACGCAGAACCTGCTCGTCAACGGTGACGACATGAGCGGGCCGGGCCAGAACTACTACCTCTGGTACGACCTGGAGACGGGCAAGCTCTCCGTCGTGTCCTGGGACCTGAACCTGGCCATGCAAGGCGATGCCACCACCGGCCCGCACGACACCGTCTCGATGGCACCCGGCGCGATGGGCGGCCCCGGGCAGGGCGACCTCGGCACCATGCCCCAACCGCGTGGGATGCTGCCTCCGGGCGCAGCTGCACCCCAGGGCGGACAGGGAGAAGGCCGGGTGCAGTCCGGCAACAGCCTGAAGACACGATTCCTCGAATCCGACGCCTTCACCCAGGTCTACGAGGACGCCTACCGGGACCTCTACGAACAGATGTACGGCAGCGGACGCGCCCTCGAGATGCTCGACACCCTGGTCTCGACCGTCCCTGTCAGCGACGCACTCCCGGCCGCTTCCCTCCAGTCGAGCGCGGACTCGATGCGGTCCTGGATCGAACAGCGCACCGCTGCGCTCGCGGAGCTGCGTGACAGTTGAGCTGCGTGACCGTTGAGCTGCGTGACCGTTGAGCTGCGTGACAGTTGACCGGCCGAGGCGCGAGCGCCGAGCCGCGAGGTGCGGCCCGGTTTCACAGCCGGACCTCAGGAAGGACTCAGCGTCGGCCCAGTCCCTGCCGGCATTCTGGAGACACGGTAGAACCGATCGCGAACCTGCCCGCAGGAAAGGAATCGTCATAACCACCTCAGCTCCGACGGTCCCCCACCCGGGACATCCGTCCGGGCGCGACACCGGTGCCGTCTTCCTGATGGCCGGTGGTGTTCCCGGAGCGGGTAAGAGCACCCTGCTTCGCCGGATCGAACACGACATCCCGGGTCTGACCGTTCTCGATCCGGAGCGCCGGGCCGAACGCCTCGCCGCCGCGCTTCCGCCGGGCCTGCCGTATCGCTGGTATCGGCCACTGGTCCATCTGATGCACACCCTCGACGTAGTGCACACCCTCCTGGCCGGACCGCACCGGAGCGAAGGGCCTGTGGCCGTTCACGACACCGCAACGCGCAGACGCCGACGCGACTGGACGGCCCGCCTGGCGCGGCGACGAGGCTGGACGCCGGTGCTCGTCTTCCTCGACGTGCCCCGCGATGTCGCGCGGGCCGGACAGCACGCCCGCGGGCGCGTGGTGAACGAGTCGTCGTTCGCGCGGCACTGGCATCGATGGACGGCTCTGCGACCGCACCTCACCCGCGAGGACGACGCCACGGCCGGGAGTCCGTGGGACCACGTCGTCGTCACCACTCGCGACGATGCGAAGAGCCGGGTGTTCGGATTGCTGACGCAGGACGGGACGGACCGCTGCGCACTCGGCGGCGGATCTCCGTGCGCGCAGTGACGATCTCCGTGCGCGCAGTGACATCGACACCTCGGTGACCGTGTCCCCGACGCGCGTCGGTTCACCGAAGGTGCAATTCCCAGCAGATCCACGGCTCACTCCCATGGACGCCCGAGGGTCGTCCGGTTGTGTGGGTGCGTGAACGGACGCGATGCGTCATGCCACAGCAAGGAAGGCACGACTCGATGACAGCTCCCACCCAGGGCCTCGACACCGCCGCCGCCGCACGCGGGAATCAACCGGACGCCGTGTGCGAGAGGGACGGTCCGGAGTTGCGCGTGCTGCGCTGCGAGCGGCAGCACGTCGACGCGCTGCTCTCGACGCTCACCCGCAGGCAACGCGAAATCCTGCGCCTGCGGGTGGTCGAGGGGTGGTCTGTGGAGGAGTCCGCCGCCGTCCTGCGGACGACGCCCGGGGCCGTCCGTGTGGGTCAGCATCGCGCGTTGTCCCGCCTTCGGGCGGCGCTGACCGACCCCGCGCGCATGGACGCCGTCACGGGGCCGGGCGACTCCCGGCCTCTGCCTCGACGGGGTGCGGTTGCGCGCCTGCCGCGTGCGTCAACTGTTCCTCCGTGACCGCCTCACCGCGGGCGACCATGCCCGCCTCGTGCGACAGCGGGATCTGCCGCAGGAAGCACGCGATGACGAAGGCCGCCAACAGGAACGGGATCAGGTACCAGAACACCGGGGCGAGGGAGTCGGCATAGGCGTCGACCACGCCGGTGCGCACGGAGTCCGGCAGCTGGCTCAGGGCCGCGGGATCGAGCGTCGCCGTCGCCTGGCCGGCCTGCTCCGGGGAGGCCCCGGCTCCGGTGAACACGGCGGTGAGCTTCTCGGCCAGCCGGTTGGTGAAGATCGTGCCGAAGACCGCCACACCGAGGGACGCGCCCACCTCCCGGAAGTAGTTGTTGGTGCTGGTCGCGGTCCCGATCTCGGTGGGCGGCACGGCGTTCTGCACCACGAGAACGACCACCTGCATGATCAGACCCAGGCCGAAGCCGAGGGTGAACAGCATCGTGCAGATCAGCCACAGCGGCGTGCTGCCTTCGAGGGTGGTCAGCCACAACATCGCGGCGGCCGTGACGAGGGCACCGGCGATGGGATACGCCTTGTAGTGACCGGTTTTCGTGATCGCGATGCCGGAGGCGATCGAGGTGGCCATCAGGCCGGCCATCATCGGGATCATCAGCAGACCGGAGACCGCGGCCGAGGTGCCGGACGACATCTGCAGGAACGTCGGCATGAAGGCCAGCGCCGCGAACATGCCGAGGCCCACGGTGAAGCCGATCGCGGTGGCGTTGACGAAGATCGGGTTGCGGAACAGCGACAGCGGGATGATCGGATCCTCGGCGCGGGACTCGACGAGGACGAAAAGGCTTGCCGCGACGAGCACTCCGACGGCGAGCGCGAGGGTCAGCGGATCCGTCCAGCCCCGGTCGCCACCGAAGTCCGTGAACAGGATCAGGCACGTGGTGGCGGCCGAGAGGGTGAGCACGCCGAGGAAGTCGACCTTCTTCTCGGGCCGCTTCGTGGGCAGTGTGAGGGTGAACCAGGCGATCGCGAAGGCGAGCACGCCGACGGGCAGGTTGATGTAGAAGGCCCAGTGCCAGGTCAGGTGGTCGACGAAGAAGCCGCCGAGCAGGGGGCCGGCGACGGCGGCCACACCGAAGACCGCACCGAGCGGACCCAGGTACTTGCCACGCTGGTCGGCCGGGACGATGTCGGCGATGATGGCCTGGGAGAGGATCATCAGGCCGCCGCCGCCGAGGCCCTGCATCGCACGGAAGATCACGAACCACCAGAAGTCCGTGGCGAAGGCACAGCCGGCGGAGGCGAGGGTGAACACCGCGATGGCGACGAGAAAGAGGGTGCGGCGGCCGAACACGTCGCCGAACTTTCCGTAGATCGGCATCACGATGGTGGTCGCCAGCAGATAGGCGGTGGTGATCCAGGCCTGGTGTTCGACGCCGCCGAGCTGCCCGACTATGGTCGGCATCGCGGTGGAGACGATGGTCTGGTCGAGACTCGACAGCAGCATGCCGGCGATCAGCGCGGAGAAGATGAGCCAGATCCGGCGCTGCGTGAGCACCAACGGTGATGCCGCGGGCCGGGACGACGTTGCGGTCACGGGTTTCCTGCCGTTTCGATGGGGTCGAGTCGCTGTCCGAACAGTCGCCGGACGATGTCGAGGTTGCGGAGCAGCAGCTCCGCGAAGGGTCGATCGGTGTCGTCGCCGAAGAACTCGTCGGCGGTGTGCCGGGTGATGTCGGCGAGCGCGTAGACGACGGTCCGCGGCAGCGGATCGTCGGGAGGCAGGTTCTCTCTCCGGGCGACGACCTCGGCGAACCGCCGGAGCTGGGCCTCGCCGTTGTGCAGGATGCGGGGCAGCAGCTGCGGCTCGCGGTGGATGATGTCGTGGTATTGCTTCGCGTGCTCGCGGGTGAAATCGGTGCGCCCGATCTGGGCGAGGATCACCGCGACGAGGTCCTGGAGCAGCGTGGGGGAGATGCCGTCCCCGTCGTGCCGCCCGGCGGCCACGAAGGCGTCCTCCTCCTCGGGGGTCAGGCTGAGCGGGGGCTCGCCGAGGACCGCGTCCTCCTTGGACGGGAAGTAGTTGAAGAAGGTGCGCCGGGAGATCTCCACCCGCTCGCAGAGTTCCTCCACGGTGAACCCGGCAAGACCATGACGGGCGGTGAGCGCGCGCGCCTCGCCGACGAGTGCGGCTCTGGTGCGCTCCATCCGGCGGTTCCGCCGCCCGGACGGAGTTGTTGCACTTTCATCCATGGAGTGCATGATTGCACCATCATCCCGATAGTGCAAAGAGGCGTGGTACCCGCGGACGACTATGGGAGGTTATGGTCAGTTATGGAGAACTTCAGATAGAAGTCCATAAGTCCCTATACTCACCACATGGACCTCGAGCTCAATCCGTTCAAGCCCGGCTCCGGACTCCGGCCACCGGCGCTCGAGGGACGCGACGAGCAGATCGGGGCGTTCGAACTCCTGGTCGCCCGCAGCAAACGGCAGAACTACGACCGTGGCCCGATCCTGTCGGGATTGCGCGGAGTCGGGAAGACGACCCTGCTCAACACCCTCGTCGAGCACGCCGACCGGCAGGGATGGCTCACCATCGCCATCGAGGCCCGCCCCAGCGAGGCCGGCACCACCGCGGTCCGCGCCAAGCTCTCCCAGGAGCTGACGGTCGGACTGCGCCGCTACAGCCGCAAGCACCGGATCCAGCACGCGATCGACCCGCTCATCGACCTCGCCCGCGGCTTCTCCCTCGGCCTCGGCCTCGGCCCGGCGACCGCAAGCTTCTCCCTCGACCAGCGTCCGGCAGCCAGCGGCGACATCGATCTCGACCTCGAGGAACTCGTCGAAGCGATCACCGCCGAACTGCGGCCGAGATCTAGCGCGTTCGGGTTGTTCATCGACGAGATGCAGGACCTCGACTCCGATCTGCTGTCGGCGCTGCTCGCCGTCCAGCACCGGGCGAGCCAGCGCGAATGGCCGTTCTTCCTCATCGGCGCCGGACTGCCCAATCTTCCCGCGGTGCTGGCCGGCAACCGCTCGTACGCGGAGCGACAGTTCCTCTACAGCACCATCGGCCCCCTCGCGCCGACGGCCGCAGCCGACGCCCTGCGCATCCCGGTGCGCCGCCAGGGCGGGGACTTCACCGACGACGCGCTCGCCGTGCTCGTCCAGGCCAGCGGCGGTTATCCGTACTTCCTCCAGGAGTACGGGAAGGCGATATGGAACATCGCTCCGCACAGCCCCTTTCAGCTCGAGGATGCCGAACTCGCCGTCGAGGTGGGCCGGCGTCACCTCGACGAGGGATTCTTCCCGTCGCGCTGGAACCGGGCGACCGACCGCGAGCGCCGTTACCTCACCGCGCTCGCCGCCACCGGCGAGGAGACACCGCGGTCCGGGAAGGTCGCCCAGCTGATGGGCTCGACCGCCACCGGTGTCAGCGACGTCCGCAACTCGGCCATCCGCAAGGGCCTGATCTGGGCACCGGAGCACGGTCGCATCGCCTTCACCGTCCCGGGTATGGCCGACTTCATCCGCCGTCAACCGGCGGAGTAGCCGGATCAGCGGCCCCGCTCGGCCACCATCCGGTCCACGGCGCGCACGCTGAGCACCTGGTCGAGAGCCATGGAGGCGCAGCCGATCATCCCGGAGCGATCGCCGTGCGACCAGGGCAGGATCTGCAGGGCGCGGGTGGCCACGGACACCGCATCGCGATAGAGGGTTTCGCGCAGTCCGGCGACGAACACGTCATAGGCCTCGGCCATGTCGCCGCCCACGACGAGCACCGCCGGGTCGAGGAGGTTGACGGCACCGGCGATCACTTCCCCGATCCGCCGGCCGCTGTCCCGGATCATGCGGCGCGCCTCCGCATCCCCGCCGACGGCGAGGGCCACGACGTCGCGGATGTGGGTCACGTCCCGGCCCTGTTCCTGCAGGTCGCGGACCAGGGCCCAGCCCCCGGCGATCGCCTCGACGCAGCCGACGTCACCGCAGCGGCACAGGACGCCCTGCGCCGCGGCGGTCTTGGTGTGCCCGATCTCGCCGGCCGCACCCACCGCGCCGCGCTGCAGCACCCCGCCCGATACGATGCCCGCGCCGAGGCCCGTGGACGCCTTGATGAGGAGCATGTCATCGAATTTCCTTCGTTCGCCGAGTCTTTCGGCGAGCACCATGACGTTCGCGTCGTTGTCGACGAACACCGGCGCCGCACCGAGGCCGGCGAGGAAGGGCTGCAACTCGACACCGTCCCAGCCGGCCATCATCGGCGAGTCGAGGCTGCAGCCGCGGACCGTGTCCACCGTGCCCGGCAGACTCACCCCGATGCCGACGGTGCGGGGCGCGCCGGGACCGAGCGCGTCGCGCAGGTCGGCGAGGTGCGCGGCGATCTTCGGCATCAGCTCGCCCGGGCTCGCCCCGATCTCCTGCTCGAGGTCCTCGGTCCGGAGCAGTTCCCCGGCGAGATCACAGACGGCGAGCTGGGTGCGGCTGCGGCCGATCGCGACGACGAGCACGATGCCCGCGCCGGCCCCGAAGGTGAGGGTGAGCGGTGGACGCCCACCGGTGGAGGGTCCCTCCTCCGTTTCGACGACGAGGCCGAGGTCCTGGAGTGCCGCGACCCGGGCGGCGACGGCGGTGCGGGAGAGCCCGGTGTGGTGCCCGATTTCGCTTCGGGTGGTCGCGGCGCCGGCGCGGACGAGGGCGAAGACCTCGCCCGCTGTGGCAGGCGCGCTGGAGGATCGGCTCATACCGCCATTGAACCAAGGAACCGCACCCGAGAGCGCCTCGTGCAGCCGCGGCATGCTGCGTCGAACCGGACTTTGTTCTTAGAAATGCGTAAGTTTGTTGTTTCAGTGCGGAAGATGCTCTACCGTTGCCAGTGACAGCCCTCACCCCCTCATTCGGGAGGACAAGCCATGTCACCCGCCGCCCCCTGTACCGTCGTCGTCTTCGGCGGCACCGGCGACCTCGCCGTCCGTAAGCTCCTGCCCGCCCTCTACCTGCGCGATCACGACGGCCAGTTGCCGCCCGGCAGCCGGATCGTCGGCGCCGCGCGCGCCGGCCTCGACACCGACGGCTACCGCGACAAGGTCCGCGGCGAGCTCGCGCGCTTCGTACCCGCACACCTGCTGGACGCCGGCACCCTCACCCGGTTCCTGGACCGCCTCGACTACGTGAGCGTCGACTTCGCAGGCGGGGACGACTGGTCCGCCCTGGGCGACGTTCTGGCCCCGGACTCCGTGCGCGTGTTCTACCTCGCCTGCGCCCCTGCGCTGTTCGGGCCGATCTCGCATCACCTCGCCCGGCACGGGCTCGTCGAGCCGACGTCGCGGGTGGTGCTCGAGAAGCCCATCGGCCGCGACCTCGCGTCCGCCCGCGCGATCAACGACGCGGTCGGCGAGGTGTTCGACGAGTCGCAGATCTTCCGCATCGACCACTACCTCGGCAAGGAGAGCGTCCAGAACCTGCTGGTCACCCGGTTCGCCAACACCCTGCTCGAGCCGCTGTGGAACTCGACGTGGATCGACCACGTGCAGATCACCGTCTCCGAATCCCTCGGCGTGGGCACCCGCGGCGGCTACTACGACACCTCCGGGGCGCTGCGCGACATGCTGCAGAACCACCTGCTGCAGGTGCTGTGCCTGGTGGCGATGGAACCGCCGACGGTCGTCGACCGCGAGACCGTGCGCGACGAGAAACTCAAGGTGCTGCAGGCACTGCGGCCGATGACGCCCGACGACGTCGAAAGATTCACCGTCACCGGGCAATACGGACCCGGATTGGTCGACGGCGGTGCCGTGCCTGGGTATCGCGACGAGGTGGAGAACCCGGACAGCCACACCGAGACCTTCGTCGCGGTGCGCGCGGAGGTGCGCAACTGGCGCTGGGCCGGCGTGCCGTTCTACCTGCGCACCGGCAAGCGCCTCGAGAAGCGCAGTTCCGAGATCGTGGTGCAGTTCAAGGACGTTCCGCACCCGATGTTCCCCCGTGCCGAGGGCGCCACCGAACCCAATCGCCTGGTGATCCGGTTGCAGCCCGACGAGGGCATCTGCCTGCACATGACCGCCAAGGAGCCCGGGCCCGGCGGGATCCGCCTGCGCCCGGTGTCGCTGGATCTGAACTACGTGGACGCGTTCGACCGTCCGTCCCCCGACGCGTACGAGCGGCTGCTGATGGACGTGGTGCGGGGTGACCCGACCCTGTTCATGCGCCGCGACGAGGTCGAGACCGCGTGGGCGTGGGTCGAGCCGATCCTGCAGACCTGGGACCGCACCGGCCGGGTGCCGCGCCGCTACCCGGCGGGTACGTCCGGCCCCACCGACGCGATCACCCTCATCGAGCGCGACGGCCGCGCCTGGTACGAAGGACCTTCCTCATGAGCCACGTCCATCCCGTTCTCGCCCGGGTCACCGACCGCATCGTCCGGCGCAGCCGGGCCGAGCGTGTCGCCTACCTGGAGCGGCTGCGCGCCGCCGCCGACAAGGGGCCCGCCCGCGGGCGCCTCGCGTGCGCCAACCTGGCCCACGGATTCGCCGCGGCCGAGCCCGCCGACAAGTCCGCGCTGCGCGGGCTGGTGAAGCCGAACATCGCGATCGTCTCGTCCTACAACGACATGCTCTCGGCGCACCGGCCCTTCGAGGAGTACCCGGCACGGCTGAAGGCCGCGGTCCTCGAGGCGGGCGGCATCGCGCAGTTCGCCGGTGGCGTCCCGGCCATGTGCGACGGCATCACCCAGGGCCGCGACGGCATGCAGCTGTCGCTGTTCAGCCGCGACGTCATCGCGATGTCCACCGCTATCGCGTTGTCGCACGACATGTTCGACGGCGCGCTCATGCTCGGGGTCTGCGACAAGATCGTCCCCGGCATGCTGATCGGCGCACTGGGCTTCGGGCACCTGCCGACGGTGTTCGTCCCGGCCGGGCCGATGACGTCGGGGCTGCCCAACGGCGAGAAGGCCCGGGTGCGGCAGCTCTACGCGGAGGGCCGCGCCCGACGCGAAGACCTGCTCGAGGCCGAGGCGGCGTCCTATCACGGCGCCGGCACGTGCACGTTCTTCGGCACCGCGAACTCCAATCAGCTGCTGATGGAGGTGATGGGCCTGCACCTGCCCGGCGCGAGCTTCGTCAACCCGGGCACCGAGCTGCGGGACGCGCTCACCGACGAGGCCGCGCGCCGCGTCACCGGCCTGACGGCGCTCGGCTCCGCCTTCACCCCGGTCGGTGAGGTCGTCGACGAGCGGGCCGTGGTCAACGGCTGCGTCGCACTGCTCGCCACCGGCGGCTCCACCAATCACACGATGCACCTGGTGGCGATCGCGCGGGCCGCGGGCATCACGCTCACGTGGCGCGACCTGGCGGACCTGTCGGCCGTCGTGCCGCTGCTCGCCCGGATCTACCCCAACGGCGCGGCCGACGTGAACCACTTCCACGCCGCCGGCGGGCTCGGTGTCGTCGTCTCGGAGCTGCTCTCGGCGGGCTTGCTGCACGACGACGTCACCACCGTCGCCGGCCCCGGTCTGCACCGGTACACGCAGGAGCCGCGGCTGCGCGACGGGACGCTGCAGTGGGAGGCCGGCCCGTCCGAGAGCCTGGACCGCACCGTGCTGCGCGGCGTCGTGGACCCGTTCGCCGTCGACGGCGGGCTCAAGGTGCTCGACGGCAATCTCGGCGAGGCGGTGCTCAAGGTGTCCGCGGTCGCCGCGGAGCACCACATCGTCACCGCGCCGGCCCGGGTGTTCGACGACCAGGCCGACTTCCTCACGGCGTTCGAGGCGGGCGAACTCGACCGCGACGTCGTGGCGGTGCTGCGCTACCAGGGCCCGCGCGCGAACGGAATGCCGGAGCTGCACAAGCTCACCCCCGCGCTGGGGGTGCTGCAGGACCGCGGGCGCCGGGTCGCGCTGGTGACCGACGGCCGGATGTCGGGCGCGTCCGGCAAGGTTCCCGCCGCCATCCACGTCACGCCCGAGGCCGCGGCCGGCGGCCCGCTCGCCCGCGTCCGCGACGGCGACCTGATCACCGTCGACGCCGTCGCCGGCTCGCTGTGCGTGCACCTGTCCGACGCCACGCTCGCCGACCGCGTGGCGACCGGCCACGCTCCCACCGACGACGCCTGGACGGGCACGGGCCGGGAACTGTTCGCGGGCCTGCGGGCCGCCGTGGGCCCGGCCACCCTCGGCGCCAGCGTCTTCCAACCCAACCCCGCGTGAAGGAGTCCCCGATGAGCCTGCTGGACGTGACCCCCGTCGTTCCCGTCGTCGTGATCGACGATGCCGCGGACGCGGTCCCGATCGCCCGGGCCCTCGTCGACGGCGGTGTGCCGATGATCGAGCTGACCCTGCGCACCCCGTGCGCCCTCGAGGCGATCGAGCGGATCGCCGCCGAGGTTCCCGAGATCACCGTCGGTGCCGGCACGATCGTCGAACCCGGCCAGGCCGCGCAGGCCGCGGCGGCCGGCGCGCGCTTCCTGGTGTCGCCGGGCGCGACGGAGTCGCTGCTGAAGGCCATGACCGACACGGGACTGCCGCACCTGCCGGGCGCCGCGACCGTCTCGGAGGTGCTGCTGCTCCTCGAACGCGGCTACCGCGAGATGAAGTTCTTTCCCGCGGAGGCCGCGGGGGGCACCCGGTTCCTCGCGTCCGTCCACTCCCCCGTGCCCGCGGCCCGGTTCTGCCCCACCGGCGGGATCTCGGTCGCGACCGCCCCCGACTACCTCGCGCTGCCGAACGTCGGCTGCGTGGGGGGCTCGTGGCTCACCCCCGCCGATGCGGTGCAGACCCGGGACTGGGCCCGGATCACCCGCCTCGCGCAGGTGACCACGAAACTACGCCCGGCCGAGGCGTAGGCGGACCGGGCTCGCCCCCGTCCTGCTCGGACGCGACGGGGGCGAGCCCTCGACGTCCCTGGATCCGCGCGTTTCGCCGTCAGCCGCGACCGTCGTGCCGCGCGCATCCGACCAGGCCGGTCGCGGGACGGTACCCTGGGCGGATGCGTGAGGACACCGACCACCCCGGCTCGCAGTCGTCGCTGCGTACAGCCAATCAGCAACGGGTGGTAAGGGTTCTGCAGTCCGGCGGCGAACTCACCCAGGCGGAGATCGCCCGGCGCACCGGTCTGGCCCCGGCCACGGTGTCGAATCTGGTGCGGGAACTGACCACCAGCGGCCTGGTGGAGGTGGCCGCGGCCGAGCGCCCGGGCCAGCGGGGGCGGGCCGTGAAGCTCACCCGGTCGGCGGGCCTGGCCGTCGGAATCGACTTCGGGCACCGGCATCTCACCGTCGCCGTCGCCGACCTGTCGCACGAGATCCTCGCCGAGAAGCGGGTCGAGCTGGCGACCGGACATCGCGCCGAGGACGGGATAACAAGGGCCGGAGCACTTCTCGACGATTCCCTCGTCGAACTCGGGTGCGGACGTGACGCCGTCGCGGCCGTCGGCATGGGCCTGCCCGCACCGGTCGAGTCCGCCACGCACCGGATCGGCGGGCCGTCGATCCTGCCGGGCTGGGTGGGCGTCGACCCGGCCGCACTGGCCGCCGAGCGGCTCGCGCTTCCCGTCCACGTCGACAACGATGCCAATCTCGGTGCGCTGGCCGAGCACATCTGGGGTGCCGGGCGCGGCGTGGACGACCTGGCCTACATCAAGCTGTCCGACGGCGTCGGCGCCGGACTGGTGCTGGACGGGCGGCTGTACCGGGGCCGCGCCGGCACGGCCGGCGAGATCGGCCACACCTCCCTCGACGAGTTCGGCCAGGTGTGCCGGTGCGGCAACCGCGGCTGCCTCGAGACGATGGTGGCCTCGCACGTGGTGATCGGGCTGCTCGAGCCGAGCCGGGGGCCCGGCCTGACGATCGCGGACGTGGTGGCGCTCGCCGAGGCCGGCGACGCCGGGTGTGCCCGGGTGCTCGCGGACACCGGTCGCCACGTCGGGGTCGCGGCGGCGAGCCTGTGCAACCTGCTCAATCCGCAGCTCCTCCTGATCGGCGGCGAACTCGCCCTGGCGGGAGAGCTGCTGCTCGAGCCCCTGCGTCGCGCGATCGATCGGTACGCGGTGCCCAGCGCCGCGCGCACCGTGCAGGTGCGGACGGCGGCGCTCGGGGCCCGGGCCCAGGTACTCGGGGCGGTCGCCCTGGGGCTGCGGGCGGCCAGCCCCCGCTGAAGATCATCTTCGAGGCTCCGGCGTCGATTCACGTCCGGACTTAGGTTCATATTCGAACATAAATAGCGTCTCGACACCTTCTTTTTATTCATTTCTTGACGACAGATACCGCCTCGTCCTACTGTGGTCCAGCACACAGTTCGCGTGACCGCCGCCACTCGCCTCCCGGAACGGGACCGCCGCGGCCGGGTCCCGCCGCCCACGAGGAGTCCCATGAGCAACCACGTCGCGCTCCCGACCGTCCCCGACACCGGACCGGACACTGCCGGCGCCCCGGTGCCGGTCCGCATCGCCGCCATCGCCGCGCTCGGCGGCTTGTTGTTCGGCTTCGACAGCGCCGTCATCAACGGTGCCGTCTCGGCCATCGAATCCCGGTTCGCCGTCTCGTCCGCCGTCCTCGGCTTCGCGGTCGCCTCGGCCCTGCTCGGCGCGGCCGGCGGCGCCGTCCTCGCCGGCCGCATCGCGGACCGCTACGGCCGGCTCACCACCATGCAGGTCGCCGCCGCGATGTTCCTGGTCAGCGCGCTGGGCACCGGATTCGCCTTCAACGTCGAAACTCTCGTCCTGTTCCGCATCGTCGGCGGTGTCGGCGTCGGACTCGCCTCCGTCATCGCCCCCGCCTACATCGCCGAGATCTCCCCCGCCCGGGTGCGCGGTCGCCTGGGATCGCTGCAGCAGCTCGCGATCGTCGTCGGCATCTTCGCCGCCCTGCTCGTCGACTACGCCCTCGCCGCCCTCGCGGGTGGCTCCCGCGAGGAACTGTGGTTCGGGCTCGAGGCGTGGCGCTGGATGTTTTTGTCCATGACCGTTCCCGCCCTCGTGTACGGATTCCTGACGCTCACCATCCCGGAGTCCCCGCGCTATCTCGTCGCGAAGGGTCGCATCGGGGAGGCTCGCGGCATCCTCGGCACGCTGCTCGGCGAGCAGGGCATCGACCTGCGCATCGAATCGATCCGCGCCACCCTCGGCCACGAACGCACCCCGTCGCTGCGCGACCTGAGGGGACCCGCGCTGGGCCTGCTGCCCATCGTGTGGATCGGCATCGGACTGTCGGTGTTCCAGCAGTTCGTCGGCATCAACGTGATCTTCTACTACTCCAGCATCCTCTGGCAGGCAGTGGGATTCGACGAGAACAGCTCCCTCGTCATCACCGTCGTCACCTCCGTGGTCAACATCGCCACCACCCTCGTGGCCATCGCGTTCGTCGACCGCATCGGACGCCGGCCCCTGCTGATCATCGGCTCGGCCGGCATGGCCGTCACCCTCACCACGATGGCCGTCGTCTTCGCCACCGCCTCCACCACCGTCGTCGACGGCGTGACCACCCCGCACCTGACCGGACTGCAGGGACCGATCGCGCTGATCGCCGCGAACCTGTTCGTCGTCGCGTTCGGCATGTCGTGGGGACCGGTCGTGTGGGTCCTGCTCGGCGAGGCCTTCCCCAACCGGATCCGCGCGGCGGCACTGTCGCTCGCCGCCGGCGCGCAGTGGGCGGCCAACTGGGTCATCACCGTGAGCTTCCCCGCCATGAAGGAACTGTCGCTGGGGCTGTCGTACGGCTTCTACGCCGTGTGCGCGGTGCTGTCGCTGCTGTTCGTCCTGCGCTGGGTCAAGGAGACCAAGGGCCGCGAGCTCGAGGACATGGACGCCGCCTGAACCCCGGGCACCCCGGTAACAGAACAGTCAGGGAGAGAACAGACATGGCACTGACCATCGGAATCGACGTGGGCGGCACCAAGGTCGCCGCCGGCGTGGTCGACGAACACGGCACCCTGCACGCCCGGCTCCGCCGCGCCACCCCGTCGGACGACCCCGCCCGCACCGAGGATGTCGTCGCCGACGTGGTCCGCGAACTCCGCGCCGCGCACGACGTGTGCGCAGTGGGCATCGGCGCCGCCGGATTCGTCGCGTCCGATCGCCGTACCGTGCTGTTCGCCCCCAACCTGGCGTGGCGCGACGAACCGCTCGGGGAGGCCGTCGAGGCCGCGTGCGGGCTGCCGACCGTCGTCGAGAACGACGCCAACGCCGCCGCCTGGGGCGAGGCACGCTTCGGCGCCGGCCGGGGTGCCCGCACCGCGATCGTGCTCACCGTCGGCACCGGCATCGGCGGCGGGCTGATCATCGACGGCGCCCTGCACCGCGGATCCTCAGGGCTGGCCGCGGAACTCGGCCATCTCAACGTAGAGCCGCACGGCCGTCGCTGCGGGTGCGGGAACCACGGCTGCTGGGAGCGTTACGCCAGCGGGCGGGCCCTGGTGCGGGAGGCGCAGGAGATCGCGAGCGTCTCGCCCGCGCTCGTCGGCCGGCTGCTCGAGCTGGCCGGCGGGCGCGCCGAGCAGATCACCGGGCACCACGTCACCACCGCCGCCCGCGAGGGCGACGCCGCCGCCCTCGAGTGCTTCCGCACGATCGGCACGTGGCTCGGGCACGGCATGGCCGACCTCGCCGCGTTCCTCGACCCGGACGTGTTCGTCCTCGGCGGCGGTGTGTGCGAGGCCGGGGAGCTGCTGCGCGGGCCCGCCGTCGCCACGTTCGCCCAGCGGCTGACCGGACGCGGGCACCGGCCGGCCGCCCCGGTGCGCCTGGCCGAGCTCGGCCCCGACGCCGGGATCGTCGGCGCCGCGGACCTGGCCCGGCGCCGCACGGATCTGTCGGCCACGCGCCTCGATCTCTCGGCCATCGGCTGAGCACCCGCCCGGGTGGGGCGAGCGAATGTATCACCGACTCGGACTGAGGAGGTGAGCGATACATTCGCTCGCCGCACGCGGGCCACCGCGTAACACCGTCGTTACCGCGGTTAACCGTTCGCATGACACGACGCCACTACCGTCGGCGGAGCCACGCGTATACAGCCGTGGATACAGACGACGGGAGTGTGCAGCGGTGGACGGACTCGAACGGCTCCACGCCTCGCTCGACGCGACGCTCGGGCCCGTCGACGCCGCGTACGCCGCCGCCTATCCCGGGACGACGCCGGCGCGGCAACCCGTGCACACCGTGTACGTGCCGGCCCACCGGTACGACGCGACGACCGTCGCCGAGTGGGGTGCACAGGCCCGCCGGGCGCTCGACGAGAACTGCTCCGGCCCCGGCGACCTGGCCACCGTGACGGGGATCGAACCGGAGCTCGCCGAACAGGTCCTACCGCTCGTGCGGGCCAAGCTCGGCGCCGAGCCGATCGAGGATCTGCGCATCGACTTCGAGGACGGCTTCCCCCAGACGGACGTGCCCGGCCCGCACCGCGACGTCGACGAGGACGCCCACGTCGCTCGGGCCGCCACCGTTCTCGCCGGCAATCCTTCCGCCACCCCATTCGTGGGGCTGCGCATCAAGTGCCTCGAGCCCGCCACCCGCCGTCGCGGGATCCGCACTCTCGACGCGTTCGTCGGTGCCCTCGCCGAGAAGAACTCCGCTCCGGACGGTTTCGTCGTCACCCTGCCCAAGGTGACTGCACCCGAGCAGGTCTCCGCGATGGTCACCGTGTGCGAGCACCTCGAGCGTGCGCACGGGCTCGACGTTCCCCTGAGGTTCGAGATCCAGATCGAGACCCCGCAGGCGATCTGCGGTCCCGACGGCACCGCGCAGGTGGCGCGGATGCTGCACGCCGCCGCGGGCCGTTGCGCGGGACTGCACTACGGTACCTACGACTACTCCGCCGCGTGCGGCATCGCGGCCGAATACCAGGCAATGGACCACCCCGTCGCCGACCACGCCAAGGCCACCATGCAGGTGGCCGCCGCCGGCACCGGCGTACCCCTGTCCGACGGGTCGACCAACCGCCTCCCCGTCGGCACCCGCGAACAGATCCGGACCGCGTGGGGCCTGCACGCCCGGCTGGTGGAGCGGTCGCTGCGCCGCGGGTTCTACCAGGGCTGGGACCTGCACCCCGCGCAACTGCCCACCCGCTATGCCGCGACGTTCGCGTTCTACCGCCGTTCGTTCCCCACCGCGGCGGCCCGCGTCGCCGCCTACCTGGCGCCGGGTCGCGACTCCGGCTATCTCGACGAACCCGCGACGGCCCGCGCGCTGGCCACGTTCCTGCTCCGCGGCCTCGCCTGCGGAGCCCTCACCGAGACCGAGGTCCGCGACCGCGCGGAGACCACGCCGGACCGGCTGGCGCAGCTCGCGGGCCAGAAAGGACCCACCGGATGACCACCGTGATCCGCACGCGACGCGCCGTCGTCGGCGACCGCGAACACGCCTGCTCGGTCGTCCTCCGGGACGGGCGCATCGCCGCGATCGGGGCCTACGACGCCCCTGCCCCCGCGCGCGCCGAGGAGGTCGTCCTCGCCGACGACGAGGCCCTCCTGCCCGGTCTGGTCGACACGCACGTGCACATCAACGACCCCGGCCGCACCGAGTGGGAAGGCTTCGCAACCGCGACCCGCGCAGCCGCCGCGGGCGGCGTCACCACCGTCGTGGACATGCCGCTCAACTCCGTGCCGGCCACAGTCGACGTCGCGGCGCTGGATGTCAAGAAGAAGGTTGCCGCCGAACAGATCTCGGTCGACGTCGGATTCTGGGGCGGCGCCGTGCCGGGCAACCTCGCCGGCCTCGAACCGCTCTGGGACGCGGGCGTGTACGGCTTCAAGTGCTTCCTCGCCCATTCCGGGCTCGACGAGTATCCGCCGCTCGACCGGGAACAGATGCTCGCCGCGATGCGCACGATCGCGGGCTTCGGGGGCCTGCTCATCGTCCACGCCGAGGACGGGCCCACCCTCGACGCCCAGCCGCCGGCCGCGGGCCGCCGGTATGCCGGCTTCCTGCGGTCGCGTCCGCCGGCCGCGGAGTCGCGGGCCGTCGCACAGGTGATCGAGGGCGCCCGGGAAACGGGTTGCCGCACCCACATTCTGCACCTGTCCGACGCCGGGAGCCTGCCACTGATCGCGCAGGCCAAGGCCGACAGGGTGCCCGTCACCGTCGAGACGTGCCCCCACTACCTGTCGCTGTTCAGCGAGGAGATCCTGGACGGTGCAACTCATTTCAAGTGCTGCCCGCCGATCCGCGAGGCGAGCAACCGGGAAGGACTGTGGCGCGGCCTCGCCGACGGCACGATCGACGCAGTGGTCTCGGATCACTCGCCGTGCGTGCCGGAACTGAAGAAGTTCGCGACCGGAGACTTCGGCGAGGCGTGGGGCGGCATCTCGTCGCTGCAGCTCGGCCTGCCGATCGTGTGGTCCCAGGCCAGGCGACGCGGCCACACCCTGGCGGAGGTGACCCGATGGATGGCCCGGGGCCCCCGCGACCTGGTGGGCATGACCGACCGGGGCGAGATCGCGATCGGCAACGTGGCGGACTTCTGCGTCCTCGCCCCCGACGACGCGTTCGTCGTCTTACCCGAACGCCTGCACCACCGCAACGCCGTCACCCCCTATGCCGAGACCGCGCTGGCCGGGGTGGTCCGCGGGACGTGGCTCGGCGGCCGCCCCGTGGACCGGACGCCGCGCGGGCGCCTGCTCGACCGTGAGAGGACGAACCCGTGACCGACCCCAATTTCCTGCAGCTGCCCGACCTCGCGTCCCGGACCCTCGCCGGATCCGTGGTGTACGCCAACGACGAGCTGTTCGCCCAGCGGGAGAATCTCGTCACCCCGGAACCCCCGGCCTTCGATACCGGGGACTTCGGGCACAAGGGCAAGGTGTACGACGGTTGGGAGACCCGGCGGCGCCGCGGACCCGGCCACGACTTCGCGATCGTCCGGCTCGGGGTGCCCGGAGTCGTGCGCGGCGTGGTGATCGACACCGCATGGTTCACCGGCAACTATCCGCCGTTCGCATCGGTGGACGCCGTCGAGACGGAGGGGTATCCGACACCGAAACAGCTGCTCGCGGCGCCGTGGCAGCCGATCCTCGACAGGGTGGCCCTCGCCGGGGACACCGCCAACACCTTCGCGGTCGACAGCGAATCCCGATGGACACACCTGCGGCTCAACATCTTCCCCGACGGCGGCGTGGCCCGGCTGCGGGTGCACGGCGAGCTCCGGCCCGACCCGGCGTTCCTCACCGGGACGATCGACCTCGCCGCGCTCGAGCACGGTGCCGACGTGGTGGACTGCTCGAACCGCTTCTACTCGTCCCCGCGCAACATCATCGCCCCCGGCCGGGCGCGGCACATGGGCGAGGGCTGGGAGAACGCCCGCCGCCGCGACGGTGGCAACGACCATGTGGTGGTGCGCCTGGCCGGCGAGGGCCACGTCGACCACGTCGAAATCGACACCTCGTACTTCGTCGGCAACGCCCCCGGGTGGGCACGACTGATCGGAATCCCGGACGGCGCAGCGCTCTCCGAAAAATCCGCGTGGGTCGAGCTCGTGCCTCGGACGGCACTGCTGCCCGACTGCCGGCACCGGTTCCGCGTCGACGCGGCCGTGCCGCTGCGGCACGTGCGGCTCGACGTCTACCCCGACGGGGGCATCGCCCGGCTGCGCGTGCACGGGCGGCTGACGTAGGCGGTGTGTCCTTTGGGCGGCGGCAACAGCCCAAAGGGCACACCGGCGACGTCAGTCGCCCGCGGTGAGAAATTGATTACCTGCGCGAAACATGGTGGCCGTCGTCCGTAAAGGCGCTGGGCTAGAACTGTATTCACCACCGTATACAGCCTTGTGTCCCGGACGGAGCCCTCCATGGCAACAGCCCATCCCGTCGACACCCGACTGCCCTTCGGGCGGCAGTTGGCGTTCGGCATCCAGCACGTCCTGATCATGTACACCGGATGCATCACCGTCCCACTGGTATTCGGCGCCGCCGTGGGTCTCGACCGCGAGACCGTCGCGATGCTGATCAATGCCGACCTGCTGATCGCCGGCCTGATCACGATCATCCAGAGCCTCGGCGTCGGCAAACTCGCCGGCGTCCGGCTGCCCATCGTCTGCGGCGCCACCTTCGCCGGACTGACCCCGATGATCCTCATCGCCGAGGAGTACGGCCTGCAGGCGGTGTACGGATCGATGCTCGTCGGTGGCATCGTCGGCCTGGCCTTGGCGTGGCCGTTCGCGAAGGTGATCAAGTTCTTCCCGCCGCTCGTGACCGGCGCCGTGCTCACCGTCGTCGGCATCTCCCTCATCGGTGTCGCCGGTGGGCTCATCGTCGGCACCGACCCCACCGCGCCCACATTCGCCGATCCCGCGAACATCGCTCTCGCCGTGGCGGTCATGGCCGTCGCCATCGGTTTCATCTGCCTCGGCCGCGGGATCTGGACGCAGCTCGGCGTGCTGATCGCCCTGCTCGTGGGCACCGTCGCCGCGCTGCCGATGGGCCTGATCGACCTCGGCGGTGTCTCCGGCTCCGCGTGGCTCGGTGTGCCCACTCCCTTCCACTTCGGTGGGCCCGAATTCCCGATCACCGCCGTCGTCGCCATGAGCATCGTGATGGCCGTCGTGTTCGCCGAGTCGACGGCGAGCATGCTCGCCGTCAGCGAGATCACCGGCAAGCCCGTCACCAAATCCGACATCGCCCGCGGCCTCGCCGGCGACGGCCTGTCCGGCATCTTCGGCGGCATCTTCAACGCGTTCGTCGACACGGTGTTCACGCAGAATGTCGGTGCCGTCGCCACCACCCGCGTCTACAGCCGCTACGTCACCGCCACCAGCGGCGTCATCCTCGTCGTGCTGGGTGCGCTGCCCAAGGTCGGCTCGGTCGTCGCCGCACTGCCCAAGCCCGTCGTCGGCGGGGTGGGCCTGATCCTGTTCGCCACCGTCGCCGTCGTCGGCATCAACACCCTGCGCAAGGTGGACCTCTCCGACCGGATCAACACCACCATCGCCGCGGTCGCCGTGGGCATCGGCCTCGTCCCCGAACTCGCGGAGGGCATGTTCGACAAGTTCCCGTCCGCCGCGCAGATCCTGCTCGGCAGTGGCATCACCCTCGCGGCGATCACCGCGTTCTCGCTCAACCTGCTGTTCAACCACACCAAGCTCGGCGCCGCGGCCCGGCGACCCGCCGACGGCACTCCCGGCACCGAAAGCGACCAGATCACAGGAGAATCCGTTGTCCCTGCCCACGCGTGAACCCTTCGAGGTCCCGACGATCGACATCGGTCCGTATGTGACCGGCGGCGGGGACTCCGACCGGCTCCGGATCGCCGAACAGATGGACGAGGCCTGCAGCCGCGTCGGATTCGTGCAGATCCTCGGTCACGGCATCCCCGGGACGATCCTCGACGACTTCACCACCGCCCTCGACGACTTCTTCGCCCTCCCGCTCGAGACGAAGAACAGCTACCGCGTCGCCGGCGCCAACCGCGGCTACAGTCCGCCGAAGAGCGAGTCGCTGAGCCTGAGCCTCGGGGTGGAATCCGCCGGGCGGATGAACGACTTCTTCGAGGCGTTCAACATCGGCACCGAGGCACGCTCGTTCCCCGAACTGTCGCTGCCGGAGGAGGACTACGGTCTCAACGTGTGGCCGGACGTGCCCGGATTCCGGGCGGCGGTGCAGAATTACCGGGCACACGCCGCGCGGGTGGCCCGCACCCTCACCCGCATCTTCGCCGCCGCCCTCGGCCGGGACCCGGACTTCTTCGACGCGCTCACCGACCACTCCATCGACGTGCTGCGGATGAACAACTACGCCCTGCCCGATGGCACCGTCCGGCTCGACGGCGAACTCACCGGCATGGGAGAGCACACCGACTTCGGTCTGGTGACCGTGCTGTGGGCCGACCGCGTCGCCGGACTACAGGTACTCGGCGGTGACGGCGTCTGGCACGACGTCGCCCCGATCGAGGGCGGCCTGCTCGTCAACCTCGGCGACCTGACGGCGCGGCTGACGGGCGACCGCTGGATGTCGACGCTGCACCGCGTCAAGCCGCCGATCGTCGACGGCACCATCGTGCGCCGCCGCTCGGCCGCGTTCTTCCACGACGGCAACGTCGACGCGGTGATCGCCACGCTCCCCGAGTTCGCCGGCGACGAGTGCTACGAGCCCATCACCGTGCGCGAGCACATCAGGGCCAAGCTGGCCGGGTCGCGGCAGGGCCGGGCCAACACCGCCGCCGTCCGTGAGGCGGCCCGCGTGCTCGCCGCGGCCGTGCGGGACCTGCCGTGACACACGTCGTGCTGGTGCACGGGGCCTGGGCGGGGGCCTGGGTGTGGGACACCGTGCTGGGTCCGCTGCGCGCCGCGGGGTTCACCCCGCACGCGCTGGATCTGCCGGGCGCCGGCACGTGGGGCGCGACGGACGTCACCCTCGACGACGTCGCCGGCCACGTCGCCGCGCACGTCACCACGCTCGACGGCCCGGTGTTCCTCGTCGGGCACTCGGGCGGCGGCATCGTCGTCACCCAGGTGGCGGAGCAGCTCCCCGACCGTATCGCCGGGGTGGTGTACGTCGCGGGCATGATGCTGCCGTCGGGCACCGGGTTCGGGCAGCTGTGCGACGCCCTCGGTCTCGCACCACCGGTCGGGATCTCGCGGTGGCTGCGGCCCACGGCCGACGGACGGGGCACCGTGGTGCCCCCGGAAGCGGGGGCGACGGTGTTCTTCCACGAAGCCGCCCCGGCCGACGCCGTCGCCGCCGCGCGCCGGCTCGTCCCGCAGCTCGAGACGGCCCGCCTCATGGCGCCGGCCTGGACACCGGAGCGGTTCGGGACCGTGCCCCGGCTGTACGTCGAGGCCACCCTCGACCGCACCGTCCCGCTGGTCGCCCAGCGCGAGATGCAGCGGCTCGTACCCGGAGCCCGGGTGGTGACGCTGGACACCGATCACGCGCCGCAGCTGTCGGCCCGCGACGAGCTGGTGGACGGCATTCGGCAATGGTGCCTTTCCGGACTTCCGGAGCTCCGAAAGGACGCCACGGCAGCGGCGCTGCCATAGGCTCGCAGCATGACGGCATCGGCGACGATCGGCTCACCGGAGGAGCTGGCGCGGGCGCTGGACACGACGGGCTACCTCGCCGACGACGGCCTCGCGACGGTCGCCTTCCTGGCGCTGCGCATGGGCCGCCCGCTGTTCTGCGAGGGGGAACCCGGAACCGGCAAGACATCGCTGGCCATTGCCCTCGCCGACGCGCTGGGCCTGCCGCTGATCCGGTTGCAGTGCCACGAGGGCATCGATGCGTCCCAGGCCCTCTACGACTGGGACTTCCCCCGGCAGTTGCTGCACCTGCGCACCCTCGAGGCCGCGAGCGGCGGCCACCTGGAGGCCGAGGAGGCGGAACGCTCGCTGTACACCGAGCGTTTCCTGCTGGCGCGGCCCCTGCTGCAGGCACTCACCGACGCGCCGTGCGTGCTGCTCGTCGACGAGATCGACCGGGCCGACGACGAGTTCGAGGCGTTCCTGCTGCAGGTGCTGGACGAGAACGCCGTCACCATCCCCGAGCTCGGGCAGGTGCGGGCACAGACGCCGCCGCTGGTGGTGCTCACCTCCAACCGCACCCGCGAGGTGCACGACGCCCTCAAACGCCGCTGCCTGTACCACTGGCTCGAACATCCCGACCTCGCGCGGGAGGTGGAGATCCTGCGCCGCCGCATCCCGGGCATCGCCGAACACCTCGCGGAGCAGGTCGCCCACGCGGTGCAGACCATGCGCGGGATGGATCTGCTCAAGCCGCCCGGCGTCGCCGAGTCGCTGGACTGGGCACGAGCGCTGCGCGAACTCGACCGCGACGTGCTCGACGCGACGACCGCGGCTGCGACGTTGGGCGCCGTCCTGAAGTACCGGGAGGACCTCGACCGGGTGGTCCGCACCGGGCTCGACCGGCTCCTGACGGGGTGAGGCCCGCGATGACGACGGCCGCGGACGTCGGTGGTCCCCTCGTCGGGATCGCCGGGTTCACCCGCGCCCTCGCCGCGGCCGGCCTGCCCGTCGCCTCGGACGCCGCCGAGGCGTATGTGCGCGCCCTGCGCGAGATCGACCTCGGCGACCGCCGGCAGGTGTACTGGACCGGGCGCGCCACCCTGTGCCACGACCCCGACGACATCCCCCGCTACGACCTCGCGTTCGAAAGCTGGTTCGGTGGAACGGCACCCGGCGTGACGTCGCCGCGGACCCGCACCCCGCGCCGGGCCCGCATCGCCGGACTCACACCCGCGGGTGGTGACGAGACCGCCGGGGAGGGTCCGGAACTGCGGGTCGCCGCGGACGACGCCGACGTGCTCCGCCGGCGCGACATCGCGGAACTGTCCGACGCCGAGCGGGCACACCTCGCCGAGCTGATCGCCACGCTGCATCCACGACCGCCCACCCGCCCGGCGATGCGGCTGCGACCGTCGCGCCGGGGCCGCATCGACCCGCGCCGCACGGTGCGCCGGATGCTCGCGGCCGGGGGCGAGCCCGTCCGGCCGAGCCGGCACGGCAAGGCGACCCGTGCGCGCCGGGTGGTGCTGCTGCTCGACATCTCCGGATCGATGAGCCCCTACGCGGACGCGCTGCTACGGTTCGCGCACGTGGTGACCCGCGCCGATCCCGCCCACACCGAGGTGTTCTCCCTCGGCACACGCCTGACGCGGCTGTCGCGCGCGCTGCGGGCCCGCGACCCGGAACTCGCCCTAGCCGCGGCGGGCCGGGCGGTCCCCGACTGGGCGGGCGGCACCCGGCTCGGCGAGACCCTGCGGGCGTTCCTGGACCGGTGGGGCCGTCGTGGGCTCGCGCGCGGTGCCGTCGTGGTGATCTTCTCGGACGGCTGGGAACGCGGCGATCCCGGCCTGCTCGCCGAGCAGCTCGCCCAGCTGCGCCGCCTCGCCCGCGCCGTGCTGTGGGTCAACCCGCACGCCGGAGCGGCCGGGTACGAGCCGGTGCAGTCCGGCATCGCGGCCGCCCTGCCGCATCTCGACCGTCTGCTCGCCGGGCACAGCCTCGCGACGCTGCAGGAACTGCTGGAGGAGGTCCACCGTGCGTGAGGTTCTCGACGAACTCGACCGTCGCTACCGGGCCGGCGACACCGTCGCCTTGGGAACCGTGGTCTCGACGTTCCGTTCCGCGCCGCGCGCACCGGGCGCGTCGATGCTCGTCGCCGGCGACGGCACCGTGACCGGCAGCGTCTCCGGCGGTTGCGTGGAGGGCGCCGTGTACGAGCTCGCCCAGCAGGTGATCGAGGACGGTGTGCCCGTGTTGCAGCGGTACGGCGTGTCCGACGACGACGCCTTCGCCGTCGGCCTCACGTGCGGCGGCATCATCGACGTGTTCGTCGAACGGGTGGACGTCGCCGGATTCCCCGAGCTGGGCGAGGTCGTGACGTCGGTGCGGGCCGGGGAGCCCGTCGCGGTCGCCACCATCACCGAGCATCCCGATCCGGCGTGGGTGGGTCGTCGCATGGCGGTGTGGCCGGATCGCGCGCACGGGGCGCTGGGGTCGGCGCGGACGGACGACGCTGTCGCCGACGACACGCGGGGCCTGCTCGCCGCGGGCCGGACCGCGACGCTGCACTACGGACCGGACGGGCAGCGCCGCGGCGAGGGCATGTCGGTGTTCGTCCACTCGTTCCAGCCGCCGCCGCGGTTGCTGGTGTTCGGCGCCATCGACTTCGCGGCCGCCATGGCGCAACTCGGCTCGTTCCTCGGCTACCGCGTGACGGTGTGCGACGCGCGGGGCGTGTTCACCACCGCCGCGCGGTTCCCGGCCGCCGACGAGGTGGTCGTGGACTGGCCGCACCGCTACCTCGCGGCCGAGGCGGCCGCGGGGCGCGTCGACTCGCGCACGGTCGTCACGGTGCTCACCCACGACCCGAAGTTCGACGTGCCGCTGCTCGAGGTGGCGTTGCGGCTCGACCTGGCCTACGTCGGTGCCATGGGGTCGCGACGGACGCACGAGGACCGGTTGGCGCGCCTGCGCGAAGCGGGGATGACGGAGGACGAGCTGGCGCGGCTGTGCTCCCCGATCGGCCTGGATCTGGGGGCGCGCACACCGGAGGAGACCGCGGTGTCGATCGCGGCGGAGATCATCGCGCTGAAATGGGGTGGCCGGGGCGAACACCTCGCCCGCACCGAGGGCCCGATCCACACCCATGAGGACAGCGCGGTCCCCGGGCAGTAGGAGCTGCCCGGGGCGGCCGCGCTCAGCCCTCGACGACGACCCGGAACTTCTCGAGCGAGGCGTCGGTCGCGTCAGGAATCACCATCCCGGCGTTCACGCCGCTGCGCAGGTAGTCGACGACGGCGTCGTCGAGCCGCTCACCCGGCACGACGGCGGGAATGCCCGGCGGATAGGGGGTGATCTGCTCGGCCGCGATGCGCCCGGCGGCCCGGCCCGCGTCGACCATCTCCGCCCTGCCGAAGAACGCGTCGCGCGGCGACATCACCGAGTCGAGCTGCAGCTCGCCGGGGCTCGGCAGATACATCCTCGGCGGCGGATCGAACGACTCCGCGGCCCGCGACAGCGACTCGAGCGCCGCGACGAGCCGGTCCGTGGTGGCGTCGTCGTCCGCCATGGAGAGGGTGGCCAGGATACGCCGGTGATCGGTCATGCCGAGGTCGAGCCGGCAGTGCTCGCGCAGCCAGTCGCTGCACTGATAGCCGGAGACGCCGAGTTCGCTCACGTCCAGGAGGATCTGCAGCCGATCGAGATCGTGCGAGGCCTCCTCGCCGAGCAACCGGTCCTCGAGGACGGTCGGACCGTCGATCGCGGCGATCCGGTCGCGGGTACGCCGAGCCAGCTGCAGTGCGTCACCGAGCAACTCGGCGCCGTGCTCGACCATCTGCCGGCGCCACCCGTCGATGGCCGAGTAGATCATCACGTTCGGGCTCGTGGTCATCAGCAGGTCGGCACAGGCAGACAGGTGCGCCCCGTCCACCAGGTCGCCTTGTAGGTGGTACACCGACCCTTGCTCGAATCCGGCACCCATCTTGTGAACGCTGACCACGCAGATGTCGGCGCCGGCGTCCATGGCCCAGGTGGGCAGGTCGTCGTGGAACGGCAGGTGCGCGCCCCACGCCTCGTCGACGATGAGGGGCTTGCCCCGCTCGTGGCAGACCTTCGCGATGCCCTCGAGGTCCGCGCACGTGCCGTAGGGGCTCGGGCTGACGATCAGCGCGCCGGCAGCATCCGGGTACTTCTCCCACGTCGCGCGCACCTGGTCCGGCGACGGCGGATGAGAGAAGTGCATCTCCTCGTCCCATCGGGGGGTGATCCAACGGGGCGTGACGCCGCTGAAGACCAGCCCGGCGACGATCGACTTGTGCGAGTCCCGGCCGACGAGCAGTCCCCCCGGATCGTTGCCCGCCACCGCCATCATCGCGGCCTTCACCGACAGGGAGCTGCCGCACGTGGAGAAGAACGCCTGCTCCGCTCCGACCGCCTCGGCCATGAGCTGCTCGGCCCGCGACAGGTAGCCGTTGCTCGATCTGCGGTCGTCGAGGCCGCCCGAGGCGAGCACGTCCGAGCGGAACGTGTCGAGCCCGAGGACCTTCTTCACCCGCGGGTCGGCACCGCGGCCTTGGCGGTGGCCGGGCGGGGAGAAGCCGTAACGGTCGAGCCGGTGGTACTGATCCAATGCATCCAGCAGGGGGGTTTCGGACTGATCCATGCCCGAGGGGTACCCCGCATGCGGACCGGCAACGCCCGCCGCGGGTCGAATTCCCCCGCCCCCACCGCCACAAATGCGGGAACCAGGTTGTTCCGCCACCGATTCGGCGAATCGGCGTATTCGGTGGTCATCGTTGGAGCACAGTGTCAGTGAACACTTCTCGACGATCTTGGATCCCGGATGTTCCCGGCATTGGAGGCCCGATGCGCATCACTGTCACCGTCGACGGGACGACCTACACGGACGAGGTGGAACCGAGGCTGCTGCTCGTGCACTACCTGCGCGACCGGCTCGGCAAGGTCGGCACCGTGGTGGGCTGCGACACCAGCAACTGCGGTGCCTGCACCGTGCACCTCGACGGCCGCAGCGTCAAATCCTGCTCGGTGCTCGCCGTGCAGGCCGACGGTGCGGAGGTCACGACCGTCGAAGGCCTGTCCCGCGACGGCGTGCTGCACCCCGTCCAGCAGGCATTCCACGACAACCACGCACTGCAGTGCGGCTACTGCACGCCCGGCATGATCATGTCGACGATCGACCTGCTCGAGGAGAACCCCGATCCCGACGAGCACGAGGTGCGGCTGGGTCTCGAGGGCAACCTGTGCCGCTGCACCGGCTACCAGAACATCGTGCGGGCGGCGCTGGACGCGGCGCAGAAGGCCCGGGCCGCCGAACTGCAGACGGACAACACGACGGCAGGAGGCGGGCGATGACCAACACCGTCGAACCCGAGATCGGCCAGGCGCGGCGACGCAAGGAGGACGAGCACCTCGTCACCGGGCGCACCCGCTGGACCGACAACCTCGTCCTCCCCGGGATGCTGCACATGGCGATCCTGCGCAGCCCGTTCGCCCACGCCCGCATCACCTCGATCGACACGTCGGAAGCACGGCAGAGGCCCGGCGTGGTGGCGGTGCTCACCGGCGCGGACGCCTCGCCGGAACAGGGCAGCCTGCCGTGCGCGTGGGTGATCACCCCCGACATGAAGATCCCGCCCGCGCCGTCCCTCGCCGTCGACACGGTCAACTTCGCCGGGGAGGCCGTCGCCCTCGTCGTCGCGCGCAGCGCCTACGAGGCCCACGACGCCCTCGAGGCGATCGACGTGGACTACGACGAGCTGCCCGTGGTCCTCGACCTGGCGACCGCCGCCCGCGACGGCGCCGACCTCGTGCACCCGGACCTCGGCACCAACGTCAGCGCCACCTGGACGTTCGACTCCGCCGAGGCCGGCACCGGCGGCGACGTCGAGCAGGCCATCCGCGACGCCGAGGTCGTCGTCGAGCGCACGTTCCGGCAGCAGCGGCTCATCCCGGCGTTCATGGAACCGCGCTCCGTCGTCGTCGACCCGACCGGGCCGCAGATCACCGTGTGGTCGGCCACGCAGATCCCGCACATCCTCAAGATCATGCTGGCGATGACGCTGGGCATCCCCGAGCACAAGCTGCGGGTGATCGCACCGGACGTCGGCGGTGGTTTCGGCGGCAAGCTGCAGGTGACCCCGGAGGAACTGCTCGCACTGCTCGTCGCGCGCCGGCTCGGGAAACCGGTCAAGTACACCGAGACCCGCAGTGAATCGATGGTCGCGGCGCATCACGGCCGCGACCAGATCCAGAAGCTCACTCTCGCCGCGCGCCGCGACGGCACCGTCGTCGGCCTGAAGGTCGAGCTGCTCGCCGACATGGGCGCCTACCTGAGGCTCGTCACCCCGGGCGTGCCGATCCTGGGCGCGTTCATGTTCAACGGCATCTACAAGTTCGGCGCCTACCACTTCTCGTGCACCAACGTGTTCACCAACAAGGTGCCCACCGACGCCTACCGCGGGGCGGGCCGGCCGGAGGCGACGTTCGGGATCGAACGGATCATGGACGAGCTCGCCACCGAGCTGTCGATGGATCCGCTCGAGCTGCGCGCCAAGAACTGGATCCGGCACGAGGAGTTCCCGTTCGACACCGTCGCGGGCCTGACGTACGACTCGGGCAACTACGAGGCGGCCACCGCGAAGGCCCGCGATCTGTTCCGGTACGACGAGTTACGCCGCGAGCAGGAGGAACGCCGCCGCCGGCAGGACCCGGTCCAGCTCGGCATCGGGGTGTCGACCTTCACCGAGATGTGCGGCCTGGCGCCGTCGCGGGTACTCGGCTCGCTCAACTACGGGGCGGGCGGCTGGGAGCACGCCGCGATCCGCATGCTGCCCACCGGCCGGGTGGAGGTGGTCACCGGTTCGTCGTCGCACGGTCAGGGCCACGAGACGGCGTGGAGCCAGATCGTCGCCGACCGGCTCGGAGTGCCGTTCGAGGACATCGAGGTGCTGCACGGCGACACGCAGACCTCCCCGAAGGGGTTGGACACCTACGGATCCCGGTCCCTCGCCGTCGGCGGTATGGCCGTGGTCAAGGCCGCGGAGAAGGTGATCGCGAAGGCCCGCCCGATCGCGGCGCACATGATGGAGTGCTCGGAGGACGACCTCGAGTTCACCGAGGGCCGGTTCCGGGTCCGGGGTACCGAGAAGGCCGTGGGCATGAGCGACATCGCGCTCGCGGTGTTCACCGCGGCCGACCTGCCCGAGGGCATCGAGCCGAACCTGGATTCCGAGGCCACCTACGACCCGGACAACTTTTCGTTCCCGCACGGCACGCACCTGTGCGCCGCCGAGGTGGACACCGAGACCGGGCAGGTGCGCATCCGCTCGTACGTGTGCGTCGACGACGTCGGGCACGTCGTCAACCCGCTCATCGTGGAGGGGCAGGTGCACGGCGGCCTCGCGCAGGGCATCGCGCAGGCCCTGTACGAGGAGGCCGTCCACGACGAGTCCGGCACCCTGCTCAGCGGTTCGTTCGCCGAGTACCTGCTGCCGTCGGCCGCGGACCTGCCGACGTTCACCACCGACCGCACCGAGACCCCCGCGACCGGAAACCCGCTGGGCGTCAAGGGGGTCGGCGAGTCCGGCACGATCGCCTCCACGCCGGCGGTGGTCAACGCCGTCCTCGACGCCGTGCGCCACCTCGGCGTGCGGGACATCGAGATGCCGTGCACCCCGATGCGGGTGTGGCACGCCGTCGAATCAGCTCGGCAATCGGCTCAGGGAGGCGCCCGATGATTCCGTCGACGTTCGACTACGTCGCGCCCACCACCATCGACGAGGCCGTCGCCGCGCTCGCCGCGGCCGGGGAGGATGCCAAGATCATCGCCGGCGGGCAGAGCCTGATGCCGGTGCTGCGGCTGCGGCTGGCCGCCCCCACCACCATCGTCGACCTCGGCCGCGTCCCCGACTTGCGGGGTGTGCGCGAGGACGGCGGCGACCTCGTGATCGGCGCGATGACCACCCACCACGACGTGATCCACGATCCGCTCGTGCGCGAACACGCACGGCTGCTCGCCGAAGCCACGAGCACGGTGGCCGACCCACAGATCCGGCACCGCGGCACCCTCGGTGGGGCCCTGGCCCACGCCGATCCGGCCGGGGATCTCGGCGCGCCGGTGCTCGCCCTCGAGGCGACCCTCGTCGCGGCCGGACCGTCGGGGCGGCGCAGCATCCCCGTCGCGGAGTTCTTCGACGACTACTTCACCACCACCCTGCAGCCCGAGGAGATCCTCGTCGAGGTGCGGATCCCCAAGCTCACGGGATGGGCGGCGCGGTACGAGAAGTTCAACCGGGTGGCCCACGCCTGGTCGATCGTCGCGGTCGCCGCCACCGTGCAGACGGACGGCGGCACGATCCGTCAGGCCCGGGTGGCGCTGACGAACATGGCGGCCGTGCCCGTGCGGGCGCACGCCGTCGAGCAGGCCCTCGTCGGGCAGCCCGCGACGGCGGACACCGTCCGTGCCGCCGCCGAGCAGGCCACCGAGGGCACCTCCCCCATCAGCGACGGCAACGCCGACGCCGACTACCGCCGCCAGCTCGCCCGGGTGCTCACGCGCCGTGCTGTGGCGACGGCAGCGGACGTCGCCTGAGCAAGCACTGGAGACGAACGATGCAACTCGAACACCACATGTCCGTGCCGGCACCCATCGACGAGGTGTGGACGGCACTGCTCGACCCCGAGAAGGTGGCACCCTGCATGCCCGGCGCCACCCTCACCGGCGTCGACGGCAACACCTTCACCGGCACGGTGAAGATCAAGATGGGACCGGTACAGCTGCTGTACAAGGGCACCGGGAAGTTCGTCGAGACCGACGAGCAGGCCGGCCGCGCGGTCATGGAGGCCGCCGCGAAGGACTCGCGCGGCAACGGCACCGTGAACGCGACGTTCACGATCACCCTCACCGGCGACGGCGACCGCACCGAGGGCACCGTCGTGACCGACCTGTCCATCACCGGCAAGCCCGCTCAGTTCGGGCGGGGCATGATCTCCGACGTCGGCGGCAAGATCATCGAGCAGTTCACGGCGTGCCTGGCGGACAAGCTCGGTGGCCCGCCCGCCCCGGTGCCGACGCCGGAGGCCGCCGCGCCCCCACCCCCGGCGGGCGGGGCCCCGGAGGTGACCCCGGCCGTGCCGGTGACGGCGGCACCACAGCCCACCGAGGCCGCGCCGCTGGATCTGATGCAGTACGCCCGCGGGTCCGTGCTAAAGCGCGTCGGCCCGGCAGTGGCCGTGTCGGCGCTGGTGGCCCTGATCGTCTACCTGCTGCTGCGGCGCCGCCATCCCTGAGCCCGCCTGTTCGCCCCCTCCCCCCTCCTCGAGCGAATGTATCGTTCCGTCGGCCTGATCGAGTGAGCGATACATTCGCTCAGCGCGGGCGGGCCGACGGAACCGGCCCCGGTCACTGCAGCAGCCGCCAGATCCGGTCGCGGGAGAGCGGCAGCTCGTGCGGCCGGACCCCGATCGCGCGGCGCACCGCGTTCGCCAGCGCGGGTGCCACCGGGTTGAAGGGCGCCTCGCTCATCGACTTCGCGCCCATCGGGCCGAGCGCGTCGTAGGTGTCGGCGAAATGCACCTCGGTGCGGGGCAGGTCGGCGTACTGCGGAATGTGGTAGTTCCGCAGCGCATCGGTGACGACGCGGCCGGTGTCGTCGGTGACGAGTTCCTCGTACAGCGCGACCCCGATCGCCTGAGCGGTACCGCCCTCCACCTGGCCGCGGCACTGCTCGGGGTTGACCACGACGCCGGCGTCGGCGGCCTGCACCGACTGCAGGATCCGCAGCTCGCCGGTGCGCAGGTCGACGGCGACGCGGAAGGCCTGCACGTTGAACGACAACGAGCGGGGCAGGCCGCCGTGGCTGCCCTCGGCCCGCAGCGTGCCGCCGGCCGCGTCGAGCAGTTCGCCGGGGCTGACGAGGCGGCCGCCCGCACGCACCCCGTCCGCCTCGGGCACCGCGTCGTCGGGGTCGGTGCCGGTGATCTGTCCGGCGAGTTTGACCATCCGCCGGCGCAGTTCCCGCGCGGCGGCGAGCAGCGCCTTGGCGGCGACGACCGTCCCCGACGATCCGTACGCACCGGTGTCGTGGGTGGTGACGTCGGTGTCGGACTGGCGGATCCGGATGCGGTCGGGGTGGGTGGCCAGCTCGGTGGCGGCGATCTGGGTGTGCACGGTGGTGGTGCCGTTGCCGAACTCGGCGGTGCCGACCCGCGCGAGATAGGTGCCGTCGCGCAGCAGTTCGACGGACGTGTCGGCGACGTGCCCGCCCGGCGGGTTCGACGCGATCATCGCCAGCGCCATGCCCTCACCGACGCGCCACTGGGGCCCGGCCGGTTCCCCGGCACCGCCTCGGCGCATCGCGTCCTGCACCAGGTCCAGGCACTGGTCCAGCCCGTAGCTGCCGAAGATCAGATCGCCGCCCTCCGGGTGCGCGCCCACCAGGTCGTCGCCGGGCACGACGACGTTGCGCCGCCGCAGCTCGTACGGGTCCATGCCGAGTTCGACGGCGAGCTCGTCCATCGCCGACTCGATTGCGAAGATGATCTGCCCCAGCCCGTAGCCGCGGAACGCGCCGGAGGGACGGTTGTTGGTGTACACGGCTTGGGCGTCGACCCGCTTGTTCGGGCACCGGTACACCTCGACGGATTCGCCGCATCCGTGGAACATCACTCCCGCCGAATGGTTTCCGTAGGCGCCCGCGTCGGAGAGCACATCGATGGCCAGGGCGGTGAGGACGCCGTCGGCGCCGGCCGCGACCGTGACGTCCACGCGCATCGGATGCCGGCACGGCGCGACGGTGAGCTGATCGGTGCGGGTGAACTCCCACTGCACCGGACGTCCGGTGCGCAGGACGGCCGCCGCGACGACGTCCTCGGCGAGCATCTCCTGTTTGGCGCCGAAGCCGCCGCCGACGCGCGCGGCGAACACCCGTACCCGATCGCGGTCGAGACCGAAGATGTGGCACAGCTCGTCGCGGACGAGGAACGGCACCTGCGTGGAACTGCGGATCACCAGGCGGCCCCCGGTCGCGAGATCACCGCTGCCGTCGATCCACCCGATGGCGCCGTGGGTCTCGAGGTGGGTGTGCTGCACGCGCTGCGTCTGCCACCGACCGCGCACGACGGCGGCGGCCGCGGCGACACCGGCGTCGACGTCACCGACCTCGCCGTGCAGTTCGGCGACGAGGTTGCGCGACGGATCGGCGATGCGCGTCTCGGGTCCCTTGTCCGCGTGCAGCAGCGGAGCGCCGGGCCGGCGCGCCTCGTCCGGGTCCAGGACGTACGGCAGCACCTCGTATTCGACGGCGAGCAGGCGACATCCCTCCTGCGCGAGCGCCGGGGTCTCGGCGACGACGGCCGCGACCCGCTGCCCGTGGTGGCGCAGGATCCGGTCGAACAGCACGGTGTCGTCGGGGTCGTCGTCCCGGTGTTCGTGGCGGGCCGTGGAGTACGCGACGGCCGGGGCGTCGCGGTGACAGAGCACCGCGTGCACGCCGGGCAGGGCCTCGGCGGCGGTGGTGTCGATCGAGACGATCCGTGCGTGGGCGTGCGGGCTGCCGAGCACGGCGACGTGCAGCACACCGGCGACGGTGGTGTCGAAGGTGTAGGGCTCGGTGCCGGTCACCACCCGCGCGGCGGCCGGGGCACGCAGGGACCGCCCGCAGGCGGGCCCGGGCCCGGGCGCCTCCACGTTGGTGACGCCGCGCAGCGCGTCGTCGACGGATCGGTAGCCGGTGCACCGGCACAGGTTCCCCTTGAGCCGGTTCGGCAGGTCCGTCAGATCGTCGTCGGTCAGGGTGGCGGCGGTGACGATCATTCCGGCCGTGCAGAATCCGCACTGGAACCCGGCGGCGTCGACGAACCGCTGCTGCAGCGGATGCAGATCGTCACCGGTACCGAGGCCGGCGACGGTGGTCACGGCGTGGTCCTCGGCACGCACGGCGGGAAAGACACACGAGTGCACCGCCTCTCCGTCCACGAGGACCGAGCAGGCGCCGCAGTCGCCGGCGTCGCAGCCCTTCTTGACCTCGAAATGGGCGTGCTCGCGCAGCAGCGTGCGCAGGCACTGCCCCGGCCGGGGGTCGGCGTCGAGTTCGCGGCCGTTGACGGTGAACCTCACGACAGTTCCTCCCGGATCTCGTCGGCCAGGACGGCGGTGACGGCACGGCGCCAGTCGGCGGCGCCGTGTGCGTCGGTGAAGTACGCGTCCGCCGGCACACCGGTACGCAGCGCGTCGGCGAGTTTGCCGGGCGTGGGCGGCTCGGGGAAACGGAACACGTAGGGCCGGACGGTCGCGGCGGTCACCGACAGCGTGAAGGCGCCGTCGGGGCCGACGCGGCCGATCACCACCGCGCCGGAGCGGCCGAGTGGGGCGAGCGCGATCTTGCGGAACGCGGTGCGCGACGCCAGCGCCGCCGCGGGGACGTGCATGCTGCGCAGCACCTCACCCGGTCCGAGCAGATTCGTGCCGTTTCCGGTAACGAATTGCTGCACGGGAATCCGGCGCTCCGTGCCGTCCGGTGCCCAGATCAGGGCGGTGGCGTCGAGCGCCGTGGACAGCGAGATCATCGCCCCCGCCGGGAACGAGAGGCAGACATTGCCGCCGACGGTGGCGCGCTTCCAGATCTTCCACGAGGCGAGCAGTGCCGCCGCGCACTGATGGAACAGCGCTGCGCTCGGCCATGTTTCGGCGCCCGACAGTGCGGCGAGACGTTCCACGGTGCAGGTGGCCGCGATCTCGAGACCGGCGTCGGTGACGGTGAGAGCGGGCCAGCGCAGGCCGGACAGGTCCAGCAGCCGGCGCAGGTGCGGCTGCGGCTCGGAGAACAGCCACGTCCCGCCGCCGACGAACGCCGTGGCAGCGTCGACGACGAGATCCTCACGGGCACAGGCTATGTCGTAGGAGGTCACGGTGTGCAGGTCCATGCGCTCACCCCGCCTTCACCACCAGCGCGTCGTGCGCGGCGGCAACCTCCGCGGCCACCGACGTCTCGTCGACGGTGCGCACCTCGTCGCGGCGCACCACCTCGCGGCCGTCGATCAGCAGCAGCTCGAGCGGTGGCGGGGAGCCGAGCACGAGCGCCGCGACGGGATCGGTGATGCCCGCATGGGCGAGCGTGTCGATCCGCCACAGCGCGAGGTCGGCGAGCTTGCCGACCTCCAGGGAGCCGATCTCGTTCTCCCGGCCGAGGACCCGCGCCCCGCCGACGGTCGCCAGTTCCAGGCTCTGCCGGACCGTCATCGCACGCGGCCCGCTGCGGGCCCGGGCGAACAGCGCGGCGTGGTGCGCCTCCTCGAGCATGCAGCACGACTCGTTGCTCGCCGCCCCGTCGACCCCGAGACCGAGCGGCACCCCCGCCGCGTACAGGTCGGCGGCGCGGGCGATGCCGGCACCGAGGCGGGCATTGGACGTCGGGCAGTGCGCCGCGCCCGTGCCCGAGGCGGCGAGCACCCCGATGTCGCGGTCGTCCAGGTGCACGGCGTGCGCATACCAGACGTCGGGGCCCGTCCAGTCGAGCGACTCCATGTACTGCACCGGATTGCAGCCGAACCGCTCCATGCAGAAGTCCTGCTCGTCGAGGGTCTCCGCGAGGTGGGTGTGCAGCCGCACCCCCAGATCGCGGGCGAGCACCGCGGACTGCTTCAGCAACTCCGTGCTCACCGAGAACGGCGAGCACGGTGCGAGCGCGATCCGCAGCATGGACCCGAACGACGGATCGTGCCACCTCTCCACGGCCCGTTGGCTCTCGACGAGGATGGTGTCGAGGTCCTCGACGACGTGGTCCGGTGGCAGGCCGCCCGCGCTCGCGCCGAGGTCCATGGATCCGCGGCACGGGTGGAACCGGATGCCGACGTCCGCGGCCGCGGCGATCTCGGCGCCGAAGACGTCGCCGCCGTCGCGCGGGACCACGTAGTGGTGGTCGGTGCTGGTGGTGCAGCCGGTGCGCACGAGGTGGGCGAGGGCGCCCTTCGCCGCGACGTGCACGGCGTCGGCGTCGATACCGCCCCAGACGGGGTACAGCGTCGTCAGCCACTCGAAGAGGGTGTGGTCGACGGCGAGGCCCCGGGTGATCCACTGGTACAGGTGGTGGTGGGTGTTCACCAGGCCGGGCGTCAGCACGCAGCCGGTGCCGTCCACGAGGGTGGCGTCGTCGTAGCCGCGCGGCTCGCCGGCGCCCACGGCGACGATCCGGTTGCCCGCGACGACGACGTGCCCGCGCCGGTACTCGGCCCGTCCGGCGTCCATCGTCACCACGTGCGCGCCCCGGATCACGATCGGCCGGGTGGTGTTCGGCTGCATCGGCGTTGCTCCTCACGCTCGTCGACGCACCCAGTCAACGCCCCGGAAACCGCAACATCCCGGTCGGCACACACGAAACGGAACCGAAATATCGGCTTCGTATTGTGCGATCGTCCAAACCCGTCACCCGGAGGTGAACGCCGTGCTGCTACAGGATGTCCTCGACGCACCGGAGCTCGGAATCCGCCTGCTGCACGGCGACTCCGATGCGCTCACCCGCCCGGTGCTGCGGGCGTGCACCACCGACATGCCCGATCCCACCCGCTACGTGAGCGCGGGATCGCTGGTGTTCACCGGCCTCGTCTGGCGGCGCACCGTGGCGGATGCGGACCTGTTCGTCACGCTGCTCGCCCGCGCCGGGGTCTCGGCCCTCGCCGCCGGGGAGGCGCTGCACGGGCGGGTGCCGTCCGACGTGGTCGAGGCCTGCGTCCGGCACGGGTTACCGCTGCTCTCGGTGCCCGAGGAGGTGCCGTTCAGCCGGGTCATCGAGTACATGACCGGCCGGATGGCCGGGGCGCGGATGGACCGGTTGCAGACCGGCCTGGCCCGGCAGCGACGGCTGCTCACCGCGGTCGCCGACGGGTGCAGCCTCGACGAACTCACGGACCGGACCGCCCGGGAGTTCGGGGTGTCGGCGTGGCTGCTCACCGCCACCGGGATGCCCGTCGCCGGCGCCGATCCCCTGCCCGACGAGGACGTCGACGCCCTCACGAGGACCGCGCTGACCGTCGATCGCCTGCCCGCCGAGGCCCCGGGGGGATACACGGTGCTGCCCGTCGGTTCGGGGCTCGCCGACCGGATCGGCTCGTGGTACCTCGTGGTCCGGCACGCCGGCACCCCCGACGCGGAGTGCCTCGACGCCTTCGGCGAACTCGCCGCGGTGGCGGCCCTCGACCGGGTGCGGCGGGAGGAACGCCGCCGGCTCGGGTGGGAGGCCGCGGACCGGACGCCCCCCGGGGGCGACATCGACTGCGGCAGATCACCGGTCGCCGTGGTGGTCGACCGTGCCCCCGCCGGCACCCCGGAGCAGCGCGCCGCGATCCGGGCCGCCGTGCAGGACGCGTTGTCCGGCGCCGTCACCACCGTGGACGTCGCCGGGCGCGTCGTCGCACTGGTCGACGGCGACGAGTCCGAGGTGGTTGCCGTGCTGCGACGGCGCCTGGGTCGTCTGGCGCCCGCGCTGGCCCGGGCTCGCCTACTCGTCGGTGTCAGTGCCTGCGGCACAGGAGAATCCGTTGACGGCGCGGTGCGCTCCGCGGCCGCCGCCGTCGCCGCGGCGCGCGACGACGCGGGGGCGGTGTGCGTGCGGGCGGCCGAGCTCGATTCCGCGCTCGGGTTGTTCACCGCCGTTCCCGACCAGCTGCGCCGCGCGTTCGCCGGGCGCATCCTCGGGCCCGTGCTCGAGCACGACCGGCGCACCGACGCCGGGCTGCTCACCACCCTCGAGGCGTTCCTCGACTGCGACGGCTCCTGGCGCCGCACGGCGGACCGATTGCACGTGCACCTGAACACGGTCCGCTACCGGATCGGCCGCGTCGAGGCACTCACCGGCCGCGACCTCGGACGCATCGGCGACCGGCTCGACGTGTACCTCGCCGTGCGCGCCCTGGCGTGAGGGCGGCGCGTCAGACGGCGCCGGTGTAGGCGTCCCAGGCGATCCCGGCGTCGGGGGCGTCCTCGCGCTGCACCGTCGCCTGGATGAGGCCGTAGGGCCGGTCGTCGGCGTGGAAGACCTCGTTGTCGTTGGCCACGCCGAACCGCTCGAGGTCGTAGACGAAGTGATGCTTGTTGGGGGCCGACAGCCGGATCTCGGCGACGAACGGGTACTTCTCGAGCACGGCGCTTCCCATCTCGAAAAGAGTCTGCTGCAATGCTTTCGACTGAAGGTTCGCGAACCGCTCGAGCATGGTCGCCTTGATGCCGGCGTAGGTGACGTCCCAGTCGACGTCGGTCGTGGTGAACCGCCACTTCGCGACGAGGCTCGTCGCCATCACCCGGTCCCGAGTCGGCTCGAGGACCGTGTACGGATCGGTGAGGAACCCGGCGAACTCGGAACCGGTGGACTTGAGCACGACGAGGTCCTTCAGCCCGCCGATCACCCATTCCCGGCGCGCCGGGCCGGAGCCATGGACGGTCACCGCGGCGGTGCGTACCTCGGAGCCCTTCCGGGTCCAGGTGTGGTCGTGACCCACGCCGTCGACGGCGACCCGCTCCCAGGCGTATTCCTCGATCTCGATGCGGGCCGAGTGGACGGGTTCGACGTCGTCGACGAAGTGCCGCGCGAGGGCGAGGGCGTAGGTCTCGACGAACTCGACGCCCTTCTCCTTGGCGTAGGCGTAGATCGTCTGCTTCTGGGTGTCGGTGGGCAGGACGGTGCCCTGGTCGCCCTCGAGGTGCGCGGCGCCGAAGTCGCCGCGCAGGCAGGACGAGACGTTCATGTCGCGGATCTCGTGCCGCGGGGTGTCGCGGTGGATCCGCACCACGCGGTTCTCGGCCTTTCCGTACTGGTGCGGTCCGAGGACGATCTTGCCCGTCAGTTCGGTCATGGGGTCAGCTCCCGCGGTAGGTGGAGTAGGCGAACGGGGACAGCAACAGAGGAACGTGGAAGTGCTTGCCGGCCAAAGGTATCCGGAAGGTGACGACGACCTCCGGATAGAAGGAGTCGATGTCGTGCTCGGCGAACCAGTCGCCCGTGCCGAAGGTGAGGGTGTAGGTGCCGGGCGGCAGGGGCTCGCCGGTCAGTGCGCGGATCCGGCCGTCGTCGTCGGTGCGTCCCGTCCCGAGGACGGCGCCGTCCGCGCCGGCCAGGGCGACGCGCACTCCGGCTGCCGGAGCCCCGGTGGTGGCGTCGAGCACGTGCGTGCTGAGGGTGCTCATCGCCCGCTCCCGCGGGACGCGACGTCGGCCTCGTCGAGCACGAGACGTTCGAGCCGGAGCCGGGTGATGTCGGCCAGGGCGGAGCACACCTCCGCGGCCTCGGTCGCGGGATCGTTGCCGAGGCGGCGGTGGAGGATGTCGAGCAGCTCGGCGGCGGACCGGCCCGCCGCACGCACGAGGTACACGTGCCCGAACCTGTCCTCGTAGGCACGGTTGCCGGCGGCGAGGGCGGTAAGGATCCGGGCGTCGGCGGTGGCGACGGCCGACTGTTCCCGCTGCGACGACGCGCTCTCCGAACGTTCCCCGATACGTGGATGCCCGGCCAGGGCCTCGGCCCGGCCGTGGTCGTCGAGACCCGCGATCGCGACGGACGCGGCGTCGAGCAGGGCCGGACGGTCGCCGTACGGGCGTCCGGCGGCCACCCGGGCGGCCCAGGTCGCGCCGGCGCAGCAGGTCGTCAGCAGCGCGACGACCTCGGGTTCCGGCAGGGCGTCGAACTCGGCGACGGTGTACGGCACGGGAGCCTCCTTCGTTCCGGTGCCTCCACCCTCGCGCAGGCGGGGCAGCTCCCGGGATGCCCGCAGCTACAAAGTCGGCCGCGGTCCGGCGGAGGGGTTTGGACGATCATCCAGGGCCGCGGTCCGGGCCGACCGCCCGGAATGAAACCGGCGGCGACGGAGGTTGGACCCGGCGTGACGGATTCGACGAAGGCAGAGAACACGACGCAGACTCCCCCGCTCGGCCGCTTCGGCGTCTGGCGGCACGCGACCGGCCTCCCACCGGAGACCGGGGCCGAGATCGAGAAGCTCGGCTACGGCACGATCTGGATCGGCGGTTCGCCGCCCGCCGACCTCGAGGTGGCCGAACGCCTCCTCGACGCCACCGAGAACATCGTCGTGGCCACCGGCATCGTCAACATCTGGACCGCCCCCGCCGACGAGGTCGCGGCCTCCTACCACCGGCTCGAGGAACGCCATCCCGGCCGCTTCCTGCTCGGTGTCGGCGTCGGCCACCCCGAGGCGCACGGTGAGACGTACCGCAAGCCCTACGCGGCACTGGTCGAGTACCTGGACGTGCTCGACCGCGAGGGCGTGCCCGCGGCGCGGCGGGTGCTCGCCGCGCTGGGACCGAAGGTGCTGAAGCTGTCCGCGGACCGGGCCGCCGGAGCCCACCCCTATCTCACCACCCCCGAGCACACCCGCGAGGCGCGCGCCGTTCTCGGCCCGGGCGCCGTGCTCGCCCCCGAGCAGAAGATCGTGCTGTCCACCGACGTCGCCACGGCCCGCACCATCGGCCGCAAGGCCGTGGCCAACCCGTATCTGAAGCTGCGCAACTACCGTGCGAATCTGGAACGCACCGGCTTCACCGCCGAGGAACTCGACAACGACGGCACCGACCGGGTCGTCGACGCGCTCGTCGCGCACGGCGACGCGGAGTACATCGCGACGCGCCTGCGGGAGCACCTCGACGCCGGGGCGGACCACGTCGCGGTCCAAACCCTGCCGATGCGGGACGACCCGGTTCCGGCCCTGCGGGAGGTCGCCGCGGCGCTCGGGCTCTGAGGCCCGGAACCGCGACGATTCACCGTCCTACGCCCCGGATCCGGACGCAGCAGAACCCCGGTTCCGGGGCGAGTTCCGCGCAGAGCCGGTCGGTCCCGAGTCCGGCGACGACCCCGTCGAGCAGGGCGAGGTTCATCCCGCAGACCAGTTCGCGGTGCTCGTTCGCCAGCCGGTCGAACGGGCAGTTCGCCAACCGGATCTGCCCGTCGCCGGACAGGCGCGGCTCGTAGCCGTGCCGGGCGAGCACCCGCGCCATGCGTTCGATATCGGTGCCGTCCGCGGGGCCGTCCTCCGCTCCGGCGGGCACGGCCGGGGTGGCCGCGTTCGCGGCAATACGCCGGCCGTGCTCGGCGGCAGCGGTCCGCACCGCCTCCGCGATGGGCACCGAGTCGCGCATCGACCGCTCGATCGCAGCCGCCAGAACCTCCCCGGCGAGGTCGTAGCGCCGCTCGGGCAGGGAGATCGACAGCTCGCGCGACGAGCGCCGATAGAGCTTCGACGGCCGACCTGCGCCCGGGCCCGTCCGCCCCGAGAGCCTGCGGTACTCCGTCTCGAGCAGGCCCTCCTCCACGAGCCGGTCGAGGTGGAACCTCGCTGCGTGCAGCGGCAGGCCTACCGCGGCCGCAGCCTGCTCGCGCCCGACCGCGTCCGCTTGGGCGGCGACGTAGCGGTAGAGGGACCTCCGAGCCGGGTCTGCCAGCGCACCGATCCCCGAAGCCTGTTCGGCGAACTCGTCCTGCACGATTCTCCCTTTCTAAAAGAGAAACTTCTTGACGTAATCTACGTCACACTTCTAAAATCAAATCTACTCCCTCTTAGAAGTCAGGAGACTTCGATGAGCCACACGCCCACCTCCCCCGCCACGTCCCACCCCACCCCGGCCGGCACGAACGCCGGCGCCCGCCAGGCCTTCGTCCTTCTCCGGACCGTGTTCACGGTGGCCCCGATCGCCTTCGGTCTCGACAAGTTCGCGAACCTGCTCACCGACTGGGAGCGCTACCTCGCACCCTGGATCGACGACCTCGTCCCGGGCACCGCCCACCAAGCCATGCTCGCGGTCGGCGTGGTCGAGATCCTCGCCGGCATCGTCGTCGCGATCAGACCCGCCATCGGCGGCTACGTCGTGGCCGCATGGCTGCTCGGCATCATCGTCGACCTGGTCACCCTCGGTGGCTACCTCGACATCGCGCTGCGCGACTTCGGATTGGCGGTCGCCGCCCTCGCCCTGGCCCGGCTGGCCACCGCCCCGGTGACGCGCCGCGGACCCACCCCGGGCACATCGTGAAGCCGAGCCGCCGGTTCGCGGACGTCCGACGGCGACCGTGGACCGGCGGCAGCGACCTCCACACCGAAAGGTGACTCCGCCATGGACTGGGCCGGATGGGCGCTCTTCGGATCGGTGGCCACCACCGCCCTGACCGCAGTCATGATCGCCGCACAACTGGCCGGTTACAGCCGGTTGGATCTGCCGCTCGTGCTCGGCACCGTCGTCACCGCCGACCCGGATCGTGCCCGGGTGGTCGGATTCTTCCTCCACCTCGCGATCGGCCAGGCCTTCGCACTCGGCTACGCCGCCACCTTCGCGCTGCTCCACCGGGCGACGTGGTGGCTCGGCATGCTGCTCGGCCTGCTGCACGTCGCGGTCGCCTTGACGGTCCTGCTGCCACTGCTGCCGGGCGTGCATCCGCGCATGGCCTCCCATCGAGCCGGGCCGCGGAGCACCGCGGTCCTCGAACCGCCCGGACTGCTCGGCCTGAACTACGGCGCGCAGACCCCCGCCGTCGCCGTCGCCGCCCATCTCGTCTACGGCACCGCACTCGGCCTTCTTCTCCAGGTGCGCTGAAATGACTTTCAGGATCATTGATTTCGACGAGAGTGGGATCGAGGACAGGGCGGGCGCGCAGGCCCGGATCGGGGACTACGGCCTGCTGGGCGACACCCGCACCGCGGCCCTGGTCTCCGGCGACGGATCGCTCGACTGGCTCTGCGCGCCCCGCTTCGACGGGGATCCCGTCTTCGGTCGACTCGTCGGCGGAGCGCCGGCGGGGCGGTTCCGGCTCGGCCCCGAGGGGCATGCCACCGTCGTCCGGCGCCGCTACCGCACGCACACTGCAACGCTGGAAACCACCTGGGACCTCGGTAACACCCGGCTCACCCTGAGCGAGGCGATGATCGCGGAGGTGGCCGGACGGCTGCTCCCGGCGACCGTCCTCGTGCGGCGCCTCTCCGCCGAGGGCGAAACCGCGCGCGCCGTCGTCGAATTCGATCCGAGGCTCGGTGAACGGCACCGCCCCCCGAAGGTGCGGCGCGGTCCCGACCTCGTGTGCGAGTGGGGCTCGCTCGCCCTGTCCCTGGCCTGCGATTCCGGCACCCCGATCACGCCGGGCCGGCCGACCTCGATCATCGTGACCCCGCGGCATCCGGTCACCGTCGTCCTGACTGTGGCCCACCGCGAGCCGCTGATCCACCTCTCTCCCGCCGCGGCCTGGGAACTCGTGACCGAGGACGAGGCACGCTGGCGGGCGTGGACGGCGGAGATCGCTCACGATCTGCCCTGTCGTGAGGCCGTCGTGCGAAGCCTGCTGACGCTGCGGCTGCTCACGTATTCCCCTTCGGGGGCGCCGATCGCCGCCCCGACGACGTCGTTACCCGAGTGGCCCGGCGGGGTCCGGAACTGGGACTACCGCTACGCCTGGCCGCGCGACGCCAGCATCGGCGTCGCAGCCTTCCTGGGCGCGGGCAAGGTCGACGAGGCACGCGGGTTCCTCGGATGGCTCCTGCACGCCAGCCGTCTGCAGCGGCCCCGCCTGCCGGTCCTGTTCACCCTCGACGGCCGGCACGCCCCCGCCGAACGCACCCTGTCGGGATGGCCGGGCTTCGCGGGCAGCGTACCCGTGCGGCTCGGCAACGACGCGGCCGATCAGCATCAGCTCGACGGCTACGGCTGGGTCGTCGACGCCGCGTGGACGTTCGTCCGGTCCGGTCGGCCGCTGAATTCGGAAACCTGGCGCATGGTCCGGGGATTCGCCGATCACGTCTGCGCACGGTGGCACGACCCGGACGCCGGCATCTGGGAGATCCGGGGCGACGCCGACCACCACGTGCACTCCAAGATGATGGCCTGGCTCGCCCTCGACCGTGCCCTGCGCATCGCCGAGACCCACCACCTGTCCGGCCGTCGTCGCCGGCGCTGGCTCGCGGCGCGAGACGACCTCGCCGACGAGGTGCTCGCCCGCGGCTTCGACCGGCTCGGGAATCGGTACACCCGCACCTACGGGTCGCGTGACATCGATGCCGCCCTGCTGGTGCTCCCCGTGCTGGGCATGGAGGATCCGGACTCGCACCGGGTGCGCGGCACGATCGACGCGATCCGTCGCGAGCTGTCGGCCGGAGGCCCTCTGCTCTACCGATATCCCCCAGGACAGGACGGGCTGCCCGGCGTCGAGGGCGCGTTCCTACCGTGCTCCTTCTGGCTGGTCCAGGCGCTGGCCTTCACCGGTCGGCGGACCGAAGCCGAGGAGCTGTTCGAAACGCTGCTGCGGCGCGCCGGCCCCCTCTGCCTGCTCCCGGAAGAAGTGGACCCGGACACCGGCGCCTACCTCGGCAATTACCCGCAGGCGCTCACCCATGCCGCGGTGGTACAGGCCGCCCTCGCCCTCCGGGCTCACGGGGGAGGCGGATGAGCGGTGGCTCCGGGACCTTCTCTCCCCGGCTCCGGTGTGGAACAGTTTCCTCATGGCGATCCGCACGATCGCAGGCGTCGCGACAGCGGTGAGCGCATTCGCCTTCTACCGCCGGTGGCACCTGCGGTGGGGAGCGACGACCGCCGAGCGCGCCGGCCCGATGCCCGGAGACGACATCCTCTCCTCGGCGACGTTCACTGCGACCCGTGCCCTCACGATCGAGGCGCCGGCCGAGTGTGTGTGGCCGTGGATCGTCCAGGTCGGCTACAACCGGGCCGGCTTCTACTCCTACGACCGTCTCGACAATCTGGGGCGGCCCAGCGCGACGACGATCGATCCGCGCCTGCAGTGCATCGAGGTCGGCGACGTGGCGGCGCCGATGGCGAGTCCGGCCACGGCGGCGACGTCCTTCCGGGTGCACTCCTTCGATCCGGGGCGCTGCCTCGTCTGGGCGAAGCCGCATTCGACGTGGTCGTGGCGCCTCGATCCCGTCGACAACGGGCGACGGACCCGGCTCGTGAGCCGGTTGAAGGCCTCCTACCGGCCCACGCCGTCGCTTCCGCTCACCGTCGCGCTGATGGAACTGGCCGATTTTCCGATGATGCGCAGGATGCTGCTCGGCATCCGGGAACGCGCCGAACGCCTCGCCGGAGACGATCCCGCCTGCTCCCGGCAACGTCTGGAGAACACATGACTCGTACGACCGGCGACCTCGGCATGCTGCGGGCCGCGATGGAGGGCCCGGTTCTCGGGCCCGACGATGCGGACTACGACGAAGCCCGCACGGTGTGGAACGCCGACATCGACCGCCGACCGGCCGCGATCGCACAATGCCGGAGCACCGCCGACGTGAAGGCGGCGATCGCCTACGCAACCGAGCACGGAATGGAGATGGCCGTGCGCGCGGGTGCGCACAGCACCGCGGGCGCCTCGGTCGTCGACGACGGCCTGGTGATCGACCTCGGATCGATGGATCACGTCGTCGTCGACCCGGAGAGCAGGCGAGTACGGGTCGGCGGGGGCGCCCTGTTGCGTGACCTCGATGCCGCCACGCAGGCCCACGGGCTCGCCGTCCCGGCCGGTCTGATCAGTCACACGGGCGTCGCGGGACTGACGCTGGGCGGAGGAATGGGCTGGCTCACCCGGCAGGCCGGATTGAGCATCGACAACCTCGAGTCGGCCGAGGTCGTCACTGCCGACGGCCGGATCCTGCGTGCCGCCGAGGACGAGAATCCGGACCTGTTCTGGGCGATCCGGGGCGGCGGCGGCAACTTCGGGGTGGTGACGGAGTTCGAGTTCCGCCTGCACGAGGCCGGCCCCGTCGTGCAGTTCGGACTCCTGTTCTGGGGCCTGGATCAAGGCACCGAGGTGCTGCGGCTCGCCCGGGAGGTCATCGGTACGCTGCCCCGCGAGCTGAACATCGTGATCGCCGGCGTGAACGCCCCACCCGTCCCGTTCGTGCCCGAGCAATACCACCTCCAGCCCGGCTATGCCTTGCTGGTCACCGGCTTCGGAGCACCGCAGACGCACGAGGACGCGCTGGCGCGGATTCGGCGCGCTCTGCCACCGCTGTTCGAGTTCGTCACGCCGATGCCCTACGTCGACGTGCAGCAGCTGCTCGACGAGGGCAACGCGTGGGGCTTTTACTGCTACGACAAGGGTTGCTACGTCGAAGATCTCTCCGACGATCTGATCGCGACAGTCGTCGATGTCGTGCCGCAGAAGAACTCGCCCCTGTCGCTCCTGTTGTTCTACCGGCTGGACGAGGCGTACTGCGAAACGAGGGAGGACGACACCGCTTTCGGCGGCGGACGGACGCCCCGCTTCGCCGTCTTCATCGTCGGCGTCTGTCCCGATCCCGGTCTGCTGCCACCGGAGCGGGCCTGGGTGCGGTCCGTCTGGGAGGCCCTGCGCCCGTATTCGGTCGGCATCGGCGCGTACGTCAACTCCATGGCCGAGTTCGAACAGGACCGGGTGCGCGCCACCTACGGCCCCACCAAATATGCCCGACTGGCCGAGATCAAGGCGAAGTACGATCCGCACAACGTCTTTCATCGGAACGCCAACATCGCTCCCGATGTACGGCGCGCGTGACACCGGCGGATGACCGCCCCACGTCCGGTGGGACGCGGCCGGGCGACTACTCCCCCGACGGCCGATACGGATCGGTGATCTCACGGAGCAGGGTGAGCGCCTCGCGCAGCTGCTTCATCCGGCGCGCGCCGAGATGCTCGGTCCATTCGGCCTCGATCCGCGCCTCCTCGGCCCGGGCGACGTGGCCGGCCTCGGCGCCGCGCGGAGCGATCCGCACGAGTCGCGCGCGGGCGTCGGTGGGGTCGACCGTGCGTTCGACGTAGCCGGCCCGCTCGAGCTGGTCGACGAGGAAGCCGGCTGTCTGCTTGGCCACCTGGGCCTGTTCGGCGAGATCTGTCAGCCGGGTCCCACCGGGTCCGATCCGGGCGGCCACCCGCGCCTGGGCGAGCGTGATGTCGTCGTAGCCGGCGCGCCGCAGCGCCGCGAGAATGCGGTGCTCCGCCGAGCGCTGGGCGATGAACATCAGCACGGCGGCACTGAGGTCCTCAGCCATCATTCCCCCCTTGCCGATAGTCCGATCATCGAACTATATTGGTACCAACATCGTACTGATTGTGCCCGTTCGGGAGGTGCGATATGACCGGCGAACCGATCGTCGGGAACTCGATTCCCCGCGGCGACGACGCCGGGCGCGCGAGTGTTGTCCGGTTTCGCGGACTTCTTCGAACTCGAACGCACCCGGACCCGGCCACCGGTGTTCCACTGAAACGGAGGGCTCCGGTCATGAACGACGACGAGGTGTGGGCCGCGATCGACAACGAGCGACGACGCACGGCCGACCTGCTCGAGCAGCTGTCCGACGACGAATGGGCGCAGCCGTCGCTGTGCGACGGCTGGACGGTACGCGACGTCGCCGCCCACCTCACCCTGCAGCAGCTGACCGTCGGGGACGTCGTCCGGATCGCCCTGCGGCATCCCGGCCCGCTGAACTCGATGATCCGTGCCACCGCCCGCCGACGGGCGGCCCTGCCGACCGACCGGTTGATCGCGGACCTGCGCGCGACGATCGGCTCCCGCCGCCACAACGTCGGGCTGACCAGCCTCGAGCCCCTGAGCGACATCCTCGTGCACGGCCAGGACATCGCGATCCCGCTGCACCGCAACCTCGAGATGCCGGTGGTCGCGGCCGCCGCGGCGGCCACCCGCGCGTGGTCCTTCGGCGGCAGGGGCAAGGCCCGGGTCTTCCGCTCCCTTCCGCTGCGCGGCTACCGGCTCACCGCCACCGACGTCGAATGGTCGGCCGGGGAAGGGCCGGAGATCCGGGGACCGATCTCCGCGATCCTGTTGCTGCTCACCGGCCGCCGCGTGGCGCTGCCCCTGGTGTCCGGGGCGGGTGCGGAGGAGTTGCGCGCGCGGTTGCCGGCCGGGTGATCAGGGTTCGGATGCGGCATGGCCTACCCGGCCCGCTCCGCGCCACACCGCGGTACGACGAGTTCTCAATCCTTATGGGGAGTGTTCACCTATGCCGTATTGCCCCGGCCCACACATAGATTGGCGGAGTTGACCGGCCGGTAATCACACCGAGCGACACCCGGTGATCACACGGATCCGGATCGCTGTCGCCGTAGCCCGGTCGGTCGGTCAGGAGTTCACGAGTTGGTGGACACGCTGGAACGACACCCCCAGCACCTCGCCGATGTCGCGGAGAGTTGCGCCGCGCGCTTTGAGCGCTCGGGCTGCGGCGACTTGCGCCGCGGCTGCGTGGGCGCGTGCCTCCTCTGCGGCATGCTGGGCCGCGTGAACTTCGCGGACCGCGGCCGCGAGGTCTTCGGGCAACGCGACGTCGATCTCGATTTCATCGACGGGTGCTCCCGTCATGATGTGCACAAGATCGGTCGCCATCTCCTTGACCTCACGCAGACTGCGAGCCTGGGTGGTGCGATCCACCTCCGGCACGCGGACCGACCACCACCCCTCGTCGCGGGTCAGTTGCGCGGTGTATTTCACTTCTTCCACCAATCCTTCCCGAGCTTGGCGGCGGCCTCCTTGTAGATCGCCGTCGTGGTCAGTTCCTTGACTTCGTTGTGGCGCGGGACCGGTATCACCAAGCCGTCGATATCGACGATGGTGTGGCGGCCACCCTCGGTCACTTCGACAGCGAGGCCTGCGGCTTTTGCGGCGTTACGGAGGTTCCTCAGGATGTCCCGCCGCTTCGCCACCACGTTAGTCTAATGTTGCTAGAAAGTTCAAGTCCAGTGAGTGTAGACAGATTGTCGCCGTGGAGGTGAAAGTCGTGCTGGGTAGGGACTGAATCAGCGCACCGCGCCAATGCGAAGACTCGGTCAGGAAATTCTCCTGCCGGACCCAAGGGTTGAAGATGGATGCATGGGTGGGTGCGCAGCGAATTCCCCGACGAGCGCGGCCGCACCGGGGAGGACGCAGGCGTGAATCCGTCCACACCGGTCCGTTCACCGACGACGAGCGCTGCGAGTTCCTCGGCCGCCCGCCGGATCCGGCTGCCGAGGGCGGCGCCGGCCTCCCCGTCGCCGAAGTCCTCGGTCGCGGCGAACACGCCCGTGGGGACGACCACCGCGCGCAGGAACGTCAGCAGCGGACGCATCGCGAAGTCGAGCACCATCGAGTGCCGGGCCGAGCCCGCGGTCGCGTCGACGACGGCTGCGAGAGCCCGGCGGTGACGACGATGATGCGGCGGCTCATCGGGCGTCGGCCTCCTCGGCGGCGGACAGATCCACCTTTGCGGGAACCACGAGGCGGTGCGGGGAATCCGGACCCGCGGCGACGAGCGAGGCGTGCGTCGGGGGCTCCGACGGCACGTGCGCCGGGCGGCGTCGTTCGAACTCGGTGCGCAGCACGGGCACGACCTCGCGGCCGAGGATCTCGATCTGCTCGAGCACCACGTCGAGGGGCAGACCGGCGTGGTCCATGAGGAACAGCTGCCGCTGGTAGTCGCCCGCGTAGTCGGCGAAGCCCAGAGTGCGCTCGATCACCTGCTCGGGAGTGCCGACGGTGAGCGGGGTCGTCGCGGAGAAGTCCTCGAGCGACGGTCCGTGGCCGTAGACGGGGGCGTTGTCGAAGTACGGCCGGAAGACGCGCTTGGCCTTCTCCTCGGTCTCCGCCATGAAGACCTGGCCGCCGAGGCCGACGATCGCCTGGTCGGCGGCGCCGTGGCCGTACTGCTCGAACCGGGTGCGGTAGAGGCTGATCATCTGCTGGATGTGTTCCCGGTTCCAGAAGATGTTGTTGTGGAAGAAGCCGTCGCCGTAGAACGCGGCCTGCTCGGCGATCTCCGGCGAGCGGATCGAGCCGTGCCACACGAACGGCGGGGTGTCGTCGAGCGGCCACGGGGTCGAGGTGTAGCCGCGCAGCGGGGTGCGGAACTTGCCTTCCCAATCGAGGGCCTTCTCCCGCCACAGGCGGCGCAGCAGGTGGTAGTTCTCGATCGCGAGCGGGATGCCCTGGCGGATGTCCTTGCCGAACCACGGGTAGACCGGGCCGGTGTTTCCACGGCCCATCATGAGGTCGACGCGGCCGCCCGAGAGGTGCTGCAGCATCGCGAAGTCCTCGGCGATCTTCAGCGGATCGTTCGTCGTGATCAGCGTCGTGGCCGTGGAGAGGATCAGTTTCTCGGTCCTGGCGGCGATCCAGCCGAGCATGGTGGTCGGCGACGACGGGACGAAGGGCGGATTGTGGTGCTCTCCGCTCGCGAAGACGTCGAGCCCGACCTCCTCGGCCTTCAGCGCGATCTCCGTCATCGCGACGATGCGTTCGTGCTCGGTGGGTACGCGGCCCGTGGTGGGGTCGCGGGTCACGTCGCCGATGGTGAAGATGCCGAACTGCACGATGAGCCTCCGTCAATAGTTGATTACTCAACTATACGAACCGGTGCGGTGCGGGCGATATTCCGGCCACCCGTACACCGGCGTGGCGCCCGACCGAGAGTCGCGAGGTGATCGTCACGAAGGGGCACGGGAGCGTGACCGTCTTGCCGGGCCCATGATTCGGACCCGCCCGCAAAGCCGGCCGAGGCACGATGGGTCGATCGACATCGACGCCGGCACGCCCGACCGCACAGGGTCGGCCGTCCACGGCCGGAAGTCACGAGGGAGGCACGGCATGGAGCATGTCGACCGCGGCGCCCTGGACGCCCAGCGCGGACACTGGCAGCGCACCTACCGCGACAACCCGACGATGTACGGGCCCGCACCGAGCGAGCCTGCCCGGCGCGCCCTCGAGCTGTTCGACCGCGAGCAGGTGCGTGACGTCCTCGAACTCGGCGCCGGCCAGGGCCGGGACACGCTGGCCTTCCTCCGGGCCGGGTTGTCGGTGACCGCGCTCGACTACGCGCCCGAGGGCCTGGGGGAACTCCGGCGCGTCGCGGCCGAGGCCGGTGTGGCCGATCGGCTCACGACCCGCGTGCACGACGTGCGTGAACCCCTGCCCGTCGCCGACGCGTCCGTCGACGCCGTCTACAGCCACATGCTCTTCAACATGGCCCTCACCACCGAGGAGATCGACGCGCTCGGCACCGAAGTGCATCGGGTGCTGCGCCCGGGCGGCTGGCACGTCTACACCGTGCGGCACACCGGCGACGCCCACTTCGCCACCGGGACGGACCGTGGCGACAACCTGACCGAGCACGGCGGGTTCGTCGTCCACTTCTTCGATCGGGCACTCGTCGAGCGTCTGGCGCAGGGATTCACCGAACCGCAGGTGGAAGCCTTCGAGGAAGGCGACCTGCCGCGGCGACTGTGGCGCGTCACGCAGCAGAAGGTCCGGCCCACCCCCGCGGGATGACGCCCTTTCGCGCATTTCGCGCCCCCGGACACCCGCCGGACGCGAAGATGGGCGGCATGGTCGGCAGGCTCGCCCTCGTAGGGCTGATCGCGGCGTGCAGCATCGCGACCGCCGCACCCACGGCCGGCGCCGAACAGCGTGCCCCGGAGGCTACGACCGGTCCGCCGCAGAGCACCTTCGGCGCCGCGCTCGCCTACTCGCTGGCGCATCCCGGCGTCGTCCCGGCCGGGACGAACGATGTCGACTGCGTGCCCACACCGGCGCACCCCGAGCCGGTGGTGCTCGTCCACGGCTTCCTCGAGAACTCCTACGCCAACTGGGCCGGGTTGGCACCGGCGCTGAAGGCCGAGGGCTATTGCGTGTTCGCACTCGACTACGGCGCACCCGCCGCCGAGCCGTTCAAGGCGCGCGAGCCGATCCCGGACGCCGCCGGCGAGCTGGCGGCGTTCGTCGACACCGTCCTGGCCGAAACCGGCGCCGAGCGAGTGAGCATCGTCGGTCACTCCAAGGGCGGCGCCGTCCCCCGGTGGTACGTGCGGTTCCTCGGCGGGGCGGACAAGACCAGCCGGATCGTCGGGCTCGCGCCGGCGAACTACCCGTCGCTCGGGCCGCCGTCGGCCGCGCAGGATGCCGTGCTCGCCGAGCTCAACGCCGGCAGCGACACCGTCGAGGGCGTCTCCTACACGGTCGTCGCCACCAGATACGACCAGGTGATCATCCCCTACACGGCGTCGTTCCTCACCGGGCCCGGCGCGCAGAACATCCTGCTGCAGGACGTGTGCCCCGCGAACACCGCCGACCACGTCTCGATCCCCTACGATCCGGTCGCCGAGCAGCTGGTGCTGGCCGCGCTGGACCCGGCCGGGGCGCGGCCGGTCGTGTGCTGAGCGCCGCCCCTACCCGCCGGGCAGACGCCGCGTTCCGCCGATGACGAGGGTGACCTCCACGTCGACGTCGCGCAGCCCCGCCTCGTTCAGGGCGTCGCGCAGGGTCGCCGGATCCGCCTCGGGCGGCGGCCCGAGCGCCTCGATCCACAGCACGGACTCGCGGAATCCGATGTCGGTGATCACCCAGCCCTGTTCCTGCGCCCACTGCTCCGCGACGGGGGCGACGTCGGCCTTCACCGTCTCCTGCCGGATCACTCGCGTGCTGGACACACCCAGGGGGACCGCGACGAGCACGACCGCGGCGACAACCGTGAGCACGCTGAAGCCGCGCAGGTCCCCGACCGTACGGCCGGCGCGGTGCGCCGCCCCGCGCACCCCCGCCAGCAGAAAGACCAGGGTGCCGGTGGCGACGATCGCGGCGACGTTGGTGGCGAACAGCAACAGCGCCCCACCGGCCTGCCGCGTAGCGCCGGACTCGAGGGTCAGGCCCACCACCGCGAGCGGCGGCACGAGCGAGATCGCGATCGCCACACCGGGCAGGGTGTCGGACACATCGCGCCGCACCAGCGCGAAGGCCCCGACCGCACCGGTGGCCAAGGCGGCGACGAGGTCGATCATCCGCGGCGCGACCCGTCCCGCCACCTGGCTGTTGTTCTGCGCTAGCACGTCCAGCGGATCGAGCAGGCCCACCGCGAATCCGGTCGCGACCACCGCGGCCGATCCGGCCACGACGAGCAGCGCGGAGGCGATCAGGTTGCGGTGATCGTTGAGGACGACGGCCAGCGCCGTCCCGACGATCGGCGTCATCAGCGGCGCCACGATCATGGCGCCGATGACGGTGGCGGTCGAGTCCGCGACGACGCCCGCCGAGGCGATGACCGCGGCCAGCACGAGCAGGGTCCAGAACGTCGCGCGCCGGGAACGGGGCCGGGCGTCCTCGGACAGGAACAGGGTGGAGGTCATCCGCTCGATGTCCTCGGTGGTGGGTCTCACGAAAGCCTCCTGGTGCGTCGTTCCGCGAGTGCATCACAGCAGACGCCGCGCGCCCACAGGATCGGGACACCGGTCCCTTCCGTCCGGGACACCGGTCGCGACACGATGTCCCGCACCGGACGGAGGAGGACGCACGCGGTGACGACGGACGAGGCGGCGGCGACACGACCCTCGACGCTGATCGCTGCCCTCCCGCACCGCTACCGCGCCGTGCTGCACCTGCGCATCGCGTGTGGCCTGTCGATCACCGACACGGCCCGTGCCCTGAACACCGATGCCGCCTCCGTCCGGCTCGCCCAGCACCACGCCCTGAACCTGCTCCGGCAGCAGCTCGGCCACTCCCGGAACATGTCGGACCCCCGGCGCACACTGATCACAGAACCGGGGACCACCTCGCCCGGACGTACCGAGGAGGAGCGAGTGCCATGGAAACGGGGTGTGGGGCCTTCTTCAGCTGGACCTCACGGCGGGTGACGTTGCCGCACTGCCTGCGTGCCGTCGCGGCGGGAACACCCACGCGGTCCGGGCTGACTCTCGATCACCGGGTCGCCTCGGGCACCGTCCGCGGCCGGCTGCTGGCCTATCACGACGCCGACGACGACGCCGACTACGTGGCCCTGCTGGTCGGCGACGTGGCCGGATCGGACGACGTGCCCGTGCGGGTGGTCGACGAGGAGCGACTGCTGGTGGAGGGCGCGCGCAGCACCGAGCCGGCGGAGATCCTCGTGGGTGCCCCCGACGCCCGCGACCCGGATGCCGAGCAGCGGGAGCTCGACCGGCAGCTGTGCCTGGGCGGCCCCGTGCGTTCCATGCTCGCGCATTCCGGTGCCCGTTCGGTCACCGTGGACTGGTGCGCGGTGGCCGCGGCATAGCTCGCGCGGAAAGGACTTGACCTCGAGTCGACTCGAGGTTGAACGATGAGCGACGTCAGTTCATCGGCCCTTCCGGAGGACACCATGAGTGTTGTCAAGCCTCTCGACCGCACCACCACGTCGACCCTGCCCGCCTTCTCGCTCAGCCGTCCGATGGCGGTGCTCGTCCCGGTCGTCGTGGCTCTCGTCGCCAACGTCGCACTGTGGCTCGTCGGCGTCGCCGCCGGCGGTTCGTTCGAGGTGACCAACGGCGACAGCGTCGAAAGCGCCGCCCCGGGCGGCGTTCTCGTCATGACGGTCGTCCCGCTCACCGTGGGCATGGGTCTCGCGGCGCTGCTCAGCCTGCGCTGGTTCGGCATCATCCGCGTCGCCGAGGTCGTCGGCGCGGTGGCCGCGCTCGGCACCATCGCGTCGACGATCGTCGCCGACTTCGACACCCCGAGCACGATCACGCTGTCACTGATGCACGTGGTGATCGCACTTGTCGTCGTCGGGGGGCTCGAGGCGATGCGCAACCGCATTGCAGCCCAGCGGTAACCACCGGGGCGACGCAACCGTCCCGGGGAACCGGCCCGAAGGTCCCGATTGTCGAGGGACCTTCGGGCCGCCGCCGCACCCTCCGGCGGCGGTGACCTACGGCACGGAGACCGACGCGTCTTCCGTTCCTCCCCAGGCACCTTCGCGACGGTGCGGCAACCGACTGCAGGTGCGGCCGGTCGCACACGCGACGCCGGCGTTCGTCCACAGCATTTGTCCACAGGACCGAAGTACCCGACCGCCCGGGACGTACGTCCCGAGATCTGTTCCCCTGCCGACCGTTCCGCACATACGACGATTCGCGACAAGCAGTATTCCGCCCTAGAGTAGCTCCCCGGTGCGACGCGTCCGGCATGCGCCGCGCCGCACACGGACAGGATCGCGGAGGTGGCGGACATTGTGGACCCGAGACTGTGTGCGCTGATCCGCAGTAACGTCGAGGCCGTGTCCGCCCGCCCGGACGGCCTGCAGACCCTGTCGAAAGCCTTCTACGCCAACCTGTTCGCGCGTCATCCCGAGACCCGGCAGTACTTTCCCGCCGCCATGGGCGAGCAACGCGAACGCATCCTGCACGCCGTCGTCCATGTGGTGGACCGACTGAGCCGACCCGAGACCGTCGTCCCGTTCCTCGAGCAGCTCGGCCGCGACCACCGCAAGTACGGCATCGAGCTGTGGCAGTACAAGGCGCTCACCGAGGCCCTGATCGATGCAGTGGCGCAGGCCGCCGGCGACGACTGGACCACCGAGCTCGACGACGCGTGGCACCACGCGCTGCACCTCGTCGCCACCACGATGACCGAGGCCGCGGCCGCCGAAACCGGCCCCGCCGCCTGGGTGGGCACCGTCGTGGAGCGCCGCAGGCCGCTCGACGACGTCGCCGTCGTGCGCCTGCGGCTCGACCAGCCGATGGCGTACGAGCCGGGACAGTACGTGAGCGTGCAGGTTCCGGGGCGGCCGCGCATGTGGCGTTACCTGTCACCGGCGACGCCGCCGGACGCGGACGGCGCCGTCGAGTTCCATGTCCGTCGCGTCTCCGGCGGCTGGGTGAGCCCGTACATCGTGAGCCACGCCCGCGTCGGCGAGACGTGGGTGCTCGGCTCACCGATCGGCGCCCTGGGGGCGGAGACGATGCGGCCCGGCCCCGGTGGGCCGCGCCCGCTGCTGATGATCGCGTCGGGTACCGCGATCGCCCCCATGCGGGCCCAGCTCATGGCCCTCGCCCGGCGTCCCGCCACGCGGGCGGTCACCGTGTTCTACGCCGGGCGCTACCCGTGCGACCTCTACGACCTGCCGACCCTGTGGCACCTCGCCCGCACCAACCCGTGGCTGACGGTCGTGCCCGTGACCGAATCGTCGACCGACCCGTGGTGGTTCACCGGCCCCACCGATCCGCCGGCCGGCCTGTCCCTCCTAGAGGGCCCGGTGAGCCGGTGCGTCGCCGAGGCCGGGGACTGGTCGGGGCACGACGTGCAGATCGCCGGGTCCCCCGCCATGATCCAGGCGACCAAGTTCCGGCTGCAGGCCACCGGCGTGCCCGCGGACCGCATCCGCCACGACCCGCTCTACTGACGACCGCGCTCGGTCAGGACCGGTTGAGCCGCGCGATCCGGCCGCTGAGGACCGTGGCGAACGCGCACCACACCGCGTACGGGCCGAGCGCGGCCCCCGCCGCCGGCTTCGCGAGGGCGGCGCGGCGCGCCAGGTCGGCGCTGCTCACCGCGAGCGCTCCTGCGACCACCGTCGCCGGCACGAGCCGATGCGCCTTGAAGAACACCCACGACCAGGACGCGTTGAGTGCCAGGTTCACCGCGAGGGCGGCCCGGTAGTAGGTGGCCTCGTCGACCCGCGCCTCCGATTCGAACTCGTCGATGGCCACCGCGGAACTCACCGCGATGTCGCCGTACAGCACCGTCCACACGACGGGGAAGACCGCACCCGGCGGCTGGAACGACGGCTTGCGCAGTCGCCGGTACCAGCGTGTGTCCACGTCCCGTGAGGCGATCGATCCCATCACCGCCGTCGCGGCGGTCGCCGCGGTCGTTCCGAGCAACGTGCGGCCGAACATGCTCGACATGCCTGCTCTCCTTACTCCCGCCGTCGGCGAGGTCGTCACATCGCGAGGTCGTGGATCTGGGGGAAGGGCCGCTGCGGATGCGGTGGCGAGGGCTCGGGATCCGGCTCCGGCGGGAACGGCGGCTGCGGCGTGGGCGTCGGCGGGATCGGCGGGGCAGGCTCGGGCGAGCCCGGCTCCGTGTCCGGGTCCGGTGCGGTCAGGCCGGGGACGATCATGGCGGGTCACTTCCGATCATCGGCGAGCGGTGTTCCGGGGATACCCGGTGCCGCGGCGGCGCAACCCCCGTCCGGCACGTCAACGACGTCGACGGCCCGCACGTCTCCGTAGTGCTTGTGCAGATCCGTGACCGTGACGACATCCATGCGACTCCTCCCCTTCGGTCCCATCGTGCGCGTGCGGCGGGATGCCCGCACCCCGAACGCCCCGCAGGCTCACTGTCGGCGACGGCGCACCCGCTTATACACGGAGTCGACCACGAGGACCGCGGGGATGCCCAGCAGCGCGACCCCCAGCGCCTCGAGCGGCGGAACCGCGTGCCCGAGAACGTCGGCGACCGGGCCGACGCCGAGGAAGACGACGAGGGCGACGAGTTCGGCGAGCACGGCCCACAGCAGCAGCCGGTTCGAGCCCCACCCGAGCTGCCACGGCGGCCGGGTCGCGCTGCGGCAGGCGAACGCGGCGCCCACCTGACCGAGGACGACGGCGGCGAACGCGGCACCGGAGGCCGCGAGAAGCGCCGTCCCGGTGGGAAATTCGCCCCCGGGGCGCCAGCCCGCGACGAGCAGCGCCACGAGGAACGCGCTCATCTCGACGATCGCCTCGGTCGGCCCGAGCACGCCGAACACCCGGACCAACAGGGTCCCGTCGACGAGGTGGCGGCGTTCCGGCGGGCGTTTCAGCGTGTCCCGGCTCGGGGGCTCGCCGCCGAGGGCGAGCGCCGGCAGCAGATCGGTGCCGATGTCGATGCACAGGATCTGCAGCACCCCCAGGGCCAGCGGGAACTGCCCGCCCGACAGGCCCCACAGCGCGAAGGGCGTCAGTTCGGCCACGTTGGAGGTCAGGTGATAGCTGAGGAAGCGGCGGATGTTGGCGTAGGTGGCACGGCCCTGCTCCACCGCGGTGAGGATGGTCGCGAAGTCGTCGTCGAGCAGCACCAGATCGGCGGCCTCGCGCGCGACGTCCGTGCCGCCCTCACCCATCGCCACCCCGATGTCGGCCTGCCGCAGGGCCGGTCCGTCGTTGACGCCGTCACCGGTCATCGCCACCACGTGGCCGCGGTCCTGCAGGGCCCTGGCCACGCGCAGCTTCTGTTCGGGCGAGACGCGGCTGATCACGATGCCGTCCCGGTCGAGCAGGGCACCGAGCAGCTGATCGTCCTCGGGCAGGTCCTTGCCCTGCACCACCCGGCCCGCGGGCCCGAGCAGCCCGATCTCGCGGGCGATGGCGCGCGCGGTCTCGGGATGGTCGCCGGTGAGCATCGCGACCTTGATGCCGGCGCCGCGGGCGGCCCGCAGCGCGGCCGGGACGGCGGTCCGCGGCGGATCCTCCATGCCGAGCAGGCCGAGGAGTTCGAGGTCGCGTTCGGCGAGGTCCGGGTCGGTCTCCGCGCCGGGATCGGTCAGGGTCCGGCGGGCGACGGCGAGCACCCGCAGGCCCCGCGACGCCATGTCCGCGAGCGCCTCCTCCGCCCGGTCGACGAGCTCGACCGGGTCGGCGCAGCGCGGAAGCACCGCGTCCGGGGCGCCCTTGAGGAGCAGCCGCCCGCCCACGATCACCGATTCGCGGCGGCGCCGGGGGTCGAACACGAACCGGCGGGTGACCGGCCCCGGCTGTGCGCCGGGGCCGGCGAGACGGGCCGCGAACGCGGCGATCGCCGCCTCCATCGGGTCACCGACCGCCCGCCACTCGTCGTCGTCGAGGGTGATCCCACCCTTCGAGGCGGCCGCACCGGCGAGACCGGCGGTCGCGGCCGCCGCCACCGCCGGCTCCGGGCCGGTCACCGCACCGGTGGGCGCATACCCCTCCCCGCGTACCGCGACGGTCCCGGCCGGGGTCCACGCCTCGACGACGTTCATCTGGTTCTGGGTGAGCGTGCCCGTCTTGTCGGTGCAGATGAACGTCGTCGAACCGAGGGTCTCGACGGCCTCGAGGTTGCGCACCAGCGCGTTGTCCCGGGCCATGCGCTGCGCCCCCATCGCCAGCGACAGCGTCACGGTGGGCAGCAGTCCCTCGGGCACGAGGGCGACGGTGATGCCCACCGCGAAGAGGAAGGCGTCCTGCCAGGAGATCCCCACGAGGAGCGACACGGCGAAGAACACCGCGCCGACGCCGACGGAACCGAAGGCGAGCGTCCGGACGATGCGCTGGATCTCCAGATCGAGCGGGCCGGGTGGACGTCGCACCGAAGTGGTCAGGGCCGCGATACCGGCGAGGCGGGTGTTCGCACCCGTGGCCGTGACGATCCCTTCGGATTCGCCCTCGGCGACGAACGTTCCGGCGAACACGGCCGCGCCGGCCGTGCGGAGCACCGGTTCGCTCTCCCCGGTGAGGGTGGATTCGTCGAAGGTGCAGCGGCCCGCGACCGCAAGGGTCAGATCGGCCGGGACCCGGTCGCCGCCGGTGAGCACGACGACGTCGCCGACCACCAGGTCGCGGGCGTCGACGGTGCGCAGCGCCCCGTCGCGCCGCACGACGATGGTGGTGGGCAGCAGCTCCCCCAGGCGTTCGGCGGCCTTCTCGGCGCGCTCCTGCTGCACGAAGGCGAAGATGCCGTTGACGACGATCACCACGATCACGGCGATGCCCAGCTCCGGCATACCCGCGACGAACGCGAGGGCCGAAGCGAACCACAACAGCAGCGCGAAGAAGTGTGTGAGCTGCGCGAGCAGCCTGCGCCACCACGGCACCCGTCGCGCGGCCGGAAGCTGGTTCGGCCCGTCCCGGCGGAGCCGCGCGGCGGCCTCCCTGCCGGTGAGCCCGTCGCTGTCGAGCAGCCGCGCACCGGAATCTGCCTGCACACCGCCTCCTCGCCCACGGGATCGACGTGTCACCGCGACGAGGAGCGGGTACAGCACGCCGGGACCGGTCCCGCCGCTGCGGCAGCCCCAGCGTATCGGCATCCGGGCCGGGCCGCGGGACGTCGCGGACACGGCTGCGCCCCGCCGGTTCCGTGCCGGCGGGGCGCAGCGAATCGTCCGTCAGGCGTGTTCGAGGCGGATGCCCTTGGTCTCCTTCATGAAGACGCAGGCGATGCCGGTCAGCACGCACAGCACCATGATGTACACGCTGAACGCCCACCCGAGGCCACGGCCGATCAGGAGCTGATTCAGGTACGGGGCGGTTCCGCCGAACACCGCGACGGAGAACGAGTACGCGAAGCCGATCGCCTGGGTCCGCAGCCGGGTGGGGAAGCTCTCCGACAGCGTCGCCGACAGCACCGACGCGGGAACCGACACGACGAGCAGCGCGACGGTCGTCGCGACGAGCAGGGTCCATCCGGCCGAGGAGATCATCATCGTCAGCGGCAGCTGCAGCACGAGCATCAGGCCGGCGAACGCGAACAGCATCGGGCGGCGGCCGATCCGGTCGGACAGCATGCCCCAGAAGGGCAGGGAGACGAGCGCGATCGACTGGGCGATCACCGACATCCAGTAGGCGACGTCGGGGTCCATCCCCTGCTGGGTGATGGCGTAGGTGGCGACGTACGACGTCCAGGTGTAGTGGGCGGCGGTGATGCCGGAGGTCATGCCGATCATCAGCAGGATCGCGCGGACGACGGTCTTCCGCGGGATGCGCGGCTGATCCGTCTCCTCCTGGTGGGCGTCGAACACGTCACTCTCGTCCATGCTGCGACGCAGGTACAGGGCGACCAGGGCCAGGCACGCGCCGATGAGGAACGGGATGCGCCAACCCCATTCGGCGACGGCGGTTTCGGAGAGCGACGAGGTGACGGCGCCACCGATGCTGTAGGCGAGGACCGAGCCACCGAAGATCGCGATGAAGGCGACGCTGCCCCACATCCCGCGACGGTGCGGCGGGGCGATCTCACCGACGTACGAGTAGGCGGTGGCCGATTCGCCGCCGTGGGCGAAGCCCTGCATGATCCGCGCGGCGAGCAGGATCAGCGACGCCCACGCCCCGATGGACTCGTAGGTGGGCATGATGCCGATGACGAGGCTGCCCGTCGCCATCATGAGCATCGTGGTGACGAGGACGAACTTGCGGCCCCGCCGGTCGGCGATGCGGCCGAACACGATGCCGCCGAGGGGGCGCATGAGGAAGCCGACGGCGAAGACCGCGAGCGTCGACAGCAGCGCGGAGATCGGATCGGAGTTGTTGAACATCACCGCGGCGATGAACGGTGCGAAGACCGCGTAGGCGCTCCACTCGTACCACTCGAGCACGTTGCCGACCGCGCTGGCGAACAGCGATTTCTTCTTCGATGCCAGGGTGGGCGCGGTGTCGACCGCACCCCGGGTGTTCCGGACGTCGGTGTTCACGTCGTATCTCTTTTCGTTCGCGGGAGCGGTGGCCGAATGTCACATGGGTTCGATGTGACCGAACCCGTGTGACATTCGGTCACGCCGGAGGGGACGGACCGTCAGGCGGTCGGGGTGGGGATCGTGCGGTCGCGCAGGTCGCTGCGCCGGATCTTGCCGGTCTGGGTCTTGGGGAGGTTCTCGACGATGTGGACCCGGCGGGGCCGCTTGTAGGCGGCGAGGCGGTCGCGGACGAAGTCCACGAGCTCGCTCTCGGTGGTGTGGGCGTCGCGTTCGAGCGACACGTACGCCACCACGGATTCGCCCTGGTAGTCGTCGGGCTGGCCGACGACGGCGGCCTCGTGGACGGCGGGATGCTCGTACAGGGCGTCCTCGACCTCGCGGGGCCACACCTTGTATCCGGAGACGTTGATCTGGTCCTTCAGGCGGTCCACCAGGTAGACCCAGCCGTGCCGGTCGATGATCGCGCCGTCGCCGGTGCGCAGCCGCCCGCCCGGCAGGGTGGCGGCGGACGCCTCGGGGTTGCGCCAGTACCCGGAGATCACCTGCGGGCCGGACAGTTCCAGTTCACCCTGCTTGCCGGGTTCGACGTCGGCGCCGTCCGCGTCGGCGACACGCGCGTCGAGCAGGGGCAGCGGGACGCCGATCGCGAGGGTGCCGCTGGCCGGGTCGACGGGTGCCCGCCGCCCGGGCGGTACCGCGATCACGCCGGAGGAGGTCTCGGTCATGCCGTAGGCGTTGTGGATGTACTTGCCGAACTTCGCTTCGAACTTCTCCACGGTCGCGGGCGGGATGGGCGCGCCGCCGGAGTAGAGGGTCTTGATCGAGGCGAAGTGCCGGGCATCGGCGCCGGGGGTTTCGTACAGGGCGTTGAACACCGTGATCGAGCCGATCGTGAACGTGACCCCGTGCTCGACGAGGGCCTCGAGCGCGACCTCGGCGTTGAAGCGGTTCGCGAAGACCAGGGTGGTGTCGTGCACCAGCGCCAGCGTGGCGTTGATGACGGCGCCGGTGATGTGGAACAGCGGGGCGACGGCGAACACCGCGTCGCCGGCGGCCAGGCCGACGAAGGAGCCGAAGGTGGTGGCCACGGCCAGCACGTTGGCGTGGGTGTTCATCGCGCCCTTCGGCGGACCGGTGGTGCCCGAGGTGTAGGCGAGCAACGCGACGTCGTCGCCGGTGATCTCGACGTGGGGCGGCCGCCGGCCCCGGTGTTGTTCGATCAGCTCGACGAGGTCACCGTCGGGCGCGGCCACGGCGCGGTCCGTCGACGGGAAGACCCGGGCGTCGTCGCGGGTCTGGAAGTCCAGGTCGCTGGTGCTGAGGATCCACCGCACGGAGCTGTCGCGGACGGTGTCCGCGGTCTCCGCGACGGCGGTGTCGGCGCACACGATGCCGACGATCTCGGCGTCGTCGACGAGGCGGCGCAGTTCGGCCCGCCGGTACATGGGGTTGAGCACGAGCGCCGCGGCCCCGAGCTTCCACAACGCGAGCAGGGTCAGCGCGTACTGGGGGATGTTCTGCAGGTAGATGCCCACGCGGTCGCCGCGCTGCACCCCACGAGCGGTGAGGGCGACGGCGAGGGCGTCGGAGAGCTCGTCGGTCTCGCGGGCGGTCAGCACACCGTCGAAATAGGCGATGGCCTTGCCGTCCGGGTCGGCATCCACGCGGGCGCGCCACGCATCCACCAGGGAGACGAACGGCACCGTCGGCTCGGGATCGAGCCCGTTCGGGTAGAGCGCGGTCCAGGGGCGCTTTTCGGACGTCACGACGCAGTTCCTTCCACTCGACTGCGGAACCTTCCCACCGCCACGACCGATCGCTCGGTCGGTAAGCGGTCCGTTAGTAGTGTCCTGGGCCACACAAGTGCCTGTCAAATCGGACACACCACACTCGCGCCGTCCGCGTCGACGGCCTGGCCTGGGCATTCCCGGAGTGGGAGAATCGGAGATCGACCGGCTCCCGGCGCACGACGCGACGAGCGGTCGGGAATCGTCGGTGGGCGGTCGAGGACCGCACGTCGGTGCGAGCGGACACGTCTGACGGAAGGCCGAGACGATGGACGACCTGGACACCCGGCACGCGCAGGTCCTGCTCGAATGGGACGACGGGCGCGCCGGCTACGGCCCCGGCGCGACGGTGCACATCGGCCGCGACCGATCGATGGACGTCACCCTCGACCACCCGGTGGTCTCCCGCGAACACGCGTTCCTGCACTGGGACGACGGGTGGTATCTCGTCGACTCCGGCAGCAAGAACGGGCTTTTCGTCGACGGCCGCCGGGTGGAGCGGGTCCGGGTCACCGGGACCGTCGTCGCCCGGCTCGGCGACCGGGCCGAGGGACCCGACCTCCGGATCTCCGTCGCCGAACCCGAGGCGACCCGCGAACGCAGATGGGGCCTGCTCGACCAGCTGACCGCGGTCCGCGCCGGCGAGACCCGCGGAGCGCTGCGCCGACCCCGCCCCGCGCCCCGGCCCGGCGACGTGTCGATCGGCCGGGCCGCCGACAACGCCGTCGTCGTCCCCGACGTCCTGGCCTCCCGGCAGCACGCGGCCCTGCGCACCGGACCGGACGGTCTCGAGATCGAGGACCTCGGCAGCGTCAACGGCACCTTCGTCGCCGGCACCCGGATCACCCGCGCCGCCCTCACCGAGGGCGACGTCGTGACGATCGGCAACACCGACCTCGTCGTCCGGGACGGCACCCTCGTCCCCCGGGAGAAGGTGGCGGCTCCCGCGACCGGCGGCCTGCGCGTCCGCGCCGTCGGGCTGACCATCGACGGGAATCGTCGACTGCTCCACGACGTCGCCCTGGCCGCGCCGCCCGGCACGCTCACCGCCGTCATCGGCCCCTCCGGCGCCGGCAAATCCACCGTGGCCAAGATCGTGTCCGGCACCGGCAACCCCACCGACGGGGTCGTGGAGTTCGACGGCCACAGCGTGCACGCCGAATACCAGGCCCTGCGCTCCCGGATCGGTCTCGTCCCCCAGGACGACGTGCTCCACCGGCAACTCACCGTCCGCGAGGCCCTCGGCTACGCCGCCGAACTGCGGCTGCCGCCGGACACCACCCGCGCCGACCGCGACGAGGTGATCGCCCGGGTGCTCGCCGAGCTACAGCTCACCGAGCACGCCGGCACCCGCGTCGACCGCCTCTCCGGGGGCCAGCGCAAGCGCGCGTCGGTCGCCCTCGAACTGCTCACCGGCCCGTCGCTGCTGATCCTCGACGAACCCACCTCCGGCCTCGACCCGGCGCTCGACCGGCAGATCATGACCACGCTGCGCCGCCTCGCCGACTCCGGCCGGGTCGTCCTCGTCATCACGCACTCGCTGTCCTACCTCGAACTGTGCGACCAGGTGCTGCTGCTCGCCCCCGGCGGCAAGACCGCCTACGTCGGGCCGCCCGGCGAGGTCGGCGCCGCCCTCGGCAGCACCGACTGGGCGGAGATCTTCGCCCGCGTCGCGGCCGAACCCGACGCGGTGCACGCCGAGCATCTCGCCCGCAGCGCGGCCGTCGACCATCCCCCCGCCGCCGCCCCCGGGCCGCTGGGCCGCCCCGCCCACACTTCCCGCCGCCGACAGCTGAGCACCGTCGCCCGGCGGCAGATGCGGCTGATCCGTGCCGACCGCGGCTACCTCGTCTTCCTGTCGCTGCTGCCGTTCATCCTCGGCGGGCTGTCGATCCTGGTGCCCGGCAGCGACGGATTCGGCCCACCGAGCCCGGGGGCGGAGCCCGGCGAGCTGGCATTCATCCTCATCCTGCTGATCCTCGGCGCCTGCTTCATGGGCTCGTCGCTCACCGTTCGGGACCTCGTCGGCGAACGGATGATCTACCACCGCGAACGCGCCGCCGGGCTCGCGCCCTCGGCGTACCTGATCGCGAAGATCGTGGTGTTCTGCGCCGCCGCGATCGTGCAGTCGCTCGTGCTGGTCCTCGTCGTCCTCGTCGGCAAGGGCACCCCCGGGCCCGGCAGCGTGATCCCCTCCGGCAGCGTCGAACTCGTCGTCGACATCGCGCTGACCACGTGTGCCTGCGTGGTGGTCGGCCTGGCCCTGTCGGCCGTCGCCCGGTCCGGCGAACAGGTGATGCCGCTGCTCGTCGTGACGGTCATGGTGCAACTCGTGCTCAGCGGCGGCCTGATTCCCATCACCGGGCGCGCCGTGCTCGCCCAGCTGTCGTGGCTGTCGCCGTCGCGCTGGGGCTACGCCGCGACCGCCTCGACCGCCGACCTGCGTGCCAAGGACCCGACCGCCGAGGCCGACGTGCTGTGGCAACACGCCCCGTCGTGGTGGCTGCTCTCGGCCGGGATGCTGCTCCTCCTCGGGATCGTCTACGCCACGTTCACCTACACCCGGTTGCGGCTGCGCGCCCGGTGAGCCCTCAACACCGCCACGAGGACCATCGACCTGGGAGGACGCTGACGTAGCCGATCGTCGGATCGGTCCTGGCGCGTACCTCCCACAGGAGGGTGTCGCGGATGGCGCCGACCTCGAGGCGAGCCGCCCGGCCGGCCACGGGCCGACTTGATCGCCGCGATCTTCGCGCTGAGCACCGGTGCGCGTCAGGGCCATGATGGCGTCGGTCCGGGCTCCTGTGATCGCGGTGCCCTAGAGCTTCCGTCGGTAGCGAGAGTGCCCGCCGCAGGCCGACACACCGTGAGGACCCGCCCAGCGCCTCCATGAGAATTGCGCCGGATTCCCATCCCCTCCGTCAGTTGCGGCCTGTCCGAGCACTCCCTGCTGCCGTGAGACAACTCGGGACTAGCAAACGTACGTACGTTTAGCGTAGTGTTGGAGACCACACCGACACCTGTACGGCTAAGGAGAACGATGTTTACTCTCGTCGACGCTATTCGTCGTAACGAGCGGCTGGTGCCTCAACGCGAAGCGATCTTCGACGGGACGCGGCGGCTCACCCATGGAGAACTCGCCGATCGGGCGTGGCGGATCGCTGCCGGCCTCCGGTTGCATGGTGTGAAGCCCGGCGACACCGTCGGTGTGCTGGCCGGCAACACTGCCTTCAGCATCGAAACGTTCCTCGGCATCGTGGCCGCCGGGGCTGCCTTCGTCCCGTACAACTGGCGGTGGGCCACCGAGGAGCTGACGCACGGCATCAATGAGACGGGCGCCCGCGTCGTCCTCGTCGGTGACGGATTCGACGCCGCGATCGCCGAGGTGCTGGCCGGAGGCGGCCTGAACGGGCCGATCACGGTCGTGCACGAGGGCGAGGAGTTCGACCACCTTCTGCGCTCGCAGTCGCTCCGGGATGTCCCGGTCGGCCCGTCGGATGCCGCCTGCATTCTGTTCACCGGCGGAACCACCGGGTTCTCCAAGGGCGTCGTACTCTCGCACTCGGCGATTCTGACCAACGCCGTCAACGAGATCGCGGACTGTCGGATCGGTGGCCGGGCGAACGACCGCGGCCTCGTCGTCACCCCGCTGTTCCACTCCGCAGCCCTGCTGTGCTGGTTCCTCCCGCATTACGTCACCGGCAACAGCTCGGTCCTCGTGCACAAGTTCGTGGAGGACGAGATTGCGGACCTCGTCGCCCGCGAGTCGATCACCAACATGTTCCTCGTGCCCAACATGATCCGGCGCATGCTCAAGGCGGGCACGTTCGACACCGACGGGTTCCGCAGCCACTTCAAGGCCCTGCACACCGGTGCCGGCCTGTTGCGCATGCCGGACAAGCTGGCGGTGTCGGCGCTGATCCCGGACGTCGAGCTGTTCTTCCGCTACGGACTCACCGAAGCCGGACCGATGGTCACCCGGCTGCAGCCCCACGACATGCTCCGGCCGGAGATCGACGGCTCGATCGGGACCGAGTACCTGCTCACCGAGGTCGAACTGCGCGATCTGTACGACGGCACCCCGGCCGCCGTCGGGGAGATCGGGGAGATCTGTGTCCGCGGTCCCAATCTGATGACCGGTTACTTCGGGCGTCCGGAGGCCACCAAGGAGGTGCTCGAGAACGGGTGGCTGCGCACCGGCGACCTGGCGGTCCGCGACGAGCAGGGCTACCTGTACTTCCGTGACCGGGCCAAGGACATGATCAAGACCGGCGGCGAGAATGTCTACAGCTCGGAGATCGAGCAACTGCTCCACACGCACCCGGCGGTCATGGAAGCGGCTGTCCTCGGTGTTCCGAGTGAGGAATGGGACGAGGAGGTACGCGCGGTCATCGCGGTTCGGCCGGGCCAGAGCGTCACGGAGGTGGAGATCTCGTCGTTCCTGCGCGAGCGCCTGGCGGGCTACAAGGTGCCGAAGATGATCGCCTTGGTCGGACCGAACGCCCTGCCGATGAATCCCAGCGGCAAGATCGTCAAGACCAACATCCGGGCGGCGATGGGCTGGTAACGGCACGTAGACGATCAGCCGAATGTCGATCGACTAACGTACGATTGTTTCTGAGATCGCTCGCCGGCCCCTTCGGGGACCGTCTACTTTACATCGGAGGGGCACAGTGACTCGAGCAACTCGGGTGACACGCGGCGGCGCGCGCACCAATGTCGCTATTCGCGAGGCCGCGGCCAAGCTGTTCTACGCGCACGGCTACGAGGCGACGTCGCTGCGCACGGTGGCCAGTGAGGTCGGCATCCAGGTCGGCAGCCTCTACAACCACATCAGCGGTAAAGAGGAACTCCTGACCGACATCATGGTGTCGGTCATGGACGAACTCCTCCAAGCGGTCCACGCCGCGCTCGCAAGTGCCGACGGCACGGCAGTGGACCGCTTCAAGGCTGCGGTCGATTGCCACATCCGCTACCACGCCGAACACGCGCGGGAAGTCTTCATCGGCAATTCCGAGCTGCGCTCGCTCAGCGACGGGGACCTCGAAGAAGTCCTCGCCAAACGCGCCGAATACGAGCGGTTGCTGCAGAAGCTGGTCAAGGACGTCGCCAAGGAGACCGGCGCCGACATCCTCGACGCCAAACTGCAGACCTACTCGATTCTGGCGCAGGGCGCACACGTGTCGTCCTGGTACAAGCCCGGCGGCCCCAAGTCGCTCGACAAGGTGGTCAACACCTACATCACGATGGCCCTGCGTCAGCTCGGCGTCGAGACCGCCGGCTGACCGACATACCGACTCGGGTCGACGAGTATTCGCGCACGTCGACCCGGCGGGGCCGCCTGTGCTGGGCCGCTCCGCGGGGCGTGCCGGTATGCCATGCCGCCTAGACCTCGACCGTGCATCGCAGCGGAGGCCTTCGTTCCTGCTGTTGCGAAAGTCTCTGTTCGAGAGTGAATTTCACCAGATCTGAGCCGCCTTTGCGATTGCGGCATCGAGCTCGTGACGGGCTCACGCTCTCCTCGAGCGAGGTGGTTGACATTTGCTGTCGTTCAGATCACACTCTAAGGAAACAAACGCACGTACGTTTGTTGCCACTCACCCGATACCGGCAGTGAAGTACATCGAGAGATTGGGAAACTCAATGAGCCGCTTGGAGGGCAAGGTCGCCCTGATCACCGGGGCCGCACGCGGCCAGGGACGTTCACACGCACTGGGACTGGCGAAAGAGGGCGCTGACATCATCGCCATCGACATCGCCGACCAGATCGGCAGTGTGCCGTACCCGATGGCCTCGCTCGAGGACCTGAAGGAAACGGCACGGCTGGTCGAGGAACTGGGCCGCCGCGTAGTCACCGCCCAGGCCGACGTACGCAATCTGCAGCAGATGCAGGCCGCCGTCGCCGACGGCCTCGCCGAATTCGGCAAGATCGACATCGTCTGCGCCAACGCGGGCATCATCTCGGCCAACAAGGTCCTGGACCTGACCGAAGAACAGTGGAACGACATGATCGACACGAACCTGACCGGTGTCTTCCACACCGTCAAGGCCGCGGTCCCGAACATGGTCGAGCGCGGAGAGGGCGGCTCGGTGATCTTCACCGGATCGACCTCGAGCCTGAGTGGATACCCGAACGTCGGCCACTACGTCACCGCCAAGCACGGCATCGTCGGCCTGATGCACACCCTCGCGAACGAGCTCGGCCCCAAGGGAATCCGGGTCAACGCGGTGCACCCGACGAACGTCAACACCAAACTGCTGCAGAACGAGACCTTCTACGGGCTGTTCCGACCCGACCTCGAGCACCCCACCCTCGAGGACTCCCGCGATGCCTTCGCCACCATGCACTCGCTGCCGAACATCCCGTGGGTCGAACCCATCGACATCACCAACGCGATCATCTTCCTGGCCTCCGATGAATCGCGCTACATCACCGGAATCAACCTGCCCATCGACGCCGGCGCCAGCCAGAAGGTCGGCGGCTGACACTCCCGGATCCCGCGGTCGGGCGGCATACAGCCCGACCGCGGGAACCCGGTTGCCCGGCACCAGCACGCTCTCGCCGTACCCTGCGTCACCCGGTTCAACGCGCGTGACACCCACGTACTGCCCGCACTTCGGCCGACACGCCGGGGTGCGGGCAGTACTTCTTTCACGTGCCTTCGTCGGCCGTCAGACTCGCCGACGTGGTCCGGACCGGGCCGCAGCCGCCGCGCAGGGAAGGGACAGGCCAGCGGTCCTCCGGAAACGCCGACCGAGTGAAGTGGTGGGCTTGTGGCTCACGCACAACGAAATCCCGGACCCTCGTCGCTCGAGGGCCCGGGATTTCGTGGCCGAGCACGGCGGTCGCGGTGTCAGAGCGCCATGCCGCCGTCGACGGGCAGAACCACACCGGTGGTCCAGTCGTCTTCGAGTGCGAAACGCGCGATCCACCGCGCGGTGTCGAGCGGGTCGCCGACCCGCCGCAACGGAATCGCGGCTGCGCGCTCGCGTAGGAGGGTCGACTCCTGCTCCGCGCTCATCCCGGCCGACCGGTAGATCGCCGTGGGTGTCGGCCCGGGAGCCACGGCGTTGACCCGCACCCCCGCCGGTGCCAGCTCGAGCGCCCAGCACCGGGTCAGATGCGCCACCGCCGCCTTGGAGGCGGCGTAGTGCGCATTGCTGACGGTCGGCTTGAGGGCGACCGAGCTGGCCACGTTCACGATCGAGCCCCGGCTACTCTCGAGCGCCGGGAGCAACGCCTGCGTGACGTGCGTGGTTCCGAGCACGTTCACTTCGAACAACGAGCGCACCGATGCCGCACTGACCTCGGCGAGCGGCCCGGCCAGAAACACACCTGCACAATTGATCACGAAATCAATTCTCTGCCAATGGTTCTGCGCGGACACGGCGGCCGAAGCGACTGCATCGGCATCGGTGACATCGACGGTACGAGCTGCGACATGGTCGCAGTCGGCCAGGTCGGACAACGCGTCAGCGCTGCGGTCCCACGCATCCACGCGGGCGCCGTGGTCGACGAGCATCTCGAGGCATGCGCGGCCGATCCCGGTGCCCGCACCGGTGACGACTCCGGTGAGCCCTTCCCGCCGCGGGGCGAGCACCGGGCCGCTCATACCGGGGTGACGCCGTTGCGGCGGGCGGGGGCGGTGCGGTCCCGCTTGCGGTAGAGGGCGAGGCGCTGGGTGAGTTCGTTGCGCAGCTCGTTTGCGGGCACGACGGCTTCGACGGCGTTCTCGTTGGCGATCTTGAACACGTCGATCCCGGCGGCGTACTCGGCCTGCTTCTCGGCGATGAACGCCGCGCGCTCCTCGGGGTCCTCGATGGCCTGGATGCGGTTGTAGTGGATGCCGTTGACCGCGGCATCCGGGCCCATCAGCGCGGGCTTGGCCGTCGGCAGCGCGATCAGGGCGTCCGGCTGCATCGGGGCGCCGGACATCGCGAGGTAGCCGCCGCCGTACGCCTTGCGCAGCAGCACGGTGATGCGCGGGACGCGGGCTTCGGAGACCGCGAAGATCATCTTCGCGCCGTGCCGGATGATGCCCTGACGTTCGACCTCGGAGCCGATCATGTAGCCGGCGATGTCGACCAGGAACAGGATCGGGATGTTGTAGGCATTGCAGATCCAGATGAACCGCGCGGCCTTGTCGGAGGAATCGGGGAAGATCACCCCACCCTTGACGGTGGGCTGGTTGGCGACGATGCCGACGCTCTGCCCGTTCAAGCGGGCGAATCCGGTGACCAGTTCCGGGGCGAACAGGTCCTTGTACGGGAAGAAGCTGGCGTCGTCGACGAGCGAGTCGATCAGTTCGTGGATGTCGAAGATCTCGGACTCGACCTCGGGGACGATCTCCTTGATGGTCCGGGCGCCGGACGGGTCGGCCGGTGCGGTGACCGGCGGTTCCTGTTGCCAGTTCGACGGCAGGAACGACAGCCACACCCGCACGGCGGCGATCGCTTCGGCGTCGTCTTCGACGAGGACGTCGGACAGACCGGAGACGGTCGAGTGCATCTCCGCCCCGCCCATTTCCTCGAGGGTGACGTCCTCACCGGTGACCATCTGGGCCAGGCGGGGGGAGCCGAGGTAGGCGGTGGCGTGCCCACGGACCATGATCGTCAGGTCGCACAGCGCGGGCACGTAGGCCGAGCCGGCGGGGGAGGGGCCGAACAGGGCACAGACCTGGGGAACGCGGCCGGAGATCTGGACCTGGTTGTAGAAGATGTTGCCCCACGCGCGGCGGCCGACGAAGCTCTCGAACTGTTCGTCGATGCGGGCGCCGGCGGAGTCGAACAGGTACACGATCGGGGTGCCGGTGGAGTCGGCGAGTTCCTGCGCGCGGGTGATCTTCTCGAAGGTCCGCTTGCCCCAGGTGCCGGCCTTGACGGTGTAGTCGTTGGCGATCACCACCACGTCACGGCCGTCGACCTTGCCGACCGCGGTGACCACGGCGTCGCCGGGCAGACCCTCGTCGAAGCGGGCCAGTAGGCCGTCCTCGAAGGACCACCCGTTGTCGAAGAGCAACTCGAGCCGGTCGCGGACCAGCATCTTGCCGGCCTCGATCTGCTTCTGACGCTGCTTCTCCGAGCCGCCGAGCTGGGCCGCGGCCAGGCGGGCGTCGAGTTCTTCGTGCGGCCCCACCGGGGCGGTGGTCTTCTGGTCGAGAATGTCAGTCATGATCTTTCCAAACTGTTTGGGAGGTACTGGATTGCCAATCGACGGTGCTGTTCATCGGTAGCTGAACAGCAGGGAGGCGCCACCGTCGATCACGGTGGTGGTGCCGTTGACCCCGCGGGAGGAGCGGCCGGCGAGGAAACCGATGACCGCGGCGACGTCCTCAGGGTCGAGGATGCGCCCGGTCGGGGTCTTGGCCGCCATCCGCTCCGCCGCAGGTCGATCGAGCATCGGGGTGACCATCGCGCCGGGAGCGACTGCGTTCACGGTGACCGTGGTCCCCCAGAAGTCGAACAGCAACGAACTGGTCAGGTTGATCAGCGCGGCCTTGGAGGCGGCGTAGGCGGGGTACTCGTAGCCGCGGGTGCCGGCGAACGAGGCGCAGTTGATCACCCGCCCGTATTCGGCGGCCCGCAGATCGTCGGCGAAGGACTGGGTGAGCAGGAACGGGGCGGTGACGTTGACGTCCATGACCTGCCGCCAGGACGCGGCGTCGGTGTCGGCGAGATGGGTGCGGTGCAGGATGCCGGCGATGTTGACCAGATGTGAGACCTGACCGAGGTCGGCGTGCACCGCCTCGACCAGGGATTCGGCCGCCGACTCGGAGGTGATGTCGACCCCGTAGGCAGCGCTGGCCACCCCGTGGTCGCTCAGCTCGGTGGCGGCGCGCTCGGCGGCGACTTGGTCGATGTCGACACAGGCGACCGCCAGGCCCAAGTCACCGAGCGCCGCCGCGGTGACCGCCCCGAGCCCGCCGCCGGCGCCGGTGACGACCGCGACCGACGACCCTGCTGGTGTGGCCATTTCATTCACCTGCCGCCATGACGGTGGCCAGGGCGGCACCCGAGGCCACGACCTGGCCGACCTTCACCTGCAGGGACTCCACGACACCGGTGATGGCGGCGCGGATCGGGTTCTGCATCTTCATCGCCTCCAGGACCATGAGCACCTGGCCCGCTTCGACCCGGGCGCCGACCTCGACGTCGATCTGGGCGACCGTGCCCTGCATCGGGCTCTTGACCTCACCGCTCGCCGCGGCGCCACCGCTTCGCTTCTTGCGCGGCCCGCCGCTCGCGCCGGTCGCACGCCGGGCCGGGGCCTCGGCCGCCGGGGCGCCGGGAACGGCTGCCGTGGCCGGTGAGAAGAACGGGATCACATAGCGGCGGTCACCGACCCACACCTCGTTGCGGGGCTGGATCTCCTCGTCCTGGTCCTCGGCGTCGTCGGTGTCGGGGTCTTCGACCGGCGGCAGCATCGAGGCGAGGTCGATGTCGCGTTCGAGCCAGTTGGTGTGCATGGCGACATTGCGGAAGTCCTTGTGCGCAATAATCTGTCGTGCGGCCGGGACCGTGGTGGGAACGCCGTCGATGACCAGTTCGTCCAAGGCGAGGGTCAGCCGGTCCAGGGCTCGGTCCCGGCTGGGTGCCCACACGACGAGCTTGCCGACGAGGCTGTCGTAGTAGGGCTGGACCTCGTCCCCGGATTCGTAGCCGCCGTCCCAGCGGACACCGGCCCGGGTCGGCGCCTTGACGGTGGCGATCGGGCCGGGACTGGGCATGAAAAGCGCGCCCCGGGTGTCCTCGGCGTTGACGCGGACCTCGATCGCATGCCCGCGCGGGGCGGCACCGGACTCGGTGATCGACAGCGGTTCCCCGGCGGCGACGGCGAGCTGTTCGGCGACCAGATCCAGACCGAGGGTCATCTCGGTGACCGGGTGCTCGACCTGGATGCGGGTGTTCATCTCCAGGAAGTAGAAGGCCTCCCGGTCGGCCTCGACGAGGAACTCGACGGTGCCGGCACCGACGTAGCCGACCTGTTTGGCCAGACGGACCGAGGCTTCGCCCATGGCGCGGCGCAGCTCGTCGGACAGGCCCGGAGCGGGAGCCTCCTCGATCAGCTTCTGGTGCCGGCGCTGGACCGAGCAATCGCGGTCGCCGATCCATACCGCATTGCCGTGGGTGTCGGCGAAGACCTGGACTTCGACGTGGCGGGCACTGGACAGGTACCGCTCGAGGTAGACGTCGTCGCGGCCGAACGCGGCGGCCGATTCCTGCTTGGCCGAGGCGAACGCCGATTCGGCGTCCGCGGCCGAGGCGACCATCCGCATGCCGCGGCCACCACCACCGTAGGTGGCCTTGATCGCGACCGGATAGCCGTGCTCGTCACCGAACGCGATCACATCCGCCGCGGAGGCGATGGTGCCCTGCGAACCGGGGACCTGCGGGACGTCGGCCTTCGCGGCGATCTCGCGGGCGGCGATCTTCGATCCCATCACCTCGATCGCCGACGAGGGTGGCCCGATGAAGAACAACCCGGCGTCCTCGACGGCCTTGGCGAAGGCGGCGTTCTCGGCCAGGAAGCCGTAGCCGGGGTGCACGGCCTGTGCGCCGGTGCTTCGGGCGGCCTCGATGATCTTGTCGATCGCCAGGTACGACTCGGATGCCGACGCAGCGCCGAGCAGCACCGCTTCGTCGGCCAGCCGCACGTGGAGCGCCTTCTCGTCGGCCTCCGAGTACACGGCGACGCTGGCGATGCCGGCCTCTGCGCACGTGCGAATGATGCGGACCGCGATTTCGCCGCGGTTGGCGACGAGGACCTTGGACAACATGCCCGGACTCCTTGGGGGTGTGGATATCTGTGCCGATGGACGCCCCGGTGTGGGGTCGCCTTCGTAGGACCATGCCGTTAGACAAACAATCGTACGTTCGCTTACGGTACCGTCCGATGTGGTAACGGTCAACGATGGGTCCCGTCCCGCCTGCGCGGGTCGGGGGTCGACGCCAAGGAGGACGCGGACGGTGATTGCCTCTGCCGAACAACTGGAATTGCTGGTCGACGCTCTGCGGGTGACTTCCGCCGGAGGCAACCGGTTCCGTGGACCGACCGCGGCGCGCAAACTTCCGCGGCTCTTCGGTGGGCAGGTGCTCGCGCAGGCCGTGATGGCGGCCGGGGCGACCGTGCCCGACGGCCGGTATCCGCATTCGCTGCACACGCTGTTCCTGCGCGGGGGCGACCCGCATACACCCGTCACCTACCAGGTGATGATCCTGCGCGACGGCCGCTCGTACAGTGCCCGGACTGTCGTCGCCACCCAGAGCGAGGACGTGCTGGCGACCTTGCAGCTGTCGTTCGCGACCGAGCAGGAGGGGCCGGAGCACCAATGGTCCGCGCCGCTGCCGGAGGCGGCGCCGGAGGGCCTGCTGCCACTGCACGAGCGGCTCGAGTCGGAGAGTGCGGTGTTGCCCCCGTGGTGGTCGCAGCCTCATCCCTTCGATGTCCGCTTTCTCGAGCATCCCGAGGCGCTTGCCGCGGCCGGAACCCGGAGTCCCGAGCAGCGGTTCTGGGTGCGTGCCGCCGCCGGTGTCCCGGACGAACCGTTGCTGCACACCGCCCTGCTGGCGTACGTCAGTGACCTGACCCTGCTCGATCCGGCGCTGCTGCCGCACGGGCGCTCCTGGTACGGCAACCGGGTCATCGCCGGTGCCAGCATCGACCACGCGATGTGGTTTCACCGCCGGTTTTCGATGAACGACTGGATGCTGTGTCGACAGACCAGTCCGATCGCCACCGGTGGTCGATGCCTGTGCACCTGCGACTTCACCACCGAGGCGGGTGCGCGCATCGCGTCGGCCTCTCAGGAAGGGGTCCTGCGTGAACCCTGACCGCGACGAAGTGCCCGTCAGACCGGCACGATCTCCGACTCGGACGCGAGGAACCAGGTGATGGCGCCGATGAACTCTTCCTCGTGCTCGCGAACCGCGTCGGCCTCCGGCGAGGAGAACGCCTGGGCCACCGCGGCGACCGAGGGGAACCACAGCTCCGCCATCCCGTCGTACGCCCATCCCTTGCGATGCTCGATCGTGGGGTTCTGCACGTAGCGCTCGAGTTCCGGGAGTTTCCAGACGTATTGGGGATGCTCGACATTCCAGTAGCGGAGGAATTCGGCGCGAGAGAGTTCGGGCTTCGAGGTGATCAGCGCAACGATCTTGACGGACATGCACTTTCTCCTTGTGTCGGGTCGGCCGAAATTCGACGACCGATCGGGAATGCGCGGCGGCGTTCGACCGGAAGATCCGCAGATTCCTCGTCGAACGCCGCCGTGGATGATCAGTGCGTGAGGGTCTTCGTCTTGTCCAGACCCGCCCCGGTCAGGGCGCGGACCTGAAGTTCGTCGAAGGCGGCGTCGTCGGCCGGCTCACGGCTGAGGTAGCTGCCCACGATGCACCCGAGGAAGCCGGCGGGCACCGACAGCAGGATCGGGAATGCCAGCGGGAACGGAGCGGTGGTCGACAGCGAATCCGACAGCAGCGGCGCCAGGCTCGGCCAGACGAGGGGGCCGGTCAGGATCAACGCGAGTGCGGTGAGCAAACCCGACAGCGCGCCGACCACGGCCCCGAGGGTGCGCATCCGCCGCCAGAGCAGCGTCATGATCAGGACGGGGAAGTTCGCACTGGCCGCGGTGGAGGTCGCCAGCGTGGCCAGGAAGGTGACGTTCTGGGTTCCGCCGATGGCGAGGGTGGCCCCGACGGTGACGATCACCAATGCCACCGCGGCGATCCGGCCGACCGCCATCTCCTCCCGTTCGGGCCGGTGGAACGTCTTGGCCCACAGGTCGTGGGCGATCGCGCTCGAGGCACTGAGCACCAGACCGGCCGACACCGCGAGCAGCGTGGCGATCGAGACCGCGACCACCAGCGCCAGCAGCAGGTCTGACGCGAATCCGTCCCCGCCACCGAGCCAGACGGTCAAGGCGGGCAGGGCGAGGTTGCCACCCTTGCCGGCGATTTCCTCACCGCCGGTGCCGAGGGCGGCACGCGCGGAGATGCCGAGGAAGGCGATCAGGACGTTGAATCCGCCGATCAGGCTGATCGCCCAGATCGCAGACTTGCGGGCCTCGATGGCATCGGGGACGGTGAAGAACCGCATCAGTACGTGGGGCAGGCCCACCGCGGACAAGGTCACGGCCACCGCCATGGAAATGATGTTCCAGGGTCCCTTGAAGGAGTTGCCGGTGGCCAGGTAGTGGTCGCCGAATTTACTCTGTGAGATCGCCTGCTCGATGATGTTGAGCGGGTTGGGATCGATCCGGACAAGGACCAGGATCACCAGCAGCGCAACGACGGTCATCAGGGCCACGGCCTTGATGATCTGCAGCCACGTGGTGGCGAGCATGCCGCCGAAGAGCACGTAGGTCAGCATCAGGACCGCGGCGATCACCACGCCCCAGGAGAAGTCGATTCCGGCGAGTGCTTCCATCAGCACCCCGCCCGCCACCATCTGGGCGAGGAGGTAGAAGATGCAGATGAACAGCGTCGAGATCGCCGAGACGATGCGCACCGGACCGGACCGCAACCGGGTGGCGAGCGCGTCGGCGAACGTGAAACGACCGAGGTTGCGGAGTTTCTCGGCGATCAGGAACATCACCATCAGGAAGATCCCGCAGGCGAAGATCGCGTAGACGATGCCGTCCATGCCGTAGAGGTAGGCCAGCCCGGCATAGCCCAGCAGGGACGCCGAGGACAGGAAGTCACCGGCGATGGCGGTGCCGTTCTTGCGTCCGGTCATACCACCGCCGGCCGTCCAGAACTCCGCCGACGTCTTCGTACGGCGCGAGGCGAAGTAGGTGGCCACGAAGGTCGTCGCCAGCAGCAGGACGGTGACGACGACGGCGGTGGTGTTGAATCCGTCAGACATTGCTCGTGACCTCTCGCTCCCGAGAAGTGGTGGGGGCGTCCAGCACGGCCGCGGCCAGGGTGTCCCAGTGACGTGCGCGGCGCACATACCAGGCTCCGAGCCCCATCACGGTTGCGACGTAGGTCAGGGACAGGATCAGCCCGATGCTCAGGCCCGGCACGGGACGCTTCGCGACGATTTCCGGCGCGAATGCCGCGAATCCGACGAGTGTGCAGAACGCCACCGCGAAAACGCTCCAGGCGACGGTGAAGAAACTGCGGCGGTCACCCCGCAGGCGGAGCATCGCCGGATCCGACCAGAGCCGACTCCAGTCGACGGCGGTCTCGGTGGGAGTCATGGTCACCCTTTCTCGTGATGGTCGGCGCCTTCTTTCGCGCGTGTACCGCGAATTCGCGACGAGCGAGGGCGGGACCGGTCGCGGTGTGGGACCGAAAGGTCCGCTACGCCCTCTGTAATGGGCATCACACATCTTATACGAACGGGTGTTTGTTTGTCTAGATCGAGCCCGAAGCCGGTTGACCCTTGGAAAAACGTTCGTTCGTTTGTATGGTGGGGTGAGTGACCAGGTCACACGCGACGACGGCAACACCTCGAGACCCCGAAGGGCGCCGTCACCTCGAGTTGGAGGAGTCCCATGATCGGAAGCGGCACCCTGCCGGACACCACGGAGCAAGCGGATCTACGCGAGATGGTGCGCGAGATCATCGAGAGGTACGCACCTCCGCAGCGCGTCCGGGAACTCGACGACGCCAACGCCTTCGACCTCGAGCTGTACCGCGCCCTCGGGGAAGCCGGACTGATCGGACTCGACGCCCAGGCCGACGGCGTGACCGGCGCCGACCCCCGACACCAGATCATCGTCCTCGAGGAACTCGCCGCCGGCCCGACCTCGACGGCGGTGTGCCTGGTCGTGCAGTACATGGGCGTCGGCCTGCTCACCGAGTACGGCACCAACGAGCAACGCCGCACCGTCCTGGCCCCGCTCCTGGACGGCCGCGAGCGGGTCGCCTTCGCGCTGACCGAACCCGACGGCGGCACCGACGTCGCCCGCGTCATGCGCACCCGGGCGAAGCAGTCCGACGGCGGCCGGTGGGTTCTCAACGGCGCCAAGACCTGGATCTCCGGCCCACAGCACGCGAGGAACCTCATCGTTCTGGCCCGGACTTCGACACCGGAATCCTCGCCGATCGACGGCATCACCATGTTCGTGGTCCCCACCGACACCGCGGGGATCACCGTGAAAGAACTCGACACCTTTGCCATCCACAGCCTCGACACCTGCGAGGTGAGCTTCGACAACGTCGAAGTCGACGCCTCCGCCGTGCTCGGGCACGTCGACCAGGGGTTCCGGCAGGTGCTCGGCACCCTCAACGGGGAGAGACTCAATGCCGCCGCCGCCGCGCTCGGAATCGCCCGCGGCGCCCTGGACGCCGCCGTCGACTACGGCCGGCAACGGCAGGTATTCGGGCGCCCCGTCGGCAGCTTCCAGGTCGGGCAGCACCGACTCGTCGACGGCGCCATCGCCATCGAAGCGGCTCGGGCGCTGATGCTGCAGGCCGCTGAAGCCACCGCCACCGGCAAACGCGCCGACATCCTCAGCGCCATGGCCAAAGTCGCCGCCTCCGACGCAGCCGTCGCGGTCACCGACGCCGGCATGCGCCTGATGGGCGGATCCGGGTTCAGTAAGGAGTACCCCATGGAGCGGCTGTTCCGCGACGCCCGCCTCTACACCTTCGCGCCACTGACCAACGAGATGCTCCGCAACCACATCGGTGAGAAGTACCTGGGACTGCCGCGGTCGTTCTGACCGCACCGATCACGCCCCCACGCAGAAAGAAGGATCACTCATGACCGCTATCACCCCGTTCGCCGACGCCCTCAACGCCCTGCCGCCCCTGGCCTCGCGCTACGTCGACGTCGATGCCCTGCCGTGGCGGCCCTCCGGATATGACGGCATCGACATCAAGGTGCTGCTCAAGGACGAAGAGAGCGGCCTGCTCACCGCTCTGTTCCGCTGGCAGCCCGGATCGGTCCTGCCCATGCACGAGCACGTCCGGATCGAGCAGACCTGGGTGCTCGAGGGCAGCATCGTCGACGAGGAAGGCGAGGCCACGGTCGGGAACTTCTCTTGGCGGCCGCAGGGCAACCAGCACCGCGCCTCCTCGCCGAACGGCGCCCTGGTGCTGTGCTTCTTCCTGACTCCCAACAAGTTCCTCGAGGGCCCGAACGCCGGCTCCACGCTGGAATGACCGCCACATCCGACCCGAGGAGTTCGTGTTGTCCCAGCCCACCGTTCATCGCACGCGGCTGTTCTCACCGCTGACCCTGCGCGGTGTGACCTTCCGCAACCGCCTGTGGGTGGCGCCGATGTGCCAGTTCTCCGCTGACGACGGCATACCCGACGACTGGCACCTGGTGCACCTCGGTTCCTTCGCCAAGGGCAAGGCCGGCCTGGTGCTCACCGAGGCGACCGCAGTCAGCCCGGAAGGACGGATCAGCCACAAGTGCACCGGACTGTGGAACGACACGCAGCTGAAGGCGTTCGCCCGCATCAATCGCTTCGTCACCGAGCACGGATCGATCCCCGGCATCCAACTCGCGCACGCCGGCCGCAAGGCCTCGGCGCACGTGCCCTGGGAGGGCAACGGCACCGTTCCGGTCGGCGAGGGCGGCTGGGAGACGGTCGGTCCGTCCGCAACGGCCTGGGGGGACCAGGCCGTGCCGCGCGAGATGACTGTGGCCGACATCGCGAGGGTGGTCACCGACTTCGCCGACGCCGCCGCCCGTGCCTTCGCCGCAGGATTCCGGGTCGTCGAGATCCACGCCGCACATGGGTACCTGCTTCACCAGTTCCTGTCCCCGATCACCAACCGGCGAACCGACGGCTACGGCGGAGACCCCGACCGCCGCGCCCGGATGCTGCGGGAGGTCGTCGCCGCGGTCCGCGCGGTCTGGCCGGAGGAGTTGCCGTTGTTCCTGCGGATTTCCGCCACCGACTGGGTCGAGGACGGCTGGGACGTCGACGACAGCGTTGCACTGATCCGCTCGCTCGAAGGTTCCGGGATCGACCTCGTCGACGTCTCCAGCGGTGGTCTGACCCCCGAGCAGCGGATCACCGTCGGACCGGGATACCAGGTGCCCTTCGCCCGCCGGATCCGCAGCGAGACCGCCCTGCCGGTCGCGGCCGTGGGGCTGATCACCGACTCCTCCCAGGCCGAGCAGGTCCTCGTCGACGGAGCCGCCGACGCGGTCTTCGTCGGCCGGAACCTGCTGCGCGAGCCGATGTGGCCACTCAAGGCGGCAAAGGAACTCGGGGTCGAGGACACGCTCGACTGGCCGGCCCCTTACCGGTCCGCGCGCTACCGCGGCAACATCCCCTGACCCCTGGTGGGCACGATCGTTGACAGCGGCGGGGGCCCACCCGGTACCGTAGAAGAACAATCGTTCGTATGTGGTAAGCGTGTCGGGTCCGCAGGGCCTCCGAGCGCCCCAGGCGGCGACCACGGCCGCATCATCGTCTCGTCGCTGCCAGTGGTCGGGTGTTCGCCGAGCAGCTCTACCGAGAAGGAGATAAAGATGTCCGAGACCAACCCGAGTCGTCATCAGCTGCTGATCGACGGCAAATGGGTGGATCCGGTCGAAGGCGGCACCGTCGACGTCTTCAACCCGTCGACCGGAGACAAGCTCGCCGAAATCGCCGCCGGCGGTCCGCGCGATGTCGAGCTGGCGGTGCAGGCCGCACGCCGGGCGTTCGACGACGGCCCGTGGCGGCGGATGCCGGCCGAGGCTCGTGCTCGCATCCTGCACCGCTTCGCGGATCTCATCGAGGCCAACGCCGACGAGATCGCCCTCATCGACACCCAGGACTGCGGAAAGCCGTACGCATTCATCCGTGACATCGATCTGCCGAACATGGCCGATCTGCTGCGCTACATGGCCGGGTGGACCACCAAGCTCGAGGGCCGCACCATCCCGCTCTCGCGCCAGAACCCCGGAGACTTCTTCTCCTACACCCGCCGGCAGCCCGTCGGCGTCGTCGCCCAGATCATCCCCTGGAACGGTGCAGCACTCGCCGCGGTCTGGAAGCTCGCCCCGGCGCTGGCCGCCGGATGCACAGTGGTGCTCAAGCCCGCCGAACTCGCGTCTCTGGCCCCGCTGCGTCTGGCGGAGTTGGCCGTCGAAGCCGGTGTTCCCGACGGAGTGGTCAACGTGATCACCGGAACGGGCGCGGACGCCGGGGCCCCGTTGGCCGGTCATCCCCAGGTCGACAAGGTCGCGTTCACCGGCTCGGTCGAGACCGGCAAGAGGATCGTCGTCGCGGCGGCATCGAACCTGAGCAAGCTGACCCTCGAACTGGGCGGTAAGTCCCCCAATGTCATCTATGACGACGCCGACCTCGACATCGCCGTCGACGGTGTACTGGGCGCTGTCCTCTACGCCCAGGGGGAGGCCTGCACGGCCGGGTCGCGGCTGTATGTGCACCGCAACATCTACGACGAGGTGCAGAACCGCATCGCCGCCAAGGTGCCGGAAATCAAGATCGGCCCCAGCGCAGAGCGCGGGGTGCTGGTCGGCCCGATGATCTCCGACCAGCACCGCTCCAAGGTCAAGACCTACGTCGAGGGCGCACTCGGTGACGGAGCCGAGATCATCGCCGGTGGCGCCCAGACTCGCGAGCCCGGTTACTACCTCGAGCCGACCGTGCTGGGGGGAGTCGACGACGACATGACCATCGCCCGGGAGGAAATCTTCGGTCCCGTGGTGTCGCTGATGCCGTTCGACGACGAAGCCGAGGTGCTGCGCCGCGCGAACGACACCACCTACGGCCTGGCGGCCGGAGTGTGGACGACCAACGTCGGCCGGGCCCACCGCTTCGCCGAGGCGGTCAACGCCGGTGCGGTCTGGGTCAACTGCTACAACGTCTTCGATGCCGCGTTGCCGTTCGGCGGATTCAAGCAGTCCGGTTGGGGTAAGGAAATGGGCGGCGAAGCCCTCGACGGCTACCTGCAGAGCAAGGCGGTCACCGTCTCGCTCGCCTGACACCGTTCGAAGCGCCCGCAGACGCCCGGCTGGCACACCAGCCGGGCGTCTGCGTGTGCTGTGGCCGTACCCCGGTTCATCCCCCCACCGGAACGTTATGAGCTGGCCCGGTAGGCAATCCCGGCTGTGACCGTTGACACGGCAAGCGAGATCAAACTAACATACGTACGTTCGCTTAAGGCGTTGTCGGATCCATCCCGCGCCACCGCATGCCATCCGTTCCGGGTGCCCAGCACGGTCGATGCACCACATACCGTGTGCACTTCGGTCCGTCGAACCCGTCCCGACGGCGCCTTTTGCCTTGTCGGCGGCGTCCCAGATACAGGAGCCACGTCATGACAACGTTGACGCTCACCGGCACGCGTGCGACCTACACGCGCGCACCCCTCTACAGCTGGTGGGTCCTGCTGGTCAGCCTGCTGTGCTTCATGACCTGCTTCATCGGCCTGAACACCGTGGCGGTGTTCGGCACGGTCATCCAGGACGACTGGGGAATCAATGCCACCCAATTGTCCTTGCTCACCACCGCATCGATGCTCACCTTCTGCGTGGTGCCGGTCTTCGCCGGCAAGTGGGCCGCTCGTATCGGGGTGAAGAAGATCGTCGTCATCGGCCTGCTCTGCAACGTCGTTTCGGGGCTGTTGATCCCATTCGTCGGTGAGTCCTACACGGGCATGCTTGTGCTCCGTCTGCTCCTGGGCTGCTGCGGCGGCGTGATGAATGCGTCGCTGGCCACCCACGCCTCCTTGTGGTTCCCCAAGAACAGGCGCGGATTTGCCACCGGTCTGCTGATGGGTTTCCTCGGCGTCGGCTTCTCCATCACCTCGTTCGCCGGACCACTGCTGACTGACAGCGGCATGTCGTGGGAGACTGCGTCGATGTGGCTGACCGTGGTCCCGAGCATCGCCTGCGGTGCGTTGTTCGTGCTCACCGTCAAAGACTTCCACCAGTCCCACCCCGGTGTGCCGTCGATGGACGCTCTCGTTGCCGAACCCGTCGGACTCCGGCGCCCACACTCGACCCGCTTCGACGCATTGCCCAAGCCGGGGTCGCTCGCCGAGGCGCTCCGCAGCTCCCGCATCTGGTGGTCCTCTCTCTACGGTGCAGGCACCGCGATCACCCTCTACGGGCTCGCCTACGCCCTGCCGCTGTTCCTCGAACAGGACCGGGGAATGACGCTGCTCGAAGCCTCCGCGATCATCGGCGTCACCTTCATGTTCAAACTGGTCGCCGCCCCCATCGGGGGGTTGATGTCGGACCGGCTCTTCCGCGGTGAACGCTTCCAGACGAACATGATCGGCGCGGGCCTGGCCGGAATCATGGTCGTGACCCTGCCCGGGATCCCCGCGAGCACTCTGGGAATCTACCTGTGCATCATGTTCCTGGCGGCCTCGCTCTACGGTGGCACCTACTGGGCGTGGGCGGCGGAACTGTCGCAGCCCCGGGCGAACTACCAGACAAGCGGACTCATCGTCACCGTCAGCAATGTCGGCGCCGTTCTGGCCGCCCCGATGCTGGGACTGATCATCGACGCCACCGGCAGCGCCACCTACGCCATGGTGACGATAGGTGTCCTCGGCCTGCTGAGCGTGGAGTGCGCCCGCCGCTCGCGGCTGTAGACCGCCCTCCCCCTGGCCGTCCATCCGCGAGACCGCGTACCCTCCGATGCACCATCCTTGCAGGCGGATCCCGAACGCTCTCCGATTCCGGACGGCTCACACTACGGCAGCGCGATCCCGGAACCGGCGAGCTCTCCCGCGCAGTCGGCGAGTCGTGCTCGACCACACCCGAGTCACCTTCCGCATGACGCAACGAGCGCGGAGGAAAGGGCTCGGACCGCGATCCGGTCCGAGCCCTTTTTCCATCGATGTGAGGAAGTCAGCGGATGGTCCAGCTGCCGTCCGCAACGTAGACCGCGCCCCTGCACGAAGCTCGTCTCGTCGCTGACCGGGAACAGCGCGACATTTGCCAGTTCCTCGGGCTGCGCGTGCCGGCCGACCGGGGCACTATGCAGCGCCTCGACGACCGGCAGATCCTCGTTGTGCAAGATCTCCTGGGACATCACGGTTTCCACCGCAACGGGCGCGATCGGTCATGATCGTGGCCGACAACGTGGAGCCGCCGTCGAAGGGGCGACACGAGCGCACTGATGGATAGGCGCCGCGCCATATCCGCCGCGGACCGGATGCGCCACAGGTGCGGGGCGACGGAGGTGCCCGTAGCCCGCACGGACGACCCCGGCCTCGCTCGGGCGAGGCCGGGGTCATCGAACAGGGATGGCCGTCAGTCGCGGAAGGGCTGCTTGACCCAGCCCTGGTCCCAGTTCGACACTTGGTGGGTACGACCGCGCAGCTCCTGGAAGTACCAGGCGCTCTCGCGCTTGACGAACTGGTCGGTGTAGTTGATCGTCAGGATGACCGCATCTTTCTGGGTCGGGTCCTGGCTGTTCTCGATGGTGCACAGGCACAGCAGGTAGAAGTACCCCGTTGCGCTTCGACCGTCCTTGCTCAGGTCGATGCGGGGGGCGATCATGTAGTGCTGAGCCCAGGTGATCTTGCCGGACAAGGCCCTGAAGTGGGCCTTGATCTCCTCGTGGCCGGTCATGGAACCGCCTTCGCCGTCCACGACCCACCGGCCGTCCTCGACGAACAGGCTGGCGATGCCTTCCGGGTCGTAGCTGTTGTCGCAGAATCCGGCGTAGCGGTACTTGAGCTGTTCGATTGCGCGGACATCCTCGAGGCGTGTCAATCGCTCGGCGAGCTCGCTGACGCTCACATCCGTGGTTGTAGTGTTCATGACTACGAGTCCTCCTGTGAGGGTTGGTTTCTGGTCATGTGGGTAGTTAGGAGATCTGCGCTAGAACCTTGGAGACGGTTTCGAGGTTGCGCATGCCTTCGCCCGGATTGTCGGCGGGATCGACCCACAACACCGCCCGCTCGATGCCGAGCTCCCGATAGCTGTCGAGTACGGCCGGATCCGGGGGTGCCGACGCCACCGCGATACCCACCGAATCGGGATCGCGTCCAGTTTCTTCGACGAGTCTGCGGAACTCGGACACGCTCTTGGTCAGCGTGGGATCGTCGGCGGGGGGTACGACATACCAGGCATCGGCCCACTCGGCCGCATGCTGCATGGTGGTGGGTCCGGCACCACCGAGATAGATGCGTGGGCCGTTCGGTTGTGCCGGCTTGGGCCACGCCCACGAGGGGGCGAGGGACGCGCGCTGTCCGTCGTAACTCGCCTCCTCCTGGGTCCACAGTGCCTGCATGACCTTGAGCTTGTCGCGTACGGTCGAGTAGCGCTGCTTCCAGACGACGCCGTGTGCCTCGGCCTCCTCGACGTTCCACCCCATACCGACACCGCAGATGACGCGGCCGCCGGAGAGGTGGTCGAGGGTGGCGATCTGCTTGGCCTTGGCGATCGGGTCGTGCTGGGCGAGCAGGCAGACGCCGGTACCGAGCATGATCGTCCGCGTGTGCGCGGCGATCATCGACAGCGTGACGATCTGGTCGTAGGTGCGCAGGTAGAACCCGGGTAGTTCGGGCCCGCCATAGGAAATCGGGTAGTCGGTTTTCCGGGACGCCGGGAAGTGCGTGTGTTCGGGCACGAACAGGGACTCGAATCCGTAACCCTCCGCGGCCTGCCCGAACTCGATGGGGTCCGGACCTTGATCGGTGAAGAAGTAAACTACGCCCACATCCATGACGGGCTCCTAACTGACGTGTCTGCGTGTAAGGACGCCGACGAATTCAGGCGTCGCCGACGACGACGTGATCTTCGAGGACCACCACGTAGTGCTTGCCGATGAAGTTCTCGACGTCTGCCAGGGCCGCCTGACCGGCCTCGGACGCCCATCCTGCCTCCATCGCCTCCGCGTTCTCGTAATCGAGAACGGCCAGGCCGTCGATCCCGAATCCGTTGTCGGGTTCGGTGGCACCTTCCTGGGGAACGACGTGCTGCTGCACGTAGCGGATCACGCCGGGCACCTGGGCGGCGAGGGGAGCGTGCTTTTCCCGCCAGTACTCGTCGAACTGGGCGAACGACATACCCGGCTTGCGTCCGATCAGTGCGATCGTGCGGACCGGCCCACCGTTGACTGTCATTGATCTTCCTTCTCTGTTGGGGTCTTGTCGAGGGGAATGCGGATCGTCAGCCGGGGTACTTTGCGAGCATTCCGGCATCGACGGGCAGGGCCGTGCCGGTCACGTACCGGGACTCGTCGCAGGCCAGCCACAGGACGGCCTCGGAGATGTCGGCGGAGTCCACCCACGGCACGGGGAGCAGATTGATGCGACCGAGGACCTCGATACCGTCGTCGAGAGTCGGATTCTCAAGGTCCGGTCGGAAGATCTTCGCCGCCGTCGGGTTGTCGATCATGTCGGTCCGGACGTTGGTCGGATGCACCGTGTTGACGCGGATGTTGTGCGGAGCGACCTCGTTCGCTACCGAGCCGACCAGTCCGACGAGGGCATGTTTGGCGGCGCTGTAGTGCGCTACGTGCGGAACGCCGCGAATGCCGGCGATGGAACTGATCGCGATGATCGACCCGCCCCGGCCACCTGCGATGATGTGCGGCAACGCCGCCTTCATCGTCTGCCAGACACCGGTGAGGTTGATGTCGATGAGGGTGTCCCATTCGGCGCGGGTGAGTTCCCAGGAGGGTTTGGCGGCACCGAGAACGCCGGCGTTGGCGACGACGATGTCGACTCGTCCCAGCTCGGTGGCGGCAGCGGCGACCGAGTCGATCATCGACTCGTCGCGGACGTCGGCTTCGATCACGACCGCCTTGCGGCCCCGCTCTTCGACCAGGCGGGCGGTCTCTTTCAGATCCGCGTGGTCCGGCATCGCGTAGCTCACCTGGTCGATCGGGCGCACCGAGTCGAGCAGAATGAGGTCGGCGCCCTCACCGGCGAGAGTCAGAGCGTGCGACCGGCCTTGCCCGCGGGCGGCGCCGGTCACGAACGCCACCTTGCCGTTCAGTCGCTGACCGATGTTCGTCATGAAAGATCCTTTCCGGGAATCAGACGGTGGAGGATGTGGCGCAGGTCCAGTTGCTGTGCTCCCACCGCGACGGCGATGACCACGGCCTGGACGAGGAACTGGGTGGAGGACGGGGCGCCGAGGGAGAGCACCAGCTGGGTGAGCTGGCTCAGGAACAGGGCCCCGACGGCCGTGCCGATGATGTTGCCGCGGCCACCGGTCAGGGCGGTACCGCCGACGACGACCGCTGCGATGGCCGGCAGGAGGTAGCTGGTGCCGGCATTGGTGTTCGGTGTGCTCACATACCCGGCCAGTAGGACCCCCGCACCGCTGTAACACAGCGCTGCGGCGACATAACCGCTGATCTTGATGCGTGCGGTACGCACCCCGGCCGCGTGGGCGGTGCGTTCGTTCGAGCCGACGGCAACCACGCGGCGTCCCCAGGCGGTGCGGCTGGTGGCGAAGACGGTCACGAGCATCAGTGCGAACGCCAGCCACACCGTGTTGGAGACACCGAGGTTCTTTTCCAGTGCGAAGTCGGACACGCTCTGCGGGGCGCGGGTCGGTGTGCCTCCGGAGTAGGCCAGGGCGGCGCCCATCAAGATGGCATTGACTGCCAGGGTGGCCACCAGGGGGGTCACCGAGAACGCCGAGACGACGATGCCGTTGACCAGTCCGACGACAACGGCGATGGCGGCGACGAGGAGCAGCGCGGTGAGGATGCTGCCGTGGTCCTGGGCGTATTGGCTGCTGACCAGGGCGGCCATGGTCATCATGCCGGGCAGCGACAGGTCGATGCCCTTGAGCATGACCACGATGGTCTGCCCGATCGCGGCGATCGCCAGGATCCCGGCGAAGGGCAGCAGCGAGTCGATCGCGCTGCCGGAGACGCTGCCGGGTGCGATGAGCCAGCTGAAGCCGAACAGGGCCACGGTGATCGCGATGACCGAGGTGGTGCCGTTCCAGGTCGGCGTCCAGCGGCGCCGCCCGGAGCCCGTCGGTTCGGTATCCGGGAGTGCTTGTTGTGCGTGCAGTGCGCTCACGGCGTCAGCTCCGCTCTGCGAGGGTTCGGGACTTCGAATAGAAGGCGGCCGCGGCGATGGTCAGACCGCCGAGCAGCCACTGCTGCCAGTACAGCGGCAAGCCGATAAACTGCACCACCGTGTTGATCTGGATGACCAGCACCGCGCCGAGGCAGGCACCGATGAACGAGCCGCGCCCTCCGAAGATCGAGGCACCACCGAGTACCGCGGCACCGATGCTGGCGAGGGTGTAGCTGTCACCGATGCTGGCATTGCCGGTCCCGGCCTGCGCCATCAGCAGCACGGCTGCCGGGACGACCAGCACCGAGCAGCCCACGTACGCGATGAGAGTGATCCGCTTGGTGTGCACCCCGATCCGATCTGCGGTGGCATGGGCGGATCCGGTGGCGCGCAGGCGAATGCCGAACAGACTCCGGTACATCGCGAACTCGAGAAGCACCGCGACGATGATCGCCAGGAGGATCATGATCGGGATGAATCCGAGCTTGGTTGACGCGTACGACAGGAAGATGGGGTCGATCTTGCCCGCGGGCAAAGGTCGCAGCAGGTACGCGATGCCCTGGATCGCGGTGTAGGTCACCAGGGTGGCGATCAAGGGATTGATTTTGACGACCGCCGCCAAGGTCCAGTTGACCAGGCCGACGACCGCGGCCACGAGTGTGAGCACGATCAGTCCGACGATCATCCCGATCGGCGTCTTGTACGCCGACAGCACGAACGAGCCGACCACGACCAGCAGACCTGCCAGCGGCCCGACCGACAGGTCGATGCCTCCGATCATCATCACCACCTGCTGAGCCATCGCGAAGAACGCCAAGGTGGCCAGCAGCGGCAAGATCAGCCCGAAGTTGCGGGAGGTGAGGTAGAACTCGCTCTGGCTGATCGCCACCCCGGCGAGCAGGATGGTCGCGAGCGCGAGAATCGCCGCGGGAGTGAGGTCGTTGCGGGCCAGCTTCCGGCCGAGAGTGACTTTTTGCAGCGCCGCGCCGACGCGACTGCGGCTGCCGGTGGCGCTCAGTGCGGCCTGGGCGATGCCGTGCTCGGACAACTCGTCGTCGACGAGTTCCTTCGCGGCCTTGCCGCGGGAGAAGACGATGACCCGATCGCAGAGCTGCTCGAGTTCGGCAGCAGAGGAGGAGAGCACGATGATCGCCGCGCCGCGGGCTGCCGCCTCACGCAGGATGGTGTAGATCTCCTCACGGGCGCCGATATCGACGCCCTGGGTGGGCTCGTCGGCCAGAATCAGCTTCGACTCGGTCATCAGCACGCGGCTGAGCACGACCTTCTGCTGGTTTCCGCCCGAGAGGGTGGTGATGTCGACCTCGGGGGAGGGCGCCTTGACCCGCATCGACGCGAACGTTTCCGATGTGGCCTTGCGCTCGCGCACGCGAGAGAGCACGCCGAGGTGCGACAACCGCCGCAGCGAGGACAGCGAGGCGTTCTCCCGTAGGCTCAGGCCCGGCAGAATGCCCTCGTTGTGCCGGTCGTGGGGCAGATAGGCGATCCCCCCGGCCAGCGCCGCGGTCGGACTCGACGTCTTGATCGTGCGACCGCCGAGCTCGATGGTGCCGTGCCCGGTGACCAGGCCGCCGAGCGCACGCAGGACCTCACGTTGCCCCTGTCCCTCGACACCGGCGAACCCGACGATCTCGCCGGCACGGACCGTCAGGTCCACGTCGTCGAACCCGTGACCGGTAAATCCGGTGACCTTCAGCAAGGTGTCGCCGAGCGCGGTCGTGCGGGTCTCGGCCCGGGTGTGCGCGCGGGTGAGTTCGCGGCCGACGACGAGGTTGACCACGTCCTGCTCGGTGACTTCGGCGCCGTCGAATGTCCCGACCAGTGCGCCGTCGCGCAGTACCGACACGGTGTGGGCGATCTGCTTGACCTCGTTGAGTCGGTGCGAGATGTACACGACCGCGCCGCCGGCGTCGATCAACTCCGAAATCAGGCGGAACAGTTCGGCGACCGCGGGCGGCAGCAGATGCTCGGTGGGTTCGTCGAGGACGATGACCTTGGGCTCTTCCGCCAGTGCCTTCGCAATTTCGACGACGAACCGCGCATCGGGCGGTAGTTCGCGGACCGGGGTGCGCGGATCGATCGCGGCCACGCTGCTCCACCGCGAGAGGATGCCTTCCGCCCAGCCGACCTGCTCGCCGACCGAAGGGCGGCGGTCCTCGGGCATGCTCAGGCGCATGTTCTCCGCCACCGTCAGATCCGGCAAAAGCGCCGGTTCCTGGTAGACGATGGCCAGTCCCTGCTCCCGACACCAGTCCGGGGACGGGTCGGTGGCGGTGACACCACCGATCTCCACTGTCCCCGAGTCGGCGGTGATCGAACCGGCCGCAATGCCGACGAGCGTGGACTTGCCCGCCCCGTTCTGGCCAACCAGCGCATGGATCTCGCCGCGCCGGACGGTGAGCGAGACACCCTTGATGGCGTGGACGCCCGGGTACTTCTTGTCGACTGCGTCCAGTCGCAGGACGATGTCCTGATCGGTGCTCTCCTGGACCGGATCATTCTGCACCTGTAGGTCACTCACGTACATCACATCCTCGACGATGTCTTGCTGAGTCACTGTTGACCACTCCTCATCCCTCGCGCCCAGCCGCTACTCGAAGACGGCCGAAAGCTGCTCGGGCGAGAGCGCCGAGGACAGGTCGGCGTCCGGTGGCAGGTCCTCGCGGCAGGTCGGGAGCTTGCCGTTGCGGGTATCGATGAACGTCGGCAGTTCGAAGTTCTCCCGCTCGTTGTCGGGCTGGCCGCTCAGTGCGGCCAGCGCCTTGCGGGCGGCGATGCGCACGACGGTGGTGGTGCCGTCGAGGGTGAGCAAGTGGAAGTCCGGGTTGGCCTGGTGGTGCTGCAACCAAATGCACCCGAGTTCGTTGTCGGTCGCCGACGTCGCCAGCGGCGGAATGGGGCGACCGGCGTTGATGAACGCCCGCAGACCGCCCTTCGACGCAACGCCGTAATCCGATGCCAGAGCGTCGATTTCCGGGTACTTGGTCAGCGCCCCCGCCATCGCGCGCTGCTCGTACGCGGCGTCCCAGCTCGACGGTTGCGGCTCGTTGGTCAGCGAAGTGAACGGATCACCGAGTTCCTTCGAGGTCTCCAGGATTCCGTCCCACAGCGCCACGGTCGACGGGCTGCCACCCGGCAGGCCACCGCTGAAGAGCAGCTTGGCGCCCGGCTGGACCTGGCCGGCCAGCCACTTGGCCATCGTGTCGCCCTCGACGTCGAAGTCGTACTGGACGTATCCGTCGTAGTCGACACCGACCTCCCCGCCGGGATCGGCGATGTAGGGCACGACGACCACACCGGAGTCGTGGGCGTTCTTCAGGGCGCTGAGTGCCTGGCTGCCGAAGTCGTCGTAGGTGACGATCGCATCGAATCCCTTTGCGGTGTACGAGTTGATCGCGGTGATGTACTTCTGCAGGTCGTTGTCGGCCTGGGTGTACTCGAGGGTGACGTTCGGGCAGGCGGAAAGCTCGTCGGTGAGTTCGGCCTGCGTGATCTTGCGCCAGGAGTTGGCGCCGAAACCGGCGACATGTGCGATCTTCAGCGGACGATCGCCGCACAGCTGCTCGACCGGCAGGGCCTGGCCGCCGTCGCTCGTCGAACCGCCGGAGTTGCCGCTCGATTCGGCCGGGGCGCTGGCCGTACACGCCGCGACACTCAGGGCTGCGCTGAAGACAACTCCGGCAAAGGCTGCGCGACGACAAGACAGAGCTTTCATTGGATGTTCCTTCTCGATGCCAGACACTGACGAACGTTTGCTCGTTTGTTTGTATTGTGGCGTAGAGCACAGCATCCGTCAACGGGTGATCTGCGGCATGCCGCGACCTGGGGCGATATGGGATTCTCGCGGCCATCACATGCCTGCAGGACGGCGCCGCTGACGTCCCTCTCATCGTCGATGCGCGAGACCTGTTGTTTCGGTGGCGAAACCGCTGTTGCGCCTGCTGCTGTGGTGGTCGGTACTGCGAGAGAACGACCGGGCGGGAACCGTCGAGGTGATTCAGACCGCGGAGCTCGTCGGAAGCTCGCGGACCGACGCCCACCAGCCCTCCCGGTCCGGGAAGGACTGGGAGGGCTGGCTGTGTCGTATTCGATTGTGGGAGCTCGGTGTGGGTGTCAGCCGACCGCGATCGGAGCAGCTACGCACACGGTGTTACGCAGCATGCCCAGGCCGGTGATCTCCGTGGTGAGTATCTGGCCGTCGGACAGATGTGTTCCCGTCGGGTGGCCGACCCCGCCGGGAGTTCCGGTCAAGATCACGTCCCCGGCCTGCAAGGTGACGATGTGGGAGATGTACTCGATCAACCGGGTGGGGGTGAACACCAGGTCGCCGGTCGAGTCCGACTGGACAGTGGCCCCGTCGACGAGAGTGTTCAATGGGGCACCGAGCGAAAACTCGTCCGGGGTCACCAGCGTCGGACCGAGCGGACACGTACCTTCGAAGGTCTTGCCCTGCAACCACTGTTGTGTCCGATATTGATAATCGCGCATGGTGACATCGTTGGCGACGGCGAAGCCGGCGATGTACTCGCCGGCGTCGGCGGCCTGCACCGCTCTCGCCTTCTTGCCGATGACGACGGCGAGCTCTCCTTCCCAGTCGACCTGCTGATCGGCATCGGCCGGGACGTGGATGTCGTCGTAGGCGCCGATGAGTGCTTCGGGGAACTTGGCAAACAACGTCGGATAGCGGGGGAGTTCGCGCCCCATCTCCGCGATGTGGTTCGCGTAGTTCAGCCCCACGCACACAATCTTCGTCGGGTGCGTCACCACAGGGGCGTACTCCACGGCACCGAGCTCAACCACCTGTCCGGCGGCCTCGGTGGCGATGCGCTGCCAGTGAGGATCCCGTAACAGATCCGAGAGGCTGGGATGGGGCTCGATCAGCACCGCGCGCTCGCCCTCGATCCGTGCGGCGGCGGTCGATGATCCGTTCAGGCGCAGCGTGGCCAGCCTCATGAGACAGCGACCTCGGCGGGCTTCTTGAGCATCAGGCCGGACCGCTGCACGCGGCAAACCAACTTGTCGTTCTGATTGAAGCCACGGTGTTCGAACCGCACGATGCCGGTGTCCGGGCGCGACTTCGACTCACGTCGAGACAGGATCTCGGTCTCGATCCGCAGGGTGTCACCGATCAGCACCGGCGCCGGAAAGGCGATCTCCTCGAACCCGAGATTGCCCAGGGTGGTTCCGAGGGTGGTCTCCTGCACCGGGATGCCGACCACGACGCCGAGGGTGAAGACGCTGTTGACGATGCGTTCGCCGTACATGCTGTTCTTGGCGAATTCCGCGTCGAGATGCAGGGGCTGGACGTTCAAGGTGAGGGTCGTGAACAGCAGATTGTCGGTCTCGGTGACGGTGCGGGTTACCGCGTGCTTGAGGACGAGCCCCGGCTCGAGCTCTTCGAAGTACAGTCCACTCATTGTCGGTTCCTTACGAGGTTGTTGCGGTTACTGCGTATTGATGGATTCGGCGAGGGCGACCACGCCGCGGGCGGTCTTGACGTGCGCGATATCGACGTGTTCACCCTCGAACAGAGCGGCGGCCTGGCCCTTTGCCTGAGCCAGTTCGAAGGCCTCGATCATGCGCCGGAAGCGGTCGACGACCTTCGGGTCCGGTGCGTAGACGTCGTTGACCGTGTGGATGTGTGAGGGGTGAATGAGAACCTGACCGGTAAAGCCCAGCCGACGGTTGCCCTCGGCGAATCGGCGCAAACCGTCCAGATCGGAAATCTCCTGCCACAGACCCACTATGGGATGGGCCAAACCGGCGGCGCGGCAGGCGAGCACCGCCTTACTGCGGTAATGCAGGGTCTCGAGACCCTCGGCTGTCCACTCGAAACCGACCTCGCGCGAAACGTCGGCATCGCGGGCGGCGGCCACCATCAACGACGCGACCCGCGGATGCGCGGCGGCGATCACCTCGCAGTTCACCAGCGACTTCGCGGTCTCGAGGGTGGGGATCACCTCCACGCTGCCGCGGTCGAGCGCGGCCTCGATCTCGAAGTGGTCGAGCAGGGCCGCGAAATCGAGGACCTCTCGCGGGCCGTAGATCTTCGGCAGCAGGAGGCCGCCGAGCCCAGCCCGGACGACGGCCTGCAGGTCTTTGCCGAAGTGGTCCGTATCGAGGGGGTTCGGGCGCACCAGCACCGTCACCTCGGGATGCTCGCGTCGCAGGGTGTCGATGGTGTCGGCCGCGATCGCGCGGGCGTCGGCCTTGCTCGGCTCGGGAACCGAATCCTCGAGATCGAGGATCACGGCGTCGGCACCCGCGCGCACCGCCTTCTGCGCCCAACCCTCGCGATGGGCCGGCACGAACAACAGAGAACGTAGGGGTCGCATTACTTCCTCACTCGATAGGGCACCACTGGTGCAGGGATGACACAGGGGGTGGTGGCACGGTGCGCCGAGGCGTTGCAGACCGGTCGTGACCAGGGATGCGGTGACACCACCGGCCACCGGAGAGGCCGGTGCGCGGACCGCAGCGAGGACGTGGTGTGCGTCATCTCGTCCCATCCAAGAGATCGGGGTGCAAGGTTGGCCAAATGATTGACCGGCGGGCGGGCTGACCCGTACTGTAAAACGAACAATCGCTCGTACGTTAACACGGCCGGCAGTGCCGGCGCTATGAGGAGCTTCGATGACAGCCAACGACATCAGCACCACGGCCCGCGTGATCGGCCAGCCCGATCGCTGGTGGGAAGATCTCGCACTGGGCGATGTTCTCCGGGGCCCCGGCATGACCGTCACCGATGCGCATTTGGTGCAGTGGGCGGGCCTGACCTGCGACATTGTTTCGCTGCACCTCGACGAGGAGTACGCCGCCGGCACCCAGTTCGGGCAACGGATCGCGCATGGACCGTTCACCCTCTCGCTCGCACTCGGACTGACCACCCAGACCGGGTACTTCAACAACGTCGTTGCCTGGCTCGGGCTCGACGAGGTTCGAGCGGCACGTCCGGTGATCATCGGTGACACCCTGCATCCGGAAGCCGAACTGGTCGCTGCGCGGCCGACGAAGAAGCCGGACCAGGGAATCTGGACCCTCGCCTACAGTGCTCTCAATCAGCGCGGCGAGTCCGTCATGACCTTCCGCAGCAGCTTCATGATCCGGCGCCGTCCCGAACCGCTGCGCTGACGTCGCCATCAGCGCGGGCACGTCGACGTCCTTCGTGGACGGGTGTCGTGGTCGCGCCGCAGGCGCTCGTCTGCCGGTGATACGCGACCCCTTGCGCGGGGCGACGTGATGCTTACGAAGGCAAGGAAAGCACACAATCAGTGACGCGAAAGGGGGCGAGTACGGCCGCGCACGACAAGCCGGTAGTCACCCGTAGGGGCGAGGGGGCGAAGAAGCGCAGGTCAGTCCGGCGGCGCCGTGCGCGTCTCCGGGGTCAGCGTGCAGCACGCGCCGGCGACCAAGATCCGGTTCGGGAAGGTTTTCAACGGTCCGGGCTACCGGTCCCTGCCGCACCACCACGGAGAGGCCGAGACCGGCGGATACGTCCTGACCGGCAAGGCGGGTATCTACTTCGGCGAGAACTTTAGTGAGTACCTTCCTGATGTCGACGACTGCACGCTCGAGGGTTACGTCCGCGTCGACGCTCCGACCGAGGCGCGCTGACCACTTTCTCAGCAGGACTCTTCGGTCGATTTGCGCCGCGTGCGCAGCCGGTTCGACTCTCTCCCGAGCCCCTGAGATGAATCGAATGCTGCCGATGGGCGGCCCCGCGCCCCCGCGGCGCTCACCGCGAGGCGAGCGAACCGGCGCGTAGGCACGGCGCCCATGCCTGAGGTGAAGGGCGGCCGCCTCGGAAGGTGGTTCCCGAGAACCCGGAACCTTCGACACGACCTACCATCTGACGGCGCCTTCCTTCATCTTCGCGACCGCAGCGGTTCGGTTGGTCACCGCCAGCTTGCGAAGGATATTGCTCACGTGAAACCGCACCGTATTCGCCGAGATGAACAGGTCGCGGCCGATTGCGGCGTTCGAGGCACCGGCCGCCATCATGCCGAGTACCTCGTGCTCGCGGCCGGTCAACGGTTCGCCACGGACCCAGTCGCTTTCGGTCACCCCCTCGGCGCGGTGCGTCCTCACGCCGGCGCCACCGGGGGCCCCGAGGATGCTCCAGCATCGATGTTGCTCGCAGGCGGGCTTCGCGGTCGGTGATGTGCCGGGAACGGAGCACGGCAAGTGCCCGACCCAATTCGGTCTGCATCATCATCCACTCATTCCCAGGGGCCGGTTCTCGACGGTGTTTGCCGGACGACACCGATGTACGAACGATCTCAATGCGCGTCATCCTTGCCCTCAGCGACAGACCTCCGCACCCGCAAACAAACACTTGTAAGTTTAAGCTGGTGGCTGACAGTTGTCGACTCACCTCCTCGGTGAAGGAAGCGCTCCCATCTCGCTTACCCCTCCGGAACGAGCATCCGGCCTCGCGCTCGGGTTGACCGGCTTCGTCGGTCGGCGTGCCGAACTAGCCGAGGCCACGCGACTCCTCGGCACCTACCCACTGGTCACGTTCACCGGTTTCAGGGTGTGGGCAAGACGCGAATGGCGCTGCGTCCGGCGTCCGCAGTGGTGCACTCCTTCACAGACGGCGTGCCACTCGTCGAACGCGATGGTGAGCATGACCTGGATGCGCTGTACCCGGGGGATTGGCCGCTGCTGCCGGCACGACGGCGTTACCGTGGTCGGAAACGCTCGAGGAACTGACGAAAGCCGTCGCGACGCAACGTCTCTTGCCGATACCGGACCCCTGTGAGTACCCGGCCACCGACCAGGCAAGCCGGTCCGGCAACGACGTGGTGGGGGGGTCCAACCCAGCGTGGGTTGGGACCTCCCACCACCCTGATTCCTTTCATTACCCGACGGCCGTCGGCGACCACTCCGGGTAGTCGATGTAGCCCTTGTCGCCGCCCGAGTAGAAGGTGTCGAGATCAGGCTCGGCGAGCTCGAGATTGTCTCGGAGGCGACGCACGAGGTCGGGGTTGGAGATGAAGTACCGGCCGAAAGCGATCAGATCGGCGCCCCGTGCGAGCCACCGATCGGCATCCGTCTTGTCGACGAACGTCGAGCTACCGACCTGAGCGGGATTGACGATCAGCGGTCCGGTCCACAGCTCCCGCAGTTTGTCGTTGATCTCCTCCGACGCCGTCTCGAGAATGTGCAGGTACGCCAGTCCGAGAGGATTGAGGGCCTCGAGCAGGGTCGTGTACAGGCCGGCGGGATCGCTCTCGTTCATGTCGTGGAACTTTCCACCGGGCGAGAACCGGATACCGACCCGGTCGGCGCCGATCGCCTTGCTGACCGCTGTCGCGACCTCGACCGCGAACCGGGCTCGGTTCTCGTTCGATCCACCGTACTGGTCGGTGCGCTGATTGCTGTTGTCCGAGAGGAACTGCTGGATCAAGTAGCCGTTGGCGCCGTGGATCTCCACGCCGTCAAAGCCCGCGGCAACAGCACGCTCGGCCGCATCGACGAAGACCGCGATCTGCTCCTGAATCTGCTCGACGGTCATCTCGACCGGCGTCACGAATGCGAGCCGGCCGCCTGAGTTGAAGATCGTGCCCTGTGCCGCGATCGGTGAAGCCCCCAGCGGCTGCATTCCGTTGATCTCCGGATGGCCGACCCGGCCACCGTGCATGAGCTGAGCGAAGATCCGTCCGCCCGCGTCGTGGACCGCCTGGGTGATCGGGCGCCAGGCGGCTTCCTGCTCGTCGTTGTAGAGGCCGGGGATGTTCGGCTCGGACTGCCCCTGCTTGGACGGGGAGATGCCTTCGCTGACTATCAACCCAGCGGATGCGCGCTGAGCGTAGTAGAGCGCGGCACTATCGGACGGCATTCCGGTCTCGGATGCGCGGACGCGCGTCATCGGTGCCATGACAACCCGGTTCGGCAGCTCGATCGAGCCCAGCTTGATTGTGTCGAACAGCATGCTTGAGAACTCCTTTATGGGGGATGAGGATCTTTCCTGCAGGCGTCAGTTGACGAGCCGCACGCAAGCTCTGTCCAGCACAGTCGGCGGTTTGCCGGCAGCGGGACCAGTTGACTCCGTGCTTGGTGCGTATCAACGAGCTACATGACTTCGTGTGCCATTGGCGGGACGAGACGGACGTATTCGGAGAACCTTGGGGGTTCCCTTCACCGCCGGGCACCGCGCCAGCTGGTGCGGCTGGCGCGACGGCTCTCGTACCAAAAGTGCCAGCTGATCGCCCTGTTCGCAGTTCCCTTCGGGGTTAAACGTACGGACGCTCGTAAGTATTAGAGCTTGAAGCGGTTGTGTCAACCCTCACACCGAGCGGGGCGGTGCATCTGTGATCACAAGACCGGCGGGTGTGTAGTCATAGCGGTCCCACGGTCGGCGGAGCGCTCTCTACCCGCCGCACGCGGACAGACGGAGATGCGATGACATTGTGCAAGAACCAAAGTCATGTGCCCCCTTCCTGCCGGCAGAACTCGGACGTCGACTAGAGATCGTCTTGCACCGAGGCGGGGCATGATCTACATTGCGTTTGACAAACGAGCGTTTGTAGGCCGCGCTGGGTCCGGATCATTGAATCCACTGAAGGAGTTGGTGTCATGACCGCAAGTTGACATAGTCTCGGTCATCGGAGAGGGAGTGGCGTGCCTCTCAGGGCCGGCGTGCGAGGCACCTGAGCGCGTCGAGAACGAGGGCCATTTCTGGCGGGGTGCACCGTCCGTTGGGACATCCGGCGCCGGTAGCGTCGATCGTCCCGAAATCGGTGGAAGATCGACACCGACCATCGGCAGTGCATCCCGGGCTCAGAACGCCCGCCCTGGGCCGCCGGCGCCGCGATCGGACTGTAGGCCTCCGGACACTGAGCAATGATCATGGCCGTGAGCTGAGCAGTGCAGGCGCGAATTGCAAAGTGGAGTTTCTCGTTCGTCAAGACCGGAACGCGCTGGTTCTGCACCAGAGCGGGATCGTCCCCACGATTCTCACAAGCCGACGCCCATACGATCGGCCTGATCGTGTGCAGGCACGACCGGACATCAGGAGCCACTCAGCCATCAACGAAGAGTGGTCGCATCATCCGTCCGGTGGAGACGACACGGGCACGCAGGTTTCTCCGGACCCAGCGGAAGGAGCTTCGTTCGCAGGCGCAGCTGAGCGTTCCGTCCCAGGACGGACGCCCGTCCACGGTCCAACCGAAGGTGTTCGAGCCGCTCCCGCAGCTGGGGCGAGCTCGGCGCCGGCATCGGTGCGAACCTTGTCGATCTCGGCCTGCACCCGCCGCAGGTACGCATCTATGGCGGCGGGGTCGGCCAACAGCACAGTGGCCTCAGTACCGGTGTCTCACACGAGGACGAGCGCGACGGCGACCGCGATGTCGAGGACGGCGCAGAACTCGGCGAAGGAACGGTCCACGGTGACGCGGAGCCGATGGTGGACGAGATCCCACACGCCGTGCAGGAACCATCCGGCCGCGACGATGTACCGGGCGACGTCCGGATCGACGGCGAGCGCGACCAGGCCGAGCGCCCCGAAGGCGACCATGCCGGCCACCTGGACGAGGAAACGGCGATCACGCAGCCGGCCGCGCACCGCGCCGACGACGACCACGACCGTCGCCGCGGCGCCGATCAGCACCGTCGACGGCACGACGTCCAGCGCCCGCACCACGAACCACGCCGTGTAGGAGGCCGGGAACACCACCCACACCGCACGCGGCCGGTCGAGCACGGCCGTGACGAGATACAGGAACGGCAGCAGCATCATCATCTCGGTGAGGATCTCGACGCTCGCCTCGGCGGGTGTGCCGATCAGAGCGAACGCCAGAGCCACCACCGTCGGCCAGCGCTGCGCCAGGAAGGCCGGCCCGGCCGAGCGGCGCGATGCGGGGCGGGCCGTGCTCACGGCCGTCGTGGTGTCCATGAGGTCTCCCGGGGGGCAGCGGGGGGCGGATGCCTCCACGATCGACGGCCGGGGCCGGCCGGGCGAGACCCGGACGCCGGACAGGTCCGGAAATTTGGGATCCCTGTCCGCCGGACACGTCGCGTCCGGCCCCGTCCCCGGTTACGGTCGACGGTGTGGACGAACGACTCGTGGTGGTCGTCGGCTACGACCGGGCGGAGCTGCTCGACATCGCCTGCGTGACGACCACGTTCGCGGCGGCGAACCGGTTCGGGGCGGTCCCGCCGTACCGGGTCGAGCTGGCCACCCCCGGCGGGGCCGCGATCACCTGCGACACCGGGCTCGTGCTGGCCGGACAGCGACGGCTCGAGCGGCTCGTCGGAACGCTCGACACCCTCGTGGTCTCCGGGGGCTTCGGGCACATCGACGTGGCCGACGACGCCCGGTTCGTCGGCCACGTGCGCCGCCTCGCGCGGGACAGCCGCCGGGTGGCGTCCGTGTGCACGGGCGCCTCCGTCCTCGCGGCCGCCGGTCTGCTCGACGGCCGCCGCGCCACCACCCACTGGGCGTTCGCCGATCGGCTCGCCGCGCGGTATCCGCAGGTGCAGGTGGATCCGCTGCCCATCTTCGTGCGCGACGGGCACGTCGCCACCGCCGCCGGCGTGACCAGCGCCCTGGACCTCGCCCTCGCGTTCGTCGAGGAGGACCACGGCCCCGACATGGCCCGCCAGGTCTCCCGGGCCCTCGTCACCTACCTGCAGCGACCGGGCAACCAGGCGCAGATGAGCATGTTCACCACGGCCCCCGAACCGAAGGACCGCGGGATGCGGCGCCTCGTCGACCACATCACCACCCAACTCGACGGCGATCTGTCGGCCGCCGCGCTCGCCGCGCGAGCCGGGATGAGCGAACGGCACCTCACCCGGATGTTCCTGCACCACCTGCACGACACACCCGCCCGCTACGTCCGCCGGGTTCGGCTCGAGGCCGCCGCCGTCCTGCTCACCACCACGTCGCTGCCGGTCACAGCGGTCGCGGCGCGCTGCGGCTTCGGCACGGCCGAGACGCTGCGGCAGGCGTTCACCCGTCGCTACGGGGCGTCACCGGCGGCGTTCCGCGCCGGTCACTCACGTACCGCGGCCCGGCACACCGGGGCCGGCTGAGCGGGTCTCAGGACAGGTACTCGGGGTCCGGGCAGGTCTTGTGCGACCAGTCCGACCCGAGGCTGCCCTGGTGCGAGTCCTCCGGGCACTCGCCGCTCCGCTCGCCCGCGCGCGCCAGGGACACCACGACGGATTTCGATGTAGGGCAATTGCTCTGGCGTGCAGTCGAATCCAGCGGCACCAACTCGTTGGTCTCGGGATAGTAGGCGGCCGCCGAGCCGCGCGGCGTGTCGTACTCGACGATCCGGAACGACCGCGCGCACCGGACCCGCTCGTCGCCGTCCCACCGGGTGAACAGGTCGACCAGGTCGCCGTCGTCGAAGCCGAGGGCGGCGATGTCGTCGCGGTGCAGGAAGATCACCCGCCGCCCGCCCTCGATGCCGCGGTACCGATCGCTCAGCCCGTAGACGGTGGTGTTGAACTGGTCGTGGCTCCGCAGGGTCTGCAGGATCACGTGCCCCGCGGGCACCTGCAGCACGTCGATCGGGGAGACCGCGAACTCGGCCCGCCCGGAGGCGGTGTGGAAGGTGCGCGAATCGCGCGGCGGATGCGGCAGGACGAAGCCGCCCGGCCGCCGCACGTTCACGTCGTAGCTCTCGCACCCGGGCACCACCCGCGAGATCAGGCCGCGGACGATGCCGTAGTCGTCGCGCATCGCCTTCCAGTCGAGGCCGTACCGGTCCCCCAGCGTGGCCTCGGCGATCCGGGAGACGATCTCGACCTCGGACTTCAGGTGCGCGCTCGCCGGCGGCAACGGCCCGCGGGACGCATGGACCGAGCACGTGGAGTCCTCGACCGTCACGAACTGCGGGCCCGACGTCTGCACGTCCTGCTCGGTGCGGCCCTTGGCCGGCAGGATCAGCGCCGTCTCGCCGCACACGAGATGCGACCGGTTGATCTTGGTGGAGACCTGCACCGTCATCCGGGCCCTGCGCATCGCCGCCGCGGTGACGTGGGTGTCCGGCGCGGCCTGCACGAAGTTGCCCCCGAGCCCCATGAAGAAGCGGGCCCGGCCGTCGCGCAGGGCCCGGATGGAGTCGACGGTGTCGAAGCCGTTCTCGCGCGGCGGATCGAAGCCGAACTCCCGTTGCAGCGCATCGAGGAAGTGGGCCGGCGGCCGCTCCCAGATGCCCATGGTGCGGTCGCCCTGCACGTTCGAATGCCCGCGCACGGGGAACAGACCCGCGCCCCGCTTGCCGATGTTGCCCTGCGCGAGGGCCAGATTGGTGACCTCCTTGATGGTGGCCACCGCGTTGCGGTGCTGGGTCAGGCCCATCGCCCAGCAGAACACCGTCGCGCGCGAGTCGCGCAGCAGCGTCGCCGCCTCGGTGATCTGCTCCCGCGACAGCCCCGTGGCGGTGGTGACGACGTCCCAGTCGACGCCGGCGACGTGGCGGCGCCACTGCTCGAAACCGTGGGTGTGCCGTTCGATGAACTCGTGGTCGAGCGCGTCCCATTCCACGAGCAGGGAACCGAACGCCTGCAGCAGCGCGAGGTCTCCGTTCAGCGCGATCGGCAGGTGCAGGTCCGACAGGTCGGTGCCGCGGCCGACGACCCCGCGTGGGGTCTGCGGATTGCGGAAGTTGACCAGGCCCGCCTCGCGCAGCGGATTGATCGACAGGATCGTGGCGCCGTTGTGTTTCGCCTTCTCGAGGGCGGTCAGCATGCGCGGATGGTTCGTCCCCGGATTCTGGCCCTGCAGGACGATGAGGTCCGCGTGGTACACGTCGTCGAGCGTGACGCTCGCCTTGCCGATGCCGATCGACTCCTGCAGCGCGATGCTGGTGGACTCGTGGCACATGTTGGAGCAGTCGGGCAGGTTGTTCGTGCCGAAGGCCCGGGCGAACAGCTGGTAGGCGAATGCCACCTCGTTCGAGGCACGCCCGGAGGTGTAGAAGATCGCCTCGTCGGGGCTGTCGAGCGCCTTCAGCTCCGCACCGATCAGGGCGAACGCCTCGTCCCAGTCGATCGGCTCGTAGTGGGTGGCGCCGGGCCGCTTGATCATCGGATGCGTGATGCGGCCCTGCTGGCCGAGCCAGTGCTCGCTGTGCGAATCCAGGTCGGCGATGCTGTGTGCGGCGAAGAACTCGGGAGTGGCACGGCGCCGGGTCGCCTCCTCCGCCACCGCCTTCGCACCGTTCTCGCAGAACTCGGCGACCGATCGATGTCCCGGGTCCGGATCCGGCCACGCACAGCTCATGCAGTCGAAGCCCTCGGCCTGGTTCAGCCGCAACAGCGTCTGCGCCGTCCGGATCGGTCCCATCCGTTCGAGGGACCGTTTCATCGACACCGCCACCGCGGTCGGGCCCGCGGCATGATCCTCGGGTCCCTCGATCTCGAGGTCGCTCTCGTCGTAGTCCCGCTCGTGCCTGCCCAGCATCGTCGGCCCCTCTTCCACGCCGCTCCACGCGCACCCGGGTGTACCGCGCGCACGCACGTCATCGCCCGGAATACCCGCCCCGAACCCCTCCGAAACTGCAATCTCCAAGGGCAGCGCGGCCCGCACCGGCGTCGTACGGTGGCCTCATGAAGTGGTCGAACGCCCTCGGTATCCCGGCGGCCGCCCTGGCCGCGGTCGCCTCGTACGACCTGCTGCAGCGACGCCACGCGCTGCTGCGCAACTTCCCCGTCGTCGGGCACGGCCGCTACCTGCTCGAAGCGGTCGGTCCCGAGTTGCGGCAGTACATCACCACCGGCAACGACGAGGAGCGCCCCTTCACCCGCGATCAGCGTCGCTGGGTGTACACGTCGTCGAAGCTCGTGAACAACACCTTCGGCTTCGGCACCGACAACGACATCGAATACACCGATGGTTACACGATCATCAAGCACCGCACGTTCTCCGAGACCCCGCCGTCGGCGGCGCCGCACGCCGGGGAGGAACTGCAGATCCCGTCGGCGAAGATCCTCGGCGGGGCGCGCGGGCGGGCGAAGGCGTTCCGCCCGCAGTCGATCGTCAACATCTCGGCGATGAGCTTCGGCTCGCTGAGCGGGGCCGCCGTCTCTGCGCTCAACCGCGGCGCCGCCGACAGCGGGTGCCTGCATAACACCGGCGAGGGCGGGCTGTCGCGCTACCACCGCAACGGGGCAGACCTGATCTTCCAGATCGGCACCGCGTACTTCGGCTGCCGCGACGAGGAGGGCCGGTTCGACCTGGCCCGGCTGAAGGCCGTCGTCGAGTCGGCGCCGGTGCGGGCGATCGAGATCAAACTGAGCCAGGGCGCCAAGCCCGGCCTCGGCGGCCTGCTGCCCGGAGCCAAGGTGACACCCGAGATCGCCGAGATCCGCGGCATCCCGGAGGGCCGCGACTGTGTCAGCCCGTCGCGGCACACCACGTTCCACGACGTCGACAGCATGCTCGACTGGATCGAGCTGCTCGCCCACGAGACCGGGTTGCCGGTCGGCATCAAGTCGGCGGTCGGCGACATGGCGTTCTGGCAGAACCTCGTCGACGCGATGTGCAACTCCGACCGCGGCGTCGACTTCGTGACGATCGACGGCGGCGAGGGTGGCACAGGTGCCGCGCCGCTCGTGTTCACGGACGCGGTCTCTCTGCCCTTCCGCAGCGGCTTCGCCCGGGTCTACAAGCTGTTCGCGGAGGCGGGCCTCAGCGACGACGTGACGTTCATCGGCGCCGGCAAGCTCGGACTGCCCGACAACGCGGTGGTGGCGATGGCCCTGGGCTGCGACATGGTCAACATCGCGCGGGAGCCGATGCTCGCGATCGGCTGCATCCAGGCCCAGAAGTGCCATACCGACCGGTGTCCGACGGGCGTCGCCACCCAGAACCCGTGGCTCGAGCGGGGTCTCGACGTCGAGCTGAAGTCGGTGCGCGCCGCCAACTACATCCGGGCGCTGCGCCGGGACATCTTCAAGCTGGCCGAGGCCTGCGGCGTCGCGCATCCCGGTCTGATCACCCCGACCGACGTCGAGGTGGCGGACGGCAACCGTCGCGCGATCACGCTCGCGGAAATGTACGGCTACCAGCCCGGCTGGGGCCTGCCCGGCGCGTCGGACCGGGAGGAGATCACGCGGCTGATGCTCGGAGTCGCCGCGGCCGAGGGGGGCGAGGGCTCACCCGGCGCGCGCACGGTGCCGTGACGCGGATCGGGTCACTGTCCAGAATCCGGACAGTTCGGAGCGCCGATCCCGCGTCACGCTGGAGCACGACCACTCGCGACACCGCGGAACCCGCCGGGAGGCAGATCGTGATCGACAAGATGTACGCCACGGCGCTCACCGTCGGCGGTGTCGTGTTCGCCGGCTGCCTGCTGCTCGGCGAGGCGATGGACGCGATGGGCGGCGGGGGCGGCGGTCGCGTCACCGGACTGCGCGCGCTTCCGGGCGACACCGCCGAACAGGCCGAATGCATCTGCTAGAGTCTGCCGCGTGTCCGCTACCGCCGTGCCTCGCGTCCGCCATGAACTGGCGCTGATCGCTGTCGGCGTGCGCGCGGTCGCCGACGTCGACTGTCGTCGCTGACTCCCGTCACCAACCCTTGCGGCATCGTTGCCGCCCCCGGTTGCCGAGGAGTCGCGTCGCCTCGTCCGGCGTGACATTCGTCGGCCCGACTCGTTCGGGTCCACGTCTCCACCACATTCGTCCGTCCTGCGGAGCGTCTCCTCGAACCGGTGTGTCCGGGTCCTCCCCCGGTCTCGCACAGAGACACTCCTGCAGGAAAGGCATCACCTCATGAAGAGACGTTCGGGTCTGTTCGTCACCGCCCTCGCCGCCCTCGGCGCGACCGTGCTGACCGCGTGCTCCGGCGGATCCAGCGACACCGTGGGCGGAGGTGAGAGCAGCGGCGACGGCTCCGGCGGCACGATCAACCTGTACGCGTACGCCGTGCCGAAGCCCGGATTCGACAAGCTGATCCCCGCCTTCCAGGCCACCGAGGAGGGTGCGGACGTCGAGTTCCAGCAGTCCTACGGCGCCTCCGGCGACCAGTCCAGGAAGGTCAAGGACGGCGCCGAGGCGGACTTCGTCAACTTCTCCGTCGAGCCGGACGTCACCCGTCTCGTCGACGCCGGGCTCGTCGAGGCCGATTGGAACTCCGGTCCGTACAAAGGAATTCCCTTCGGATCGGTGGTGACGATCGTGGTGCGCGAGGGCAACCCCCAGAACATCACCGACTGGGACGACCTGCTGCAGCCCGGCCTCGAGGTCGTCACGCCCAACCCGTTCAGTTCCGGCTCGGCCAAGTGGAACCTGCTCGCCCCCTACGCGGCGAAGAGCGACGGCGGCGCGAACCCGCAGGCGGGTCTGGACTACGTCACCACACTCGTGAACGAGCACGTCAAGATCCAGCCCAAGTCCGGTCGCGAGGCCACCGAGGCGTTCCTGCAGGGCTCCGGCGACGTGCTGCTCAGCTACGAGAACGAGGCGCTGTTCATCGAGCGCAACGGCGACCCTGTCGAGCACGTCACCCCGCCCACGACCTTCAAGATCGAGAATCCGGCTGCAGTGCTCACGAATTCGAAGAACGCCGAGAAGGCACGGGCGTTCGCGGACTTCCTCTACACCCCGCAGGCGCAGCGTCTGTGGGCGGAGGCGGGCTTCCGTCCCGTTGACCCTGCGGTGGCGGAGGAGTTCGCGGCCGACTTCCCGCAGCCGGCGAAGCTGTGGACGATCGCGGACCTGGGCGGCTGGAAGGCTGTCGACGAGCAGTTGTTCAAGGCCGAGACCGGCTCGATCGCCGTGATCTACGACAACGCCACGAAGTAGAGCCCGAACAGTGAGTATCACCGACAGCGCCACCGGGGTGGGACCGAGGCCGGCTCCCGCCCCGGCGGCTCGCCGCACTCCACTGCGTGCAGCGACCGGCACGGTCGGACCGCTCGGCATCGGAGTGTCCGTGCTGTGGCTGTCCGTCATCGTTCTGTTGCCGCTCGCGGCGCTGACCGCCGAGGCGTTCGCCGACGGTCCGAGCGGCTTCTGGAACGCCGTCACCGCCCCGGCCGCGCTGGCGACGCTGCGGATCACCGTGGTCGTCTCCGCAATCGTCGCGGTCGTCAACATGGTCATGGGCACCCTCATCGCGTGGGTACTGGTGCGCGACGAGTTCCCGGGCAAGAGGTTCGTCAATGCCCTGATCGACCTGCCCTTCGCGCTGCCCACCATCGTGGCGAGCATCGTGTTACTGGCGCTGTACGGGCCCGAGAGCCCGATCGGTATCCGTCTCAACGCCTCCCAGCCGGGGCTCGTCGTCGCGCTGGCATTCGTGACGCTGCCGTTCGTGGTGCGTTCGGTGCAGCCGGTGCTCCTCGAAGCGGACCGAGAGGTGGAAGAGGCCGCGGCGTCCCTCGGCGCAAACAACCTGACCATCTTCCGGTCCGTGGTACTGCCCGTGCTGACCCCGGCTGTCGTCAGCGGTGCCGGGCTCGCATTCGCCCGTGCCCTCGGCGAATACGGCTCGATCGTGCTCATCGGCGGCAACATCCCGTACGAGACCCAGGTGGCGTCGCAGTACATCCAGCAGCAGATCGAGATCGACCGCCCGATGAACGCTGCCGCGGTGTCCGTGGCACTGCTGCTCATCGCCTTCGTCGTGCTGTTCGTGCTGCGCCTGGCAGCCGGACGCAGCCTGCGCCGGGAGGAGGACGACCGATGAAGGTCTCCCCGTGGACGCGAATCTCGCTGCGGACGATCGCACTCGGCTACCTGTTGGTCCTGTTGCTCGTTCCGATCGGGCTGATCCTCTACCGCACATTCGAGAACGGCGTGGGTGCGTTCCTCCAGTCGATCAGCACGCCCGCGGCGATCTCGGCGTTGAACCTGTCGCTGCTGATCGTCGCCATCGTGGTGCCCGTCAACGTCGTGTTCGGGGTCGTCGTCGCACTTGCGCTCGTGCGCGGCCGGTTCCGCGGTCGCGGGCTGCTGCAAGCCGTGGTGGACCTGCCGTTCGCCGTCTCACCGATCGTCGTCGGTGTCGCCCTGATCATGCTGTGGGGTGCCGGCGGGTGGTTCGGAGGGGTCGAATCCCTCGGATTCAAGGTGATATTCGGGCTACCGGGCATGGTGATCGCCACGATCTTCGTCACCCTGCCGTTCGTCGTGCGCGAGGTCGAACCGGTGCTCCACGAGATCGGCCAGGAACAGGAGCAGGCCGCCGCGACACTCGGCGCGAACGGCTGGCAGACGTTCCGGCGCATCACCCTGCCCTCGATCCGGTGGGGCCTGACGTACGGCGTGGTCCTCACCGTCGCCCGCGCGCTCGGCGAGTTCGGGGCTGTCATCATGGTCTCGTCCGGCTTCCCCGGCGTGTCCCAGACCCTGACGTTGCTGGTGCACTCCCGCTACATCGACGACCACAACACCTTCGGCGCCTACTGCGCCGCGACCCTGCTCATGGCCATCGCCGTGATCGTGCTGCTGTTGATGACCCTGCTCGACCGCAAGAGGAGTACCAGATGATCACCGTCACGGGCGCACGAAAGAACTACGGCGACTTCGCGGCCCTCGACGACGTCGACATCGAGATCCCGTCCGGATCGCTCACCGCGCTGCTCGGACCCTCGGGCTCCGGTAAGTCGACGCTGCTGCGGTCGATCGCCGGACTGGAGACCCTCGATGACGGCATCGTGCGCATCGGCGGCGACGACGTGACCGGCGTGACCCCGCAGAAGCGTGACATCGGTTTCGTCTTCCAGCACTACGCGGCGTTCAAGCACATGACCGTCCGCGAGAACGTCGCGTTCGGATTGAAGATCCGCAAGCGGCCCAAGACCGAAATCAGCCGCCGCGTCGACGAACTACTCGGCATCGTCGGGCTCGACGGGTTCCAGCAACGCTATCCGGCACAGCTGTCCGGCGGCCAGCGCCAGCGCATGGCCCTGGCCCGCGCCCTCGCCGTCGACCCCAAGGTGCTGCTGCTCGACGAACCGTTCGGCGCGCTCGACGCCAAGGTGCGCGCCGACCTGCGCACGTGGCTGCGCCGCTTGCACGACGAGGTGCACGTGACCACCGTGCTGGTCACCCATGACCAGGAGGAGGCGCTCGACGTCGCCGACCGGATCGCCGTGATGAACCGGGGCCGCATCGAGCAGGTCGGAACCCCGCGGGACCTGTACGACCGGCCCGCGAACGACTTCGTGATGTCGTTCCTGGGCAATGTCTCCAAGCTGAACGGAAAGCTGGTGCGGCCGCACGACATCCGTCTCGGCCGCGAACCCGATCTCGCCCGCGCCCAGGACGCGGGCACCGCCGGGTCCGTGGGTGTCACCCGCGCGACGGTGGAGCGGGTCGTGCACCTCGGGTTCGAGGTCCGCGTCGAGCTGCGCAACGCCGCGACCGGTGAGGACTTCACCGCGCAGGTCACCCGCGGTGACGCACGTGCTCTCGGTCTCGCACCCGGCGAGACCGTCTATGCGCGCGCGACCGAGGAACCGGCACTGCCGGAGACGACGCGGGTGCCGATCGGCTAGAGCCACGCCCGCCGACCGGCGCCGCACTCGGCCGAATGTCACACAGGTTCAGTTGGATCGAACCCGTGTGACATTCGGCCATTCAGGCGTGCGGTATCCCCCCGCGGACTGCTCGGGTCCTGCGGCGGGTTCGAATCACCCGGATCGGAATCCGTGACGAGCAGGACCCCGCCGGGCGACAGTGATGTCCACGCGCCCCGCCCTCTCGGTGTGCACGCCGATCACTCACCCGAGATCCGTGAAAGGTACTACCCGATGAACGCTTTCCCCGGTGGGTCGGCGTGAGCGCGCCGACCGGGATCCGTCCCGCGCCGACGAGCACCGCCGAGCCCGACGACGCCGGGCTGGTCGTCGCCCCCACCCGCCACCCGCTGCGCTGGCTGGTCGCCGCCCTCACCCTCGTCCTGGTGGCGCAGTTCGTGCACGGCCTGGCTACCAACCCGGGCTGGGACTGGGCGACGTTCGCTCGGTACTTCACCGCACAGTCCGTGCTCTCGGCCCTGGTGGTGACCATCGAACTCACCGTGTGGGGAACGGTTCTCGGATTCGGGCTCGGCGTGCTGCTCGCCGTCGGCAGGCTGTCGAGGAATCCCGTCCTGCAGGTGATCTCCTGGGTCTACATCTGGGCATTCCGGTCCATCCCGCTCATCGTGCAGCTGCTGTTCTGGTTCAACATCGCGTACCTGTACCGGACGCTGTCGCTGGGTGTCCCGTTCGGACCGTCGTTCTTCGAGTTCGAGGTCACCGGCGTGATCTCCGGCTTCACCGCCGCGGTGATCGGCCTGGCCCTGCATCAGGCCGCCTACTCGGCGGAGATCATCCGCGCCGGCATCATCTCCGTGGACCACGGCCAGATCGAGGCGGCGCAGGCCCTGGGCATCCCTCGTCGCCGGCAGTTCTTCAAGATCGTTCTGCCGCAGGCCATGCGATCTATCCTGCCCAACGCCGCCAACGAGGTCATCAGCCTGTTCAAGGGCACCTCGATCGTCTCCACGATGGCGATCGCCGAGCTGTTCTACCAGGTGCAGGTCGTCTTCGGCCGCAACGGCCGGGTCGTGCCCCTGCTCATGGTGGCCACCGTCTGGTACATCGTGCTCACCACCGCGTTGTCGATCGTCCAGTACTACGTGGAGCGGCACTACGCGCGCGGCTCGTCCCGCGCCCTCACGCTCACCCCCTGGCAGAAGACCGCCGCCAAGTTCCGCGAGATCCGCGACTCGGGTATCGCCGCACCCCGGGGAGCCACCCGATGACCACGCCGGTCGACCCCACCACGTATGCCGTCGACGTCCGAGGCGTGCACAAGTCGTTCGGATCCCTCGAGGTCCTGAGGGGTGTCGACCTGAAAGTCCGCAAGGGCGAGGTCACGGTGATCCTCGGCCCCTCCGGCTCCGGCAAGTCCACCCTGCTGCGCACCCTCAACCATCTCGAGAAGGTCGACCGCGGCACGGTCCGCATCGACGGCGAACTCGTCGGCTACCGCCGCCGGGGCAACAAGCTGCACGAGTTGCGCGAGAAGGACATCCTCCGTCAACGGTCGCGCATCGGGTTCGTGTTCCAGAACTTCAACCTCTTCCCGCACCTGACCGTGCTCGAGAACGTGATCGAGGCGCCGCTCTCCGCGCAGCGCCGCGACCGCGCCGAGGTCGAGACGCTCGCCCGCGAACTGCTCGACCGGGTCGGCGTCGGCGACAAGATCCACGACTACCCCAAACAGCTGTCCGGTGGGCAGCAGCAGCGGGTCGCCATCGCCCGCGCCCTCGCGCTGCGCCCGGCCGTGATCCTGTTCGACGAGCCGACCTCCGCGCTCGACCCCGAACTGGTCGGCGAGGTGCTCGAGGTGATCCGTGACCTGGCCCGCGACGGCGCGACCCTCGTGATCGTCACCCACGAGATCGGCTTCGCGCGTGAGGTTGCCGACACCGTCGTGTTCATGGACGGCGGCGTCGTCGTCGAACAAGGTCCGCCCGCGCAGGTTCTCGACCGGCCCACCCAGGAACGCACCCGCGCCTTCCTGTCCAAAGTCCTCTGAAGTCCTCCCGAAAGGCAATGATGTCCGCGTTGACCCGACGCACGAGGCTGGTCGCCTCGGCCCTGACCGCCGTCGCCCTGCTGTCGGTCGCCGCCTGCGGCACCGACGAGCCCGACGCGGCCAGCGCCGTCGGCTACAACCTCACCGCCGACCAGAACCGCATCACCACCGACCCCGTACCCGAGATCGCGGCCAAGGTCCCGCAGTCCATCCGCGACCGCGGCACCCTCATCGTCACGGGGTCCGCCGGCACCGCACCCCCGCTGCGGTTCTATGCCGACGACGACAAGACCATCATCGGGTCCGAGACCGACTTCGCACATCTCCTCGGCGACGTTCTCGACCTCGACGTCGAGCTCACCGCCGCGGACTGGGCACAGAACTTCGTGCGCGTCGACTCCGGTGAGGCGGACGTGTTCATCTCCAATGTCACCGTCACGGAGGAACGCAAGGAGAAGTACGACTTCTCCACCTACCGTCTCGACAACCTCGCCTTCGAGGTGAAGAAGGACAGCGGGATCGAGGTGAAGGATCCGAAGGATGTCGCGGGCCTGAAGGTCGGGGTGGGCTCCGGCACCAACCAGGAGGCGCTGCTCGTCGAGTGGAACGAGCAGAATGTCGCCGCGGGCCTCGAGCCCACCGAAATCCTCTACTTCCAGAACGCCACCGACTACTACCTCGCGCTCGGCTCCGGCCGCATCGACGCCTACTTCGGGCCCAATCCATCCGCGTCGTTCCACGTCATCCAGGCCGGGGAGACCGAGATCGCCGGCACGTTCTCCGGCGCGGGTGCGGACCTGCAGGGCGAGATCGCGGTCCTGACCAAGAAGGACAACGGCCTGATCGAGGCAATCAACGAGGCGCTCAACCACGTCATCGAGAACGGCACCTACCAACAGGTGCTCGACCGATGGGGTATCGCGAACGAGGCCGTCGAGACCTCGGTGATCAATCCTCCGGGCCTGCCGAAGAAGCAGTAACCGGACGACAGCCAGGGGAGGGACAGCAATGAGTGAGGTGGAGCCCCGGGCCGACGTCGTGATCGTCGGGGGTGGCGTCATCGGGTCGGCGGCGGCATGGCGCCTGGCCGCCCGCGGGAAGGCGGTGACCCTCCTCGAGCAGTTCGAGCCGGGTCACCGCCGCGGCGCCTCGCACGGCAGTTCCCGCATCTACCGGCAGGCCTATGACGGCGAGTTCTACACGGCGCTCGCCGGCCGTGCCCTGCCGCTCTGGCGGCACCTGCAGGACACCATGGGCACGGAGGTACTGACCCTCACCGGGGCGGTCGACCACGGACTGCCCGCCGTCGTCGAGTCGCGTGCCCGGGCGCTGGCCGCCCTCGGCATCCGGCACGAGGTCCTCGAGCCGCGCGCCGCGGAACGTCGTTGGCCCGGAATACGGTTCGACACAGCCGTCGTGCATCATCCCGAGGCGGGACGGCTGCACGCCGACCGCGCGGTCGCCGCGTTCCAGGAGGCCGCGGCGCAGGCCGGGGCCGACGTGCGGCACGGGACCGTCGTCGAAAGCCTGCACAGCCACGGACACGGCGCCGACGTGGTCACCCCGGACGCGGTGGTGCGCGCCCGGCACGTCGTCGTCGCGGCCGGCGCGTGGTCGCACCGGTTGCTCACCCGGGCTTCGGATCCGGCGCCCCTCCTCCCTGCGATGCGCACGACGCAGGAGCAGCCCGCGCACTTCGTTCCCGTCACGGGGCCCGACTGGCCGAGCTTCGTCCATCACCCCGGCGCGTTGCTCACCACGGCCGGCATCTACGGGCTCGGGTCCGAGGACGGCATCAAGATCGGCGAGCACGGCACCGGACCCGAAGTGACGCCCGAGACGAGAACCTTCCGGGCCGACCCCGCCGGCGTCGCGCGGCTCGCCGCCTACGCTGCCCGATGGCTGCCCGGCGTCGACCCGGGCAGCGCCGTGGCCGACACCTGCCTGTACACCAGCACCCCCGACAGCAACTTCGTCGTGGACCGCATCGGCGCCGTCGTCGTGGCCGCGGGCTTCTCCGGGCACGGCTTCAAGTTCGCCCCCGCGATCGGCGAGCTGATCGTGGGTCTCGTCGAGGGCACGACCGTCGCACCGGAGCCGTTCCGGTTCGGCACCCGCGAGGCGGTGACCGCGCGATGACCACCGCCCGCCGCATCCAGGTCTGCACCGTGCGGCAGGACGACCCGCTGGCCGCCCCGCTGCTCGCCGAACTCGCCGTCGAATACAGCACCCGCTACGAACGTCCGCTCGGCGAGCAGATCCATACCCTCACCACCCACCCGGCCGACGAGTTCGCCGAACCCGACGGGACGTTGCTGATGCTCGTCGAGGACGGAGAACCTGTCGCCGGTGGCGCGTTCCGCCGTTACGACGCGACCACCGCAGAGCTCAAGCGCATCTGGACGTCGAAGGCGCACCGCCGCCGCGGACTCGGCAGACTCGTGCTGGAGGAACTCGAGGCCGAGGCGGCCCGGAGGGGGTACGCCCGCATCTACCTGACCACCGGGTGGCGTCAGCCCGAGGCGGTCGCACTGTACCTGGCCGCGGGATACACCGCCCTGTTCGATCCCGGCCGACCGGCCGAGGAGATCGGGCCGCACCCCTTCGAGAAGACGCTGATCCGGTTGCGGACGGACCGGCCTCGCCGGCTCTCGCCCGACGGAAGTGCAGGAATCGGACGTCCACAGCCGTCGTGACGGGTGCGGACGTCCGATTCTCGCGTGAATGGTGCCGGCGCGCCCTCATTGCCGGACACCCCTGTTCCAACACCGATCCCCGCCGTATCCCGACCAGGAGTCTCGCCGATGACCTCGACATCTCCCGTCCACCTCGCCGTCGCGCTCGACGGCGCCGGTTGGCATCCCGCCGCGTGGCGTGAAGAGAATTCACGCCCCGACGAATTGACCTCACCCACGTACTGGGCCGACCTCGTCACCACCGCGGAACGCGGGCTGCTGGACTTCGTCACGATCGAGGATTCCCTTGCCTTACCGGCGAACCCGTACACGAGCGAGGACCCTGACGCGGTGGACCGGGTACGGGTCCGGCTCGATGCGCACCTGATCGCCGCGCGGGTTGCACCGTCGACCCGGCACATCGGGCTGATCCCGACGATCACCACCACGCACACCGAACCGTTCCACGTGTCCAAGGCGCTGGCCACCCTCGACTACACATCGCACGGCCGCGCCGGCTGGCAGGTCAAGGTGTCCTCCTCCGCGCAAGAGGCCGCACACTTCGGCCGGCGCGACATCCCGGGACTCGACAAGCGCGACCGGCAGGCGCTCGCCGAGAATCGCCTGCCCGAGTTCGTCCACGACCTGTTCGACGAGGCCACCGACGCCGTCGAGGTCGTTCGGCGGCTGTGGGACAGCTGGGAGGACGACGCGGAGCTCCGCGACGTGGAGACGCGACGGTTCATCGACCGCGACAAGCTGCACTACATCGACTTCGAAGGCCGGTTCTTCCACGTTCGAGGGCCGTCGATCACACCCCGACCGCCGCAGGGACAGCCGGTGGTCGCACTGCTGGCCCACCGCGACCTTCCGTACGAACTGGCGTCGCGGCAGGCGGATCTGGTGTTCGTCACCCCGTCGGACACCCGCCGCGTGCGTGGCCTCGTCGACGAGGTCACGGCGGCGGGCGTGCGGGTCGGGCGTGTCGGTGAACCGCTGCGGGTGTACGCGGACCTCGTGGTCTTCCTCGACACTCCGCACGAGAGCGGAGCCGAGCGGCTCCGGCGTCTCGACGCACTCGCGGGCAGCGCCTTCGACTCGGATGCACTCGTGTTCACCGGGTCGGCGGCCGAACTCGCCGACCGGATCGGTGAGTGGCGTCGACAGGGTATCGACGGCTTCCGGCTCCGACCCGGGGTGGCAGTCGACGACCTCGACGTCATCGTCGACGTGCTCGTCCCGATCCTGCAACAGCGCGAGGTGTTCCGCTCCGAGTACCCCGGCACGTCCCTGCGCGGACTTCTGGATCTGCCGACCGACATTCCCAACCGCTACGCCGTCACCACGGCCGGAACCGAAGGACACGACCGATGAGCACACGCAAGCAGGTCATCCTCGGGGCCTACCTCGGCGGTGTCAATCACCACACCGCATGGTGGGATCCCCGGGCGGGCAGCCAGATCGAGTTCTCGACCTTCGAGCACACCGCCCGTACCGCCGAGCGCGGCAAGTTCGACTTCTTCTTCCTCGCCGAGGGCCTCGTGCTGCGCGAGCGTGCGGGCCGGATCTTCGATCAGGACATCATCGGCCGGCCCGACACCTTCACGGTCCTCGCGTCGCTGGCCGCCGTCACGGACCACCTCGGCCTGGCCGCCACCATCAACGCGACCTTCAACGAACCGTACGAGTTGGCTCGGCAGATCGCCTCTCTCGATCACCTCTCCGGCGGCCGGGCCGCGTGGAACGTGGTCACCTCCTTCGATGCCTTCACCGGGCGCAACTTCCGCCGCGGCGGCTTCCTGGATCGCTCCCAACGGTACGAGCGCGCGGAGGAGAACCTGACGCTCATCCGTCAACTCTGGGATTCGTGGCGCAGCGACGACATCGTCGCCGACAAGGCCGGCGGCCGGTTCCTGCGTCGACCCGACGCCGGCGCCTTCGAACACCACGGCAACCACCTCGACGTGCACGGCAGGTTCACGGTTCCGCGCAGCCCCCAGGGACGCCCGGTGATCCTCCAGGCCGGGGTGTCCCCGCAGGGCCGGGACTTCGCTGCCGCGAACGCCGACGCCATCTTCTCCCCGTACGGGAAGCTCCCCGAGGCCACGGAGTTCTACCGAGATGTCAAGGCCCGGGCGATCGCTGCCGGCCGCTCCGCCGACGACATCAAGATCCTGCCGTCGGCGAGCTTCGTGATCGGTGACACCGAGGCCGAGGCCGTCGAGAAGTACCACGAGATCCGTAATCAGCAGGTCACCGGGCAGGCCGCCCTGATCCTGCTCGAGCAGATCTGGAATCGGGATCTGTCCGAATACGATCCGGAGGGCCCACTGCCGGACATCGATCCCGACCCCGACGCCGAGCCGATCATCCAGGGACGGGCGTTCGTCCACCAGGACCGGCTCGAGACCGTCGCACGGCTCCGCGCGATCGCGGAGGAGAAGAAGCTGACGCTGCGAGAGGTCGTGATCGACCAGTTCGAGCGCGGACCCCTCGTCGGTACCGCGGCACGGATCGCCGAGCAGATCGACGCCTTCGTGCAGAACGACGGCTCGGACGGGTTCATCCTCGGATCGCACCTCGTTCCTTGGGGACTCGACGATTTCGTCGACGAGGTGGTGCCCCTGCTGCAGGACCGCGGTGTCCTCCGCGCCGAGTACACCGGAACCACGCTGCGGCACAACCTCGGGCTGCGGGTACCGGCCGATCCGGTGGCGGTCGGCGGTTAGCCCACCTCCCCGCGTGACACTCACCGATCGGGCGCCGACGCCCCGGCAGACGACGTCGGTGGTGCCGGTCTGTGCGGCCGCCGGCTTCACCACCCTGCTCGATTCGTCGGTGCTGAACATCGGCCTTCCCGCCTTGCGGACCGGCCTCGACGCGGGCGTTTCGCAGGTGCAGTGGATCCGGGCCGCATACTCGCTGAGCTTCGGTCTTGCGCTGGTCCCGGCAGGCCGGCTCGGCGATGTGGCCGGCCGGCGGCGGCTGTTCCTCGCGGGCATGGCCCTCTTCGCGGTCATGGGAGTGTGCGGAGCTGTCGCGTCCGACCCCTGGACGGTCGTCGCCGCACGGGCCGGTCAGGGCGTCGGGGCCGGCCTGATCAGCGCGCAGGTGCTCGGGATCCTGGCCGAGAACTACACCGGCCCGGCGCGCGCCCGGGCCCTGGCCGCCTACAGCACGGCCGGGGGCCTCGCCGGGCTGTGCGGTCCGCTCGTCGGTGGGCTGGTGCTCGGCGCTGCGCCCGGGGAGTACGGGTGGCGCGTTCTGCTGATTCTCAACGTGCCGTGCGCACTCGTCACACTCGCGCTCGCGGCACGCCGCCTGCCCCCGGATCGGGGACGACCGTCGGCCCGCAGCGGGGTCGATGCCGGGGGCCTCGTGCTGCTCGCGGCGGCCACGACGCTGGTGATGCTGCCCGTGGTCTCCGAACCGGGTCCGGTGGGTGCGGTGTTCGCCGTCGGGGGAGCGGCGGTCTCACTCGCCACCTTCCTGTCGTGGGAACGCCGTGTCGCCGCGCGCGGCGGCAAGCCCGTGCTGCTTCCCGAACTGACCGGCTCCGGCGGATACGTCCTCGGCACCTTGGTCGCACTGTTCTGGTTCGGTGCGGTGCTGTCCCTGAACACCGTCGTGAGCCTGTACCTCATCGAGGGGCGCGGCTATGCCGCTGTCCAGGCCGCCGCCGTGCTGTCCGCCGCCGCCGCGGCGATGGCCGTCGCCTCGGCCGTGGGGTGGCGGGTCGTCGCGCGATACGGCCGGGTGACGGTCGTCGTGGTGGTGGCAGCCGAGATCGCCGTCGTCGGTGGCTACGCCGCCGCTGTGCAGCACGACGCCACGATGCCGGTGTTCGTGGCGCTGGCCGCGCTGTCGGGCCTCTCGGGTGGATTCGTGGATGCACCCAACCGGGCGCTGACGCTCGAGTCGTCCCCGGCGGGCGGTCATGGTGTCGCGGCCGGGTTCCTGCAGCTGTCACAGCGGTTGTCCGCGACGGTCGCCCTCGCCGCGGTGTCCGGCCTGTATCTGTCGGCGCTGGCGACGGACGGGGACGACTTCGCCGGTGCCACGTCGGCCGGCCTCGCGGTGTGCGCCGCGATGCTCGCGGTGTCGCTGCTCTGTGCGCTCGCCGACCGGCGCCGTCGTGCCGGCACCGGGTTTCGATCACGGTGAGCGAAAGGGTTCTCCGAACTCGTTCGCAACGCGTACGGTCACCGAGAACCATCCAGAGCGACCGAGAGACCCGGCTCGACGACGTCGCAGCAACCCCCTGCCGCCGCAGGTGAGGGTGCTACCGCCGGGAACGATGGAGGAGAAGGCATGGCAGGCGAGGGGTTCGTGGGCGCGTGGGCGCGCCTGCACGTCGACCTGTGCCGTCAGTGCTCGGGCATCTGTCGCCCACGATCCTGTCGCGCCTGAGCGGCGCTACCCAGTCGAAGAACTACGACCGTCTGCCCGGCCGGTGGCATCGCGAAACGCGGTGCCATCGGCGCCTCACGAGATCATGGAGTTCCCCGGTGCCTGTTCCGTTCACCTCTGCCGCCCGACGTCGCGCCGTCGCGGCCGCCACCGCCGCAATCCTCGCCGGTGGACTCGCCGCGTGCGGCACCGACACGGCGGGCACCTCCTCCGGTGGCGGCACCCCGCAGCCCGGCGGAACCCTGCGCTACGGCTTGTCCCAGGCCCCCACGTGCGCCGATCCCGCCCAGGCCGGCAGCAACCAGACCATCTACGTCGCCCGTCAGATCGTCGACTCGCTCACCGATCAGGACCCCGGGACCGGTGAACTGAAGCCGTGGCTCGCCGAAAGCTGGGAGGTGAACGGGGCAGCCTCGGCGTTCACGTTCCGGCTGAAGGACGGCGTGACATTCAGTGACGGCACCCCGTTCACTGCGGACTCGGTGAAGAAGAACTTCGACGCGATCGTCCAGACCCTCACCGGCGCCAAGGCAGCGCTGGCGGCGAGCTACCTGTCGGGGTACACCGGCACCACGGTGCTCGATCCGCTCACCGCCCAGGTGTCCTTCGCCGGACCGAACGCGCAGTTCCTGCAGGCGTCGTCGACGCTGCAACTCGGCTTCCTGTCCGACAGGGACGTCGCGAAGTCCGCGGAGGAACGCTGCGCCGGCGACCTGTCCGGCACCGGTCCCTTCGTCTACGAGGACTACCAGCAGGACAAGTCCGCCACGCTGGTCAAGCGCACCGGATACTCATGGGGATCCGACGTGTTCGCGCACGACGGCGAGGCCTACCTCGATCGCATCGAGTTCACGATCGTCCCGGAGTCCGGTGTACGCACCGGAAGCCTCGCATCCGGCCAGCTCGACGCGATCAGCGATGCGCTGCCGCAGGACGCTTCCCAGATCGAAGGCAGCGGCGGACGGATCCTCACCACGCCGAACCCGGGTGTCCCGTTCGGTTTCCAGCCGAACGTCACCCGTGGCGTCCTGACCGATCCGGCGGTGCGCGCCGCGATCGTGCCGGCCCTCGACCGCCAGGAACTCGTCGACACCGTCCTCGGCCCCGATTTCCGGCCCGCGACCAGCACCCTCGCCTCCCGCACCCCCGGCTACGTCGCGCTCGACGACGTCACCTACGACCCGGCGAAGGCGAAGTCGATCCTCGACACCGCCGGCTGGGTTCCCGGCCCGGACGGCATCCGCGTCAAGGACGGCAACCGCCTGTCCTTCTCGGTGCTGTTCAGTTCGGTGTTCGCCGGCAACCAGGCGATCCTCGAGCTCGTGCAGCAGCAGCTGCGCGAGGTCGGTATCGACCTGCAGCTCGACCTGGTCTCCACCCCGGAAGCCACTGCCCGGCAGGGTGCGAAGGACTTCGACGCCACCTACTACAACAGCACGCGCGCCGACGGCGACATCCTGCGCACCACGTTCGGACTCGACGGGCGCAACCTCAACAACCGCGGCCCGATCCCGGCACTGGACGAGGTCCTGTCTGCGCAGCTGCGCACCACCGACCCGGCCGAACGCGGCGAGCTGGTCGAGCAGGCACAGCAGCTCGTCCTCGACAACGGCCTGTGGCTACCGACCGTGGAGCTGTCCCAGGCCATCGGTGCGGCGGGGACGGTGCAGGACCTGACGTTCGAGGCCTCCGCCCGGTTGCAGTTCTTCGACACCTGGCTGAGCGAGTAGACCATGGCCCGGTATCTCGGTTCCCGGCTCGTGCAGGCGTTGCTGGTGCTGTGGGCGGCGTTCACCGTCTCGTTCGGCGTGCTGTACCTGCTGCCGTCCGACCCGGTGAGCATCGCGGTCGACGGCGCCGGCAGCGGCACACCGGTGGATGCGGCCGCTGTCGCGCAACTGCAGGAACGGTACGGGCTCGACCGGCCGCTGTGGGAGCAGTACCTCAGTGCGCTGAGCAACGCCGTCCGGGGTGACTTCGGCATCTCGATCGTCACAGGACAACCCGTGACCGAAGCGATCGCCGCCGCCGTACCCAGCACCCTGGCCCTGGCCGCGGCCGCCCTGGCGCTCGCCGTGCTCCTCGGCACCTCGATCGCGTTCGTCGCCACGTACACGCGTGCCCGGTGGCTGCGCAGCGCGCTGTTCTCGCTGCCGCCGCTCGGTGTCGCGGTTCCGACCTTCTGGGTGGGACTGCTTCTGCTCCAGCTCTTCTCGTTCCGGATGAAGCTGCTTCCAGCATTCGGCGACCAGGGCATCGAGCATCTGGTGCTGCCGGCGATCACCCTCGCGCTCCCCACCGGTGCGGTGATCGCGCAGGTCCTCGCCGCGAGCCTGCAGACCACATGGCGGCAACCGTTCGTCGAAGCAGCTCGCGCCAAGGGCGCGTCCCGGTGGCGCCTTCAGACCCGGCACACACTGCGCCTGTCCAGCATCCCCGCATTCACCATCGCCGGGGTGACGGTCGGCAACCTGCTGGCGGGGTCCGTGGTCGTCGAGACGGTGTTCTCCCGCGCCGGTGTCGGTCGGCTGACCCAGACTTCGGTTCTGGCGCAGGATATTCCCGTCGTCCAGGGCATCGTGGTCTTCAGTGCGGTGATCTTCGTGCTCGTCAACCTCGCGGTGGACCTGGTCTATCCGCTCATCGATCCACGCATCGCCGACGGCCGTCGCGGCGGCGGTTCGCCCTCGCATCCGACGCCCGCCGAGGGGACCACCGAACTCACCGGCTTCGCGGTGGAGGAGGAGAGGAAGGCACATGTCTGACGTCCTGATCCGGGAACCGGTCGCCGCGTCCGCACAGGCCGCGGCCGGGCCACACGCACCGTCCCGGCGCCGGGGCGCCACGAGCGCCCTGCGCCGCTACGGGGCTCTCGTGGTCTCGACCACCGTGCTGCTCCTCGCCGTCGGCTTCGCCCTGTTCCCCTCGGTCTTCGCGTCCGGTGATCCGCTGCAGGGCGTCCCGGGCGACAAGTTGCAGGGGCCGTCCGCGGCGCACTGGTTCGGCACCGACAACATCGGGCGCGACGTGTACACCCGGGTCGTGCACGGTGCGGGCCTGTCCCTGACCGCGACGCTCGTCGCCGTCGGACTCGCTCTCGTCGTCGGCTCGCTCGTCGGGTTGCTCTCCGGTGCGGCCGGCGGTGCGGTCGACGCTCCGCGCCTGCGCGTCTTCGACGCAGTACTCATGCGGGTCGTCGACGTTCTGCTGTCCATCCCCGCCCTGTTGCTGTCCCTGGCGCTCGTCACCGCGCTCGGATTCGGCACCATGAACGTGGCGATCGCGGTCGGCGTCGGGCTCGTCGCGAACTTCGCCCGCGTCATGCGGTCGGAGGTCCTGCGCGTGCGCCGCGCCCTGTACGTCGAGGCGGCGTTCGCATGCGGTGCCCGCTGGCACACCGTCCTGCGCCGGCACGTGCTGCGCAACTCGTACGCCCCCGTCGTCGCGCTCGCGGCGGTCGAGTTCGGCATGGCCGTGCTCGCTGTGTCGTCGCTGAGCTTCCTCGGCTTCGGCGCGGTGCCGCCCACCCCGGAATGGGGATCGTTGATCTCCGAGGGCAGGAACTACCTGGCCACCGCCTGGTGGATGACGACACTGCCCGGCCTGGTCATCGTGGCGGTCGTCCTGTCGGCGCATCGCCTCGGTCACGCCATCGAAGAACGGAGCACTCGATGACCGCGCCCCTGCTGGATGTACGCGACCTGCGGGTCGAGTACGGCAGCCGTCGCGACCCGGTCACCGCGGTGGACGGGGTCCGCTTCACGCTTTCCCGGGGTGAGGTCGTCGCGGTGGTCGGCGAGTCCGGTTCCGGCAAGTCGACGACCGCACACGCGATCCTCGGCCTGCTGTCGGGTAGCGGCCGGATCACCGGCGGCACCGTCACGTTCGACGGGCAGCGACTGGACACCCTGCCCGACCGCGCCTTCGAGAAGGTGCGCGGTGCCCGCATCGGACTCGTGCCCCAGGACCCCACCACGTCCCTGAACCCGGTCGTCCGCATCGGTGACCAGGTCGCCGAGGTCCTGCGTATCCACGGTCTCGCCGACCGGCGCACCGCGAAGATCGACGCGCTGCGCATCCTCGCGGAAGCGGGGCTCGACGATCCCGAACTCCGTGCCAGGCAGTACCCGCAGGACCTGTCCGGCGGGCAGCGGCAGCGCGTGCTCATAGGCATCGCGCTCGCGTGCCGGCCGGACCTCGTCATCGCCGACGAGCCGACCAGCGCCCTCGATGTCACCGTGCAGCGGCGCATCCTCGACCACCTCGACAGCCGCATCGCCGAGACCGGTACCGCGGTCCTGCTCATCACCCACGACCTCGGCGTCGCCGCCGACCGCGCCGACCGCATCGTCGTGATGAGCCAGGGCCGGATCGTCGAGACCGGGCCGGCCCGGCAGATCCTCGAGAACCCCCGGCACGAGTACACCCGGGCGCTCGTCGCCGCCGCACCGAGCCTCGCCGGCGCCGCGGCCCGGCCCGGCCGCGGACCCGCGGAACCCCTGCTCACCGTGTCCGGGGTCTCGAGGACCTTCCGCATCGACCGGCGCACGGCGCTCGAGGCGGTGCGCAACGTCTCCTTCTCGGTTCCGCGCGGTCGCACTCTGTCCCTGGTCGGCGAGTCCGGTTCCGGCAAGTCCACGGTGTCCCGCATCGCGATCCGACTGGAATCCGCCACGTCCGGCCAGGTCCGGTTCGACGGGCGGGACATCACCGCGCTGCGCGGCCGGGACCTGCGCGAGCTCCGCCGCCGGGTGCAGATCGTCCACCAGAACCCCTATGCGGCCCTGAATCCCAAGCTCCGAATCCGCGACATCGTCGCCGAACCGCTCGAAGCCTTCGGCATCGGCACGAAGAACGAGCGCGCCGAACGTGTTGCGGAGCTGCTCGGGCAGGTGGCGCTGAGCACGGCACACCTCGAGCGCAGACCCGCGGAACTGTCCGGCGGACAACGCCAGCGCGTGGCGATCGCCCGCGCGCTCGCGCTGCACCCGGAACTGCTCGTGCTCGACGAGCCCGTCTCCGCGCTCGACGTGTCGGTCCAGGCGCAGATCCTCGACCTGCTCACCCGCCTGCAAGACGAGCTGGGGCTGAGCTACCTGTTCATCTCCCACGATCTTGCCGTGGTCCGGCAGATCAGCGACACCGTCGCGGTGATGCGGTCCGGCGAAATCGTCGAATCCGGGACCACCGCAGAGATTTTCGACAGCCCACAGCACGAGTACACGAAACTGCTGCTCGATGCCATTCCAGGGAAGGTTCGCCATGCCCGATAGTTCACAGTTGTTGCTCGCCCTCGAATTCCGCGGAACCGGCTCGCATCCGCATTCGTGGCGTCGCACGGATTCACGCGCGGAGGACGTGTTCACGGCCCGCTACTGGGCGGATCTCGTGGGCCGCGCGGACCGTGCCGGCGTCGACCTGGCCTTCCTCCCGGACTCGTTCGGAATCGACTCCGGTGCGGACACCGTGCGCGGCCGGCTCGAAGCGGTCGGCGTCGCCGCGCGGCTGTCCGCCGTCACCTCGCGGATCGGGCTGATCCCCACCGCGACGGTGACCCACACGGAACCGTTCCACGTGGCCAAGGCCGTGCAAACCCTCGACCACACCACGGTCGGCCGTGCGGGGTGGCAGGTCGCCGTCTCCGAGGGCGAGGACCGGGCCGCCCTGTTCGGCCGCAAGGGCACCCAGGACACCGGCTCACTGTGGATCGAGGCCGCCGAGGCCGCCGAGGTCGCGGCCCGCCTGTGGGACAGCTGGGAGGACGACGCCGAGATCCGCGACGTCGCCACCGGCCGGTTCGTCGACCGGGACAAGCTGCACTACATCGACTTCGTCGGCGAGCACTTCTCCGTCAAAGGTCCGTCGATCACGCCCCGGTCACCCCAGGGCCGGCCCCTCGTCGCGGTTGCGGTAGCGGACGAGCAGTCGTTCGACTTCGCCGCGGAGCGCGCCGATCTCGTGCGTATCGAGGCCGCCGACCTCGAGTCCGCCGCGAACCTGGCCGGGCGCCTGCGCGCGCAGGCCGGTGATCGGCGACCGGCGGTGCTGCTCGACATCGACGTGCTGCTCGCCGCGGACGACGCCACCGCCGCCGCGGACCTGGCCCAGCTCGAGAACTGGGCCGGCGCGGCCTACACGCCGGAGTCGCTGTTCTACCGCGGCGGCCCGGCGGGGCTGCTCGCCCTCCTCGGGGACGTGGACGGCGTGGACGGCGTGGTGTTACGTCCGCTGGCCCTCGCCGGCACGGTCGCGGCGCTCACCGAACGGGTCCTGCCGGTGTTGCGGCCGCAGGTCCCGACGTCCACCGGGACCCTGCGGGACCGTCTCGGCCTCCCGCGCCCCGCCAACCGCTACGCCACCGCCTGAGGAGGTCGATCACCATGCCGCAGAATACCGTTCGAAAGCAGATTCACCTGGCCGCGCACTTCCCGGGTGTCAACAACACGACCGTGTGGGCGGATCCCGAATCGAAGAGCCAGATCGACTTCGAGTCGTTCCTGCACCTGGCCCGGACCGCAGAACGCGGACTGTTCGACTTCTTCTTCCTGGCCGAGGGACTGCGGCTGCGCGAACACCGCGGCCGCATCCACGATCTCGACGTCGTCGGCCGGCCCGACACGCTCACGGTTCTCGAGGCCCTCGCCGGTGCGACGACCCACCTCGGACTCGCGGGCACGATCAACACCACCTTCAACGAGCCGTACGAACTGGCCAAGCAGTTCGCCACCCTCGACCATCTGTCCGACGGCCGCGCCGCGTGGAACCTCGTCACCTCCTCCGACGCCTTCACCGGCGAGAACTTCAGGCGTGGCGGCTATCTCGACCACTCGCAGCGCTACGTCCGCGCCCACGAGATCGTCGACGTCACCCGGCAGCTGTGGGACGGCTGGCGACCCGGAGCACCGGTCGTCGACCGCGAAAACGGCATCTTCGCGGCGGATTCCGACATCGCTCCGTTCGACATCCACACCACCCAGTTCGACATCTCCGGGCGGTTCGAGGTGCCACGCAGCCCGCAGGGACACCCGGTGCTCCTGCAGGCCGGTGACTCCGACGAGGGCCGCGAATTCGGCGCCGCCAAGGCCGACGCCATCTTCACCGGCCACGGCACCCTCGAGGAGGGCCATGCCTTCTACGCCGACGTCAAGGGCCGCCTCGCGAAGTACGGGCGCAGCCACGCCGACCTGAAGATCCTGCCGGCCGCGACGTTCGTCCTCGGCGACTCCGCGGAGGATGCGGCCGAGCAGGCCCGCCACATCCGGCTGCAGCAGGTGAGCCCGCAGACCGCGATCGCGTTCCTCGAGCAGGTGTGGGGCCGCGACCTGTCCGGGTACGACCCCGAGGGGCCGCTGCCGGACGTCGAACCGGAGGACAACCTGAACATCACGCGCGGCCGCGTCCGCCACGCCAAGGATCCGCGCGCCGTCGCGCTGGCCTGGCGGGAGAAGGCCGAGGCCGAGAAGCTCAGCATCCGCGAACTGATCATCGAGGTCACCGCGCGGCAGCAGTTCGTCGGCACCCCCGAACACGTCGCCGCCGAGATCGACCGCTATGTGCAGACCGATGCGAGCGACGGCTTCATTCTGGTTCCGCACCTCACCCCCGGCGGCCTCGACGAATTCGTCGACAAGGTCGTGCCGCTGCTGCAGGAACGCGGCAGTTTCCGCACCGAATACGAGGGCACCACCCTGCGCAGTCACCTCGACCTGCGCCACCCGCACGAGATCGACGAAGGAGTCCAGGCATCGTGACCACCACACTCGACCGAGAGACGTTCACCGAGGACTGGCGGAGCTGGCACGCAGCCCGCGAGGAGGCGCTGCGCCGCCCGGACGGCTGGCTCAGCCTGACCGGGCTGTACTGGCTGGACACCGAGCCCACGATCCTCGACGAGGTGCCCGGATCGTGGCGGGTGGACGGCGAGCGCGTGCTCCTCGAATCCGACGGCGGAACCGAGGCGCACGAGCCGATCGAGGGCGCACCCGGTGTCCGGGTCGCGGCCGGCGACGGCTACGCCGAGATCATCCGCCGCACCGGCCGGTTCGCCGTCCGCATCCACGACCCGAAATCGCCGGCTCTGGCGGCCTTCACCGGAATCCCCGCGTACGAGCCCGCGCCGGAGTGGGTGCTGCAGGGCCGTTTCGAGGCCTTCGATCAGGCGCGGACCGTCACCACCGGCGCCGTGGTCGACGGCCTCGAGCACCACCACAGCGCGGCCGGGCTGATCCGCTTCACCCACGACGGCGCCGAGCACCGCCTCGTCGCGTTCGGCGACGGCTCGGGTCCGCTGCGCGTGCTGTTCACCGACGGGACCAGCGGCGTGACGACCTACCCGGCCGCGCGGATCCTCGAGGTCGCCGCGCCGACCGCCGACGGCTCGGTCACGCTCGACTTCACCCGGGCCGCCAACCTGCCATGCGCGTTCACCGACGCGGCGACGTGCCCCATCGCCCCGGCGGAGAACCGGCTGCGGTTCGCCGTCGAGGCCGGCGAACGCACTCCGCGCGACGAGGAGGCCCGGTGACGACGACCGCATCGAATCCGGTACCGCTCTCGGTTCTCGACCTCTCCCCCGTCAGCGAGGGATCCACCACGGCGCAGGCGGTGCACAACACCGTCGACCTGGCCCGGAGGACGGAAGGGTGGGGATACCGCCGGTATTGGGTGGCCGAGCACCACTTCGTCGCCGTCGCGTCGTCGTCGCCGACCGTGCTGATCGGCGCGATCGCCGCCGCCACCAGCACGATCCGCGTCGGTGCCGCCGCGGTTCAGCTCGGTCACAACACCGCGGCCGGTGTGGTCGAGGCGTTCGGCACGCTGGACGCGCTGTATCCGGGCAGGATCGACCTGGGACTCGGCCGGTCGGGACAGCGCCGGGCGGAGGCGCTCGCGGCCGCCCGGTCCGGGGCCGCCGAACAGGAATCGCGCCGCGCCACCGAGGTGCGCGACGGCCTGGTCATTCCGCCGCCGTACCAGCCTGGGCCGTTGCTGTCCTCCCCGCGCCTGGCCGCCGGGTTCGCCGTGTTGCAGCAACCGGGAGCGCAGGCCCCGGACTTCGACGGGCAGGTGGACGACATCCTCGCTCTGCTGGACGGGACCTATCGCACCGAGGACGGGATCGAGCTGCACGCCAGCCCCGGCGAGGGCGCGGACGTCGAGCTGTGGGTCTTCGGGACCAGTGCCGGGCCGTCGGCGTCGCTGGCCGGACGGCTGGGCCTGCCGTTCGGTGCGAACTACCACGTCAGTCCCGGCACCACCGTCGAGGCGGTCGAGGCGTACCGCGCGGCGTTCCGCCCGTCCCGCTTCCTCGACCGGCCGTACGTGGTGGTGTCCGCCGACGCGGTCGTCGCCGACGACGACGCCACCGCGCGTGACCTGGCGGCCACGTACGGGCACTGGACGCACAGCATCCGGTCCGGCCACGGGGCCGTCCCGTACCCGGACCCGGCCACGTCTGCGCCCCTGACCGACGAGGAGCGCAGCCTCGTCGACGACCGGCTGATCACCCAGTTCGTCGGCGCCCCCGCCACCGTGGCGGAGCGGCTCGAGTCGCTGCAGCGCGTCACCGGGGCGGACGAGCTCGTGGTCACGTCGGTGACGCACCGGCACGAGGACCGGCTGCGTTCGTACGAATTGCTGGCGCGCGCATGGGGGCTCGCCGCGCTCCGCGCGGCATGACCCCGGTGGTGAACCCGCCCGAACGGCGGGTTCACCACCGAATCGAGCATTCCCGACCGATTGTGTAGGATATCGCCCATGGCACCCGAAACCGCAGCGGCCGTCGTCGCCCGCTGGTGCCGTCGTCACGTCGATCTGGGCCGGACCTCCTCGGGCATCTGTACGGGCTGACCGCTCACAGTCCCTTCCGCCACGTCGCGCCGGAGCACCACCGGAGCGGCGCTGATCCAGGAGAAAACCCTTGTCGCACAACGCTACCCGGCCCATCGATCGTCCCCTGCGTATCGCCGTCGAGCTCGCCGGGCCCGAGGGCCCGCACTACTGGGCCGACCTGACCACCGGACGCGCCGACGAACCGGCGCTCGACCTGAGCGCCTCGCCGTCGAACGTGGTCCGGATCCGCGCCGCCGACCTGAGGGAGAGCGCGAAGCTCCGCGAACGGGCCCGCTCCGAAGCCCGCGCCGACGGTCGCGATCCCGACAGCATCAGCGTCCTGGTCGATCTCGAGGTGCTCGTCGCCGAGGAGGCCCGCAGCGCCCGCAAGCAGTATGCGCTGCTCGACGGCCGTCGTCGCGCAGACACCCTGTCCTACATCGGCACCCCGCACGGCCTCGCCGGGCTGATCGCCGACATCCACACCACCCGCGTGGCCGACGGCGTGACCCTCCTCCCGCTCGGTGCCGAGTTCACGATCGAGCACATCGTCGACGGCACCCTGCCGTGGCTCGAATCACGGGGGCTGGCAACGCCGTCCCCCGCCGTGGTGGAGGTCCTGCGCCGCTTCGGCACCGGGGACCGCGGGCTCATCCTGGCCTCCTGACCGTCGTTCGAGACGCGGGGCGAGAGTTTCTTCTCTCGCCCCGCCTTTCGTCGTCCGGTCCGCGCGTCACGCTCGGCAGGCGGCGCCGGGCGGCGTCCGGCGAGGACCAGAATTGGAATCGGACCGATTTCAACCGTGGCCCGCGCTCCGCCCCGCCCTTAACCTCGCAACAATGTCCCTCGCATTCCATTGGTTTCTTCCCACCTACGGCGACAGCCGCCTGATCGTCGGCGGCGGCCACGGAACGCCCGCCGGGGCGGCCCGCGGTGATCGGCGCGCCACCGTCGGGTACCTGGCGTCGATCGCCCGCGCCGCCGAGGAGTTCGGATTCGTCGGCGCACTCACCCCTACCGGCGCATGGTGCGAGGACGCCTTCCTCACCACGGCAATGGTGGCGCGCGAATCCGAGCGACTCGCCTTCCTCGTGGCGTTCCGCCCGGGACTGATCAGCCCCACCCTCGCCGCACAGATGGCGGCGACGTTCTCACTGCACGCCCCGGGGCGGATCCTGCTCAACGTGGTGGTGGGCGGCGAGGCCCACGAGCAGCGCGCGTACGGCGACCACCTCGGCAAGGACGAGCGGTACGCCCGAGCGGACGAGTTCCTCTCGATCGTCCGACGGCTGTGGGCCGGCGAGACCGTCACCCACTCCGGCACGCACCTGCACGTCTCGGAAGCCGCGCTGGCCACGCTCCCGAGCCCTGTCCCCCCGCTGTACTTCGGTGGATCGTCCGCCGCCGCGGGCCCGGTGGCCGCCGAGCACGCCGACGTCTACCTCACCTGGGGTGAGCCGCCGGCGGCCGTCGCCGAAAAGATCGCATGGATCCGCGAACTCGCCTCCCGGCGCGGACGCACCATCCGGTTCGGCATCCGCCTGCACGTCATCACCCGGGACACCGCCGCCGATGCGTGGGCGCAGGCCGACCGGCTGATCGCGGCACTCGGCCCCGACACGGTGACCGCGGCACAGGCGGGTCTCGCACGCAGCGAGTCCGAAGGACAGCGCCGCATGCTCGCCCTGCACGAGAACAACCGGCGCAGCGGAGACTGGCGCGACGCCCGTAACCTGGAGGTGGCGCCGAACCTGTGGACCGGGGTGGGTCTCGTGCGCGGCGGGGCCGGGACGGCCCTCGTCGGCAGCCATACCGAAGTCGCCGACCGGATCGCCGAATACGCCGCGCTGGGCATCGACGAGTTCGTCCTCTCGGGATACCCGCACCTCGAGGAGTTGTACTGGTTCGGCGAGGGGGTGCTACCGGTCCTGCGGGAACGCGGCCTGTTCACCGGCGGTGCCGGCGGCGCCGTGTCCGGAAGCGTTCCCTTCCTTCCTGCCGGGGTCCGCTGAGATGGGAACTGCCGAGGTCACATCCGGGATCGTCGACACGGACCATGCGCTCGAGACGGTCACGGTATTGGGCCGGCGATTCGCCGAGAACGCCACGCTCCGCGACGCGAACCGCGAACTGCCGCACACCCAGATCCGCGAATTCGCCGGATCGGGCCTCGGCGCGGTGACGGTGCCCCGCGCGTACGGCGGGATCGACGTGCCCACCGAGACCCTCGTGGAGATCTTCCGGCTCCTCGCCGAGGCGGATCCGAGTATCGCGCAGATCCCCCAGTCCCACTTCACCTTCCTCGAACTGCTCCGGTCGCAGGGAACCCCGGATCAGCAGGAGTTCTTCTACGGTGAGGTGCGGTCCGGAGCCCTGTTCGCGAACGCGCAGAGCGAACGCGGCCCCCATCCCGTCGACGTGGACACCACGGTGCTCGTCCCATCCGGTGCGGATTTCACCCTCTCGGGCCGCAAGTTCTACAGCACGGGCGCCCTGTTCGCGGACTGGATCGCCGTGCGCGCCAGTGTGGTCGGCGACGGCGGCACCCCGGGCCGCGGCACTCCGAAGGCCGTGGCGTTCGTGCCCCGCGACGCCGCCGGGCTCACCGTCGTCGACGACTGGGACGGCATGGGGCAGCGCACCACCGCCAGTGGCACCGTCACCCTCGACGGCGTGACGGTGCCCGCCTCGTCGATCGTCCCGTACTCGGGGCTGTTCGACGGGCCCACCACCTACGGGGCACAGGCACAGATCCTGCACGCCGCGATCGACGTGGGGATCGCGACCGGCGCCCTGCGTGAGGCGGTCGTGCAGGCCGGCCGCGCCCGTCCCCACTTCGAGGCGGGAGTCGACCGCGCGGTGGACGATCCGCTACTGACTCAGCTCGCCGGTGAGGTGACCGTCACGGTGCGGGCGGCCCAGGCCCTGCTGGCCGTCGCGGCCCGCTCGGTGGACTCCGCGCGCGCCGACCTCGACGCCGACACCGCCGCGGCGGCATCGATCGACGTCGCCACCGCGAAGGTCGCGGCGACCCGCGCCGCGCTCGACGCCGCGAACGCGGTGTTCGAACTGGGCGGCACCCGAAGCGCATCCGGCGCGGCCAACCTGTCCCGCTACTGGCGCGACGCACGCACCCACACCCTGCACGACGCGACGCGCTGGAAGCTGCAGCACATCGGCCGTTGGACGCTGGACGGGACATCTCCACCGCGGCACGGAGTGATCTGAGACGACCGCACGCCCGTTCCCCGGCGCCAGTATTGAACTCTGGCCGATCGCAACCGGTGCCATCGCGGGCCCGATTGTCCATCGTTGTGTCGACATCGACGCCACACCGAGGAGCATGACAGGTGAGCAGTTCAACGATCCAGACGCCGGCCGTGACCGACGACGAACTCCGGGAGCGCTTCCGGCCGATCTTCGACCGGATCGCCGAGGGAGCCGTCCAGCGCGAGCACGAGCGCCGGCTGCCGTTCCACGAGGTGCAGTGGCTGCGGGAGGCCGGTTTCGGCGCCCTGCGGGTGCCGGTCGAGTTCGGCGGCTTCGGTGCCACGGTCCGTCAGCTGTTCGACCTGCTGATCGACCTCGCTGCCGCCGAGTCGAACCTGCCACAGGCGCTGCGCGTGCACTGGAGCTTCGTCGAGGACCAACGGCTCGCGGGTGACGAACGAGCCCGGCACTGGCTCGCGGCCGCCGCGGACGGCACGCTCGTCGGCAACGCCATCACCGAACCGGGCGTGGGTGCCGCCGACCGCTACCGCACGACCCTCACCCGCAAGGGCGACGGCTGGGTCCTCGACGGAGTCAAGTACTACAGCACCGGAAGCCTGTACGCCGACCACATCCTCGTCGCCGCGGACCGCGACGGCGAGCGGGTTTCGGTACTGGTGGACGCGCGGCAGGCGGGCGTCGAGCAGACCGACGACTGGGACGGTTTCGGCCAGCGGCTCACCGCGAGCGGTACCACCACCTTCACGGGGGTCGTGGTGCCGGAGGACCGCATCCTCGGGCCCGGCTACGGCGCCCCGGGCCGCACCTACGCGACCGCCTACCTGCAGCTGGTGCAGCTCGCGGTGCTCGCCGGCATCGCCCGGCGGGCCGAGGCCGACGCCGTCGACCGGGTTCGGGCACGCACCCGCACGTTCACCCACGCCGTGGCCGACCTGCCACGGCACGACCCGCTGGTCCAGCAGGTGATCGGGAAGCTGTCGGCCGCGGCCTTCGGTGCCCGTGCCGCCGTGCTCGCCGTCGCCGACGACCTCGACGTCCTTCTCGACGCGGGCGCCGACGACCCCGAACTGCTCGACCGCGCCGAGGCTTCCGCCGCCCGCGCCCAGTCGGTGGTGATCGGGCTCGTCCTCGACGCGACGGCCCAGCTGTTCGAGGTCGGCGGCGCGTCCATCACCTCGTCGGAGGCGGCGCTGGACCGGCACTGGCGCAACGCACGGACCGTCGCGGCGCACAACCCGCTGATCTACAAGCAGCAGGCCGTCGGCGCCCATGTGCTCAACGGGGATCCGCTCCCCTACGCGTGGAGCGCGGGCCGTCGCCCCGGAGTGATCGCGTGACCCGGCACATCCGCTTCAACGCGTTCGACATGAACTGCGTGGCCCACCAGTCCCCCGGACTGTGGCGCCACCCCGCGGACCGGTCGCACCGCTACACCGACCTCGGGTACTGGACCGAGCTTGCCCGGCTCCTCGAACGCGGCCTGTTCGACGGCCTCTTCATCGCCGACGTGCTCGGCACGTACGACGTCTACGGCGGCACCGACGAGGCGGCGCTGCGGCAGGGGGCGCAGATCCCGGTGGCCGATCCGCTCCTGCTCGTCTCCGCGATGGCCGCGGCCACCGAGCATCTCGGCTTCGGCATCACCACCGGAACAGGATTCGAGCATCCCTACCCGTTCGCGCGGCGGCTCTCGACCCTCGACCACCTCACCCGCGGCCGCATCGGATGGAACGTCGTCACCGGATACCTGCCGTCCGCGGCCCGCAACTTCGGCGAAGCCGACCAGCTCGATCACGACACCCGCTACGACCACGCCGACGAGTACCTCGAGGTGCTCTACAAGCTGTGGGAGGGCTCCTGGGAGGACGACGCCGTCGTCCGGGACGCCGAGCGCGGCCTCTACATCGACCCGGAGAAGGTGCACCACATCGGGCATCGCGGTCCGCATTTCACGGTGCCCGGCATTCACCTGTCCGAACCGTCACCGCAGCGGTCCCCGGTGATCTATCAGGCCGGGGCGTCGCCGCGCGGCGTGCGCTTCGCGGCGGAGAACGCGGAGGCGATCTTCGTCGGGCCGCCGTCCAAGCGGGTCCTGCGCGACACCGTGGCCCGCATCCGGGCCGCGCTCGTCGACGCCGGCCGCGATCCGTACTCCGCGCGGATCTACGCCCTCGCCACGATCATCACGGACGCCACCGACGAGGCGGCCGCGGCCAAACACGAGGAGTACAAGCGGTACGCCAGCCTCGAGGGCGCACTGGTGTTCACCTCCGGCTGGATGGGCATCGACCTGTCCCGCTACGACCTCGACGAGCCGATCGGCAACGTCGAGAGCAACGCCATCCGCTCCGCGGTCGCGGCCTTCCAGGAGGCCGACGACGACGGCCGCGAATGGCGCGTCCGCGACATCGCCGAGTGGGCGAGCATCGGCGGACTGGGCCCCCGCTTCGTCGGCTCCGGCGAGTCCGTCGCCACCCGGTTGCAGGAGTGGGTGGCCGAAACCGACGTCGACGGGTTCAACCTTGCCTATGCCGTCACGCCCGGCTCGTTCGAGGACGTGATCACCCACGTCGTCCCCGTCCTCCAGGAGCGCGGTGCCTACCCGACGACCTACACCGAGGGAACGCTGCGCCACAAGCTCTTCGGCAAGGGCGACCGCCTCCCCGACGAGCATCGGGGCGCCCGCTACCGGCTCGGCGCGCCCCTCTCGACCGTGACCGACCGCTACCGCGCCTACGTCGGCTGATCCATCACCGCCCACCACGAGGAGTTTCCATGACCACCACTCGACGTTCCGTCGCCGTCGTCGGCGCCGGACTGGCCGGGACCACGGCCGCGCTCGGCTTCCTCGATGCCGGATTCGACGTCACCGTCTTCAGCGATCGGGATCGCGAGTCGCTGCGCAACGACGTGCCGGCGACCGGAACGGCCGTCTACTTCGGCAAGTCCCGCGAGTCCGACGCCCGGATCATCGAGGATCTGTACGCCGACGGACCCCATTCGACCGGCATGAGCACGCGCCTGTACTCGGGCGACGGCGACACCCGCGCCGAGGTCCTCGAGTTCGACCCGGATTTCCGGTACGTCGCGCAGGGCGTCGACGTCCGGCTGCGGGCGGACGACCGGCTGGGCCGTTTCCTCGACCGGGGTGGCCGGTTCGAGGTGCGTGCGGTGACGCCCGAGAGTCTCGATGCGATCGCCGCCGAGCACGACCTGACGCTCGTCGCGACCGGCAAGGGCGGCCTGTCGTCGCTGTTCCCGGTCGACGCCGAGCGCACCGTCTACCGCGAGCCCCAGCGCACCCTGCTGCTGGTGACGCTCCGGGGACTCGGGCACGGCCCGGACACGTGGGGTTACCGCTCCGAAGCGGGGGGTGCCCACAACCTGTTCAACCTGCACACCGAGTACGGCGAGGCCTGGCTCGGCCCGTACCTGCACAAGGACGCGGGTCCGACGTGGAGCTTCCTCGGCTTCGCCAAGCCGGGCAGCCCGTGGGTCGAGCGGTTCGAGGCGGTCACCGACGTCCACAGCGCGCGTCGCACCGTCGTCGAGCTGTACCGCGACTACTTCCCGCAGGACGCCCCCGAGGTGGAGAAGCTCGAGGTCATCGAGGCCGATCCGCACTCGTGGCTGCGCGGGGCCGTCACCCCGACGGTGCGGCGGGCGGTGGGCCGCACGGCCGGGGGCCACGTCGTCGCCGCGATCGGCGACACCGCCATCGCGTTCGACCCCATCGCCGGCCAGGGCGCACAGAACACCGTGGTGCAGGTGGCGGCGCTGGTCGAGGCGGCACGCGGCCACGAGGGCGAGTTCACCGCCGGCTGGCTCACGGAGCAGTTCGAAAAGCACTGGGACGCCCGCGGTCACGCCGCCGCGGAGGTGACCCGGTTGTTCCTCGGCGATCCGAAGTACGCCGTGCACGCGGAGTTGCTCTTCCCCGCGGCGACCGTGAGTGAGCCGGTGGCCGCCGCGCTGTTCGGGTTCCTGTCCGAACCCGGCACGCTGCTCGGCATCGGCACCCGCGACGACGTGCTGGCGTTCATCACCGCGCATGCCGGCGAGCCGGCCGAGGACGTGCTGGCGCGGTTCCAGCCGAGCGGCGGCTTCAGCGCGTCGCCGCTCGCCGGCGCAGCGGTCCAGCCCGCCTGACGACGACCCGGTCCCGACCGTCGCGACCGCTCGCGACGGTTGGGATCGGGTTGATTCCAACGATTGGGTGCGGCGGGTGCGGACGCTTGAATTGGTGCCCATGTCGACCGAACACATCACCCCCGAGATCAAATTCGCCTACTGGGTGCCCAACGTCAGCGGCGGCCTGGTCACCTCGAACATCGAACAGCGCACCAGCTGGGACTACGACTACAACGTCCGGCTCGCCCGCACCGCCGAGAACAACGGCTTCGAGTACGCACTCAGCCAGGTGCGGTACGAGGCCAGCTACGGCGCGGAGTTCCAGCACGAGTCCACCAGCTTCTCCCTCGCTCTCCTGCTGGCCACCGAGCGCCTGAAGGTGATCGCCGCCGTCCATCCCGGACTGTGGCAGCCGGCGGTGCTCGCCAAACTGGGTGCCACCGCCGACCAGCTCTCCAGCGGCCGGTTCGCCGTCAACGTCGTCAGCGGCTGGTTCAAGGACGAGTTCACCCACCTCGGCGAGCCGTGGCTCGAGCACGACGAACGCTACCGCCGCAGTGCCGAGTTCCTGCAGGTGCTGCGCAAGATCTGGACCGAGGACGATGTCGACTTCCGCGGCGACTTCTACCGCATCCACGACTTCACCCTCAAGCCCAAGCCCGCCAACACGCCCGAGCGGCCCAATCCCGAACTGTTCCAGGGCGGTAACTCCACTGCCGCGATCGCCAACGGTGGCCGCTACGCGGACTGGTACTTCAGCAACGGCAAGGACTACGACGGCATCAGCGACCAGATCGCCGACCTGCGCGCCGTCGCCCGCGAGCACCAGCGCGAGGTCAAGGTCGGCCTCAACGGGTTCATCATCGCCCGCGACACCGAGAAGGAAGCGCGCGACACGCTCCGCGAGATCATCGAGAAGGCGAACCGCCCGGCGGTCGAGGGCTTCCACAGCGCCGTGCAGCAGGCCGGCGCGTCCACCGGGGACAAGAAGGGTATGTGGGCCGACTCGACATTCGAGGACCTGGTCCAGTACAACGACGGCTTCCGCACCCAGCTCATCGGCACGCCTGAGCAGATCGCCCATCGCATCGTCGAATACCGCCGGCGCGGGGTCGATCTCATCCTGTCCGGCTTCCTCCATTTCCAGGAGGAGATCGAGTACTTCGGCGAGAAGGTGCTGCCGCTCGTGCGCGAACTCGAGGCCGCCGATCAGGACGACCGCGAGCCCGTGGTCGTCTGACCCGGCCCGATCACCGCCACGCGGATCGCAGGACAGGCGCCCAGCGCTCGGCGTAGTCCGCGATCCGCGTGTCGGTGGTGTAGGTGGAGTCGAGCAGGTACAGACCCGGCGCCGGGGTGGTGGCGCCGAGTTCGACGAGCACCGGCTTGAGCAGCAGGTCCGGGGCCATGGCGTGGGCCGGGCCGGCGCCGAGCATGAGCGGCACGGCGGTGACGTCGCGCAGGCCGTCACCGGTGGCGAACTGGTCGAGGAACAGCTTGAGGATCCCGGTGTAGGCGGCCTTGAAGGTGGGGCTGGCGACGACCACGAGGTCCGAGGCGGCGACGGTCTCCACCGCCGCCTTGACGGCGCCGTCACCCCAGCCGAGCAGGCCTGATCCGAGGGTGATCACGTCGACGACGTGGTCCGGTGCGGAGCCGGTGAGTTCGGTGGCAAGCAGGGTGGCGGCGTCGAGGGTGCGGGAGCCGGGCTTGGGGTTGCCGGCGACGACGGTGGTCTTCACGCAGGAGCCCTTCCACATACATTCGGATTATCCCGGCGCGGTGCGCTGCCGGGAGGTTCTGGTCGGACCGCGCTCACCATGTGCACAGCTCTATCACCGCGCGAGTGGTGGCGACGTCCGGCCACCGGACGTCGGCGAACAGCCGCCGCAGTAGACCTTGCGTCTCGCACTCCGATTCGGGGGCGGCCGCCGAAGTGCGACCTGTGGGGAGGTCGTCGTGCCCGGGCGTCATGCGCACCGCCTCGTCAGCAGTTCCGTGATGTGAACGGCCGGGTGCGGGTCGAAGCGGTATCCGCTGCCGCGGACCGTGGAGATGATGCTGCCGAACTGCTGCAATTTGGTCCTGATCCGGGAGACGTGGACATCGACGTTCCGGCCGCGACTGTCCACCTCCCGCACCCCGGTCCCGAGGTCGCGCAGGACGGCCCGGGACACCACGGTCCTCGGGTTGCGGACGAGATAGGCGAGGATCTCGAACTCGCTGTGGCTGAGCAGCACTCGCCGGCCGTCGAGCAGGACGTCGCGGGCGGGAAGGTCGATGATCAACGGGATGGGGGTCGGGCTGAGCACCGTATGGGTGCTCACGCCCGGAACCAGATCCTGGGCGGCCTCGCGAAGGGCGTCGGCGAGCGCCGCCAGGTCACGCGAGGAGTGTGTTCCGATGTCGGGCAGTCGCAGGACGAGAACGAGTTCGGCACCGGCGTCGGTGACTACGTCATTGCGAGTGGCGAGGATTTCCATGTGAGGCTCCGGTCGAGGAGGGGATCCGACGAGCTGACGGGCGATGCGGTGCGGCGACAGCTCGGACACTCGTTCCGGAGACTCGGCAGACGACTCATGATTCACTCCTCCAATGCGACGGGGCGGTGGTAGGCGCCCTCGTGGTAGAGCAACGGAATACGCTTGCCCTCCCCCGGATTCGGGTCCTCGTGCGCACGAACCACGACACCGACGACCAGAGTGCTGTCACCGAGCGGAATCAACCGGTCGACGACAACCCGGAGCCAGACCGGCGTGCCGTGCAGGACGGGTTCACCGGATTCGAGTCGGGTCCAGAGCGACTCGTCGGAGAACCGCTCCGCCGCGCTGCGCGCGAAGCGCTGCGCGAGATGCTGCTGATGGTCGCCCAACAGGTGAATCACCAACGACTCGGCCGAGCGGACGGCGCCGATGCTCGACGACGTGTCGGTGATGTTGAACGAGACCAGCGGCGGATCGAGGGAGAGCGAGGCGAAGGACGTCGCAGTGAACCCGACCGGGCCGGAGCCGGATTCGAGAGTGACGATCGTGACCCCGGCGGGGTGCCGCCGAAGGGCCGAGCGGTATTCGTCGCCACGGACGCCCGGAGCGTGGTCCGATGCGGCGGTGGCGGAGTATTCGAGGGCATTCGACATCGACAGGGACATAGCCGTTCCTTGAGGAGGTACACACCGAGACGGAGGGAGGTATCGGGAAGACACGTACTCAGGTCAGGAGGCACAGAGACACGAGCGGGTGCGGCACAGGTCCACGTGCCTGCGGCTCCACGCTGTTTCGGTCATAGTGCTCGATCCTCACCTGTCTGCAGTCGATCGTGGCCGTCCCCGACGGTCTTCGTCAGGGCACAGCCGAGGCGGCGCCGGGGTTGCCGGCGCTGCTAGTTCGTCGGGAAACCCCTTTCGCGCAACGCGTCTCGAAGTCGGCGGCGCGATCCCAGAGTACCCGGATCCGTCAGTCGTGCCACGATTCGTCCGGTCCAGCTGCCCGGCAGGCCCTGTCCACGGTAGAAGTCCTCGGCGCGGGTGTCGTACCGGGCGATACCCGCGTCCTGCGCCTCGAGTCGGTAACGGTCCCGGTGGCACACCACGTCGAATCCGAGGCGCGGCTTGACCTCGGCCTGCTCCGCGGGATCAGGGAAGCCGACCGAGAGGCCGACGACCGGGAAGACCCGCTGCGGCAGCTCCAGGACGTCGGCGACGCGCTCGGGCTCGTTGCGGATACCGCCGATGTACACGGTGCCCAGGCCGACCGATTCCGCCGCGACCACGGCATTCTGCGCGGCCAGAGCCGCGTCGACCACGCCGAGCAGGGTGCCCTCGGCGAAGTCCGCGTTGACGAGCTCTCGGCCGTGAACCGTAGCGATGCGCTCCGAGCGGGCGAAGTCTGCGAGCCAGACCAGGAAGAGCGGCGCGTGGCGGACCGCATCCTGATCGCCTGCAAGGGTGGCGAGCGCATCGATCCGCTCGCGGTCGGTGACGGCGACGACGGACCACAGCTGCAGATTGCTCGAGCTGGCCGCGGACGACGCGGCGGCGACGACGGCGCGCAGATGGTCCTCGGGGACGGGACGGTCGAGGAACCGGCGCACCGACCGGTGCGCCAGCTGGGTCGCCAGCACCGCGTTCCAGGGACCGGTCGTGTCGGCAGCACCGAAGCGTCGTTCGAGGGCATCGCGTCGTTCGAGGGCATCGCGTCGTTCGAGGGCATCGCGTCGTTCGAGAGCATCGGAGCGAGCGACCACCCGATCCGCGCCGGCGCCGGGGTTCGCTGCGAGTGGGTGAGACATAGTCACGGGTGGAGCCCTTCTGGCCGGTTCCCGGCCGGTCGACGGATCGCTATCGGCTGCCCACCGGCGAATCGGCGGTGAACCCTCTGGCGCGCTCGGTGTCGGATTCGCTCCACAGCGTCGTCGGCGGTACCTCCGCGCGCACCAGCGGTACGACCTCCTCGGCGAATCGACGCAGGGTGTCCTTCTGGCGTTCGAAGTCGAGCACGTGGTTGACGGATACGGATTGGAGGGCGTGGCCGAAGCACTCGTGGTAGTCGAGGATCTTCTCGGCCACGCGGTCCGGCGAACCGACCAGGGCCGGACCCCGCTCGACCGCCTCCTCGATCGTGCGGAAGCTGGTGGTCTTGCCGACGGCGCCCGGATCGTGTTTCCTCTTGTCGGCCTGGCGTACCGCACCTTCGTAGATGGGCCGGTACTCCTCGATCGCCTTCTCCGTGGTGTCCGCGAGGAACAATCCGCCCGAACCCGATCCGACGTAGGCCTTCGCCGGGTCGTGACCGTGTGCGGCGTAGTGCTCGCGGTATCGATCGATCAGGACCTTGTAGTTCTCCCGGGGCTGCAGGGCGTTGGCCGTCACGATCGGGTCTCCCCACTTCGCCGCCAGGTCCACTGCGCGCGCCGACGTGGCGGATCCGTGCCAGATGCGGAACGGCCCGTCGAACGGGCGGGGCAGCGTCGTGACATCGGCGAGTGCCGCTCGGTACTCACCCGACCAGTCGACGTGTTCCTCCCGCAGCAGCCGGCGCAGCAGTTCGTAGTTCTCGGTGAGGTAGTCGTACTGCTTGCCGATGTCGAGGCCGAACAGGGGGTACTGGAGCACCTCGTTGCCCTTGCCGATGACGATCTCGAGGCGGCCCCGGCTCAGCTGATCGACGGTGCACAGATCCTCGGCGACGCGCACGGGATCGAGCACCGACAGCACGGTCACACCCGTGGACAACAGGATCCGCTCGGTGGCCTGTGCGATGGCACCGAGGACGACGGTCGGGCTGGACGAGAGCACGTCGCCGGCATGACGTTCGCCGACCGAGTAACTGTCGATGCCGAGCTGCTCGGCGAGCACCGCCATCTCGACGACGCGGTTCAGGCGCGCCGCGGGAGCGACGACGTCGCCGGTGACCGGATGCGGCGGGTTGAAGATGATGTCGAGGATCTGGAAGCGCACGAACTACAGAGTCTGCCGTCCCGGTGGGCGTCCGCGAAGGGTTGTCCTCGAGGTGATCGGAACCGTTGCGCCCGGCCGGACACGTCGCCGTCGTCGTCTCGGCATCGGCGTCACGGTAGCCGTGCACCGGGGTGCGAACCAGGATTGCGATCGTCGTGATCCGAAATCGGTGCAGGTCGGACCCGCCCGAAAGGGCGTGGGTTGTCCGAGACCCGTCCACTGGATAGCGTGACCGTCCGGCAGCACCGAGGGCGGATTCCCGCCACGAACGGGCCGCGCCCGCGGCCTATCGGAGGAAAGATGTTCGGCACCAGTCACGCGCAGGTCGTGATCGCACGCGTCGTGGGCACGCACGCCCCGGCGTGTTGTTGTCGCTGACAGCCGTCCCACCGGACGCACCCGCGTCTCCCGATACCGACATCTCCTCCGGCCGCCGGTGCCGCGTTGCCCGTTTCCCGGGCACCCGGCGCTCGACGTGGCCCGAAAGGACTCCCTGCGATGCCTCCCTCGACCACCCTGCCCGTCGTCGACCTCACAGGCCTCGACGGCGATGCCGCCACCCGGGCCGCCCTGCTCGACCGGCTGCGCCGGGTCACGCACGAGGTCGGCTTCTTCCACCTGGCCGGCCACGGCATCGACCCGGCCCTCGCCGACCGGCTGATCGCAGCGGCACGCGCGTTCTTCGCCCTGCCCGACCCCGTGAAGCTCGAGATCGAGAACTCACACTCGCCTCATTTCCGCGGCTACACCCGAGTCGGGGGTGAACGAACCCAGGGATATGTGGACTGGCGCGAGCAACTCGACATCGGCCCCGAACGGGCTCCGGTGGCACAGTTCGACCCCCAGCGGCCGTGGGAGGTGCTGCACGGTCCGAACCTGTGGCCGAGCCGGGTGCCGCAGCTGCGGGCGCTCGCGCTGCAGTGGATCGAGCAGGCCGGCGGGGTCGGCCGTCGGCTCCTCCGGGCATGGTCCGAATCCCTTTCCGCACCAGCCGATTTCTTCGACGGCGCGTTCGCGGACCCCGATCCGCTGCTGAAGATCGTGCGTTACCCGGGCCACGACCGATCGATCACCGGACAGGGCGTGGGCAGTCACAAGGACGTGGGAGTTCTCACGCTGCTCTATCCGGAACCCGGAAGCACCGGCTTCCAGGTGGAGATCGACGGCACCTGGGTCGACGTCGAACCCCTGCCCGGACACTTCATCGTCAACATCGGCGAGCTCCTCGAACTGGCCACCGGCGGCTACCTGAAGGCGACGACGCACCGGGTCCTTCCGCCGGCTCCCGGCACCGACCGGGTATCCCTGCCGTTCTTCCTCAATCCCGCACTGGATCAGGCGTTGCCGCATGTGCCCCTGCCCGGCGCACTCGCCGCCGAGGCCCGCGGTGTCGGTGCGGACGAGCACGGTGACGCCTTGCACGCCGTGTACGGGCTCAACGCGCTCAAGTCGCGACTGCGGGCCCACCCCAACGTCACCGAGCGCCATCACGCCGACCTCTCGAACTCCCCCCTCCTCGCCGGCCGGCCCGGCGATCTCGACGAAAGCGAACACTCCGAATGACTCTGCGCCGCGCCCTGTCCGTGGTCTCCGCCGTCGCCCTGGCCACCGGGCTGGCCGCCTGCTCCGCCTCCGGGACCGGCGAGGACACCCTCGTGATCTCCGCCTCCGCGACACCGCATGTCGAAATCCTGGAACACGTGCGGCAATCCGGTGCGCTCGGCGACGTCGTCCTCGACATCAAGCCCGTGACCGGCGAGGTGGACCCGAACGAGTTGCTCGAAGCCGGTGACGTCGACGCCAACTTCTTCCAGCACCACCCGTACCTCGCCGACTGGCAGCAGCAGAAGGGCGTGGACAACCTCGAGTCGGTCGCCGCCGTACACCTCGAACCGCTCGGCCTGTACTCGAACAAGATCGCCGCGGTCGCGGACCTGAAGGACGGCGACACGATCGCGCTGCCGAAGGACACGACCAATTTCGCGCGTGCGCTCTACCTCCTGGAGTCGGCGGGCCTGCTCGAACTCGACAAGCCGCTGTCCGAAGCGGACATCGCGACGGTCACTGCCGCGAACATCGTCTCGAATCCGAAGAACCTGAGGTTCGTCGAGCTCGAACGCGCGCAGCTCGCGCGCACCGTCGACGATCCGGCGATCACGGCCTCGCTCGTCAACTCGAACTACGCGCTCGAAGCGGGGCTCAACCCCGCGGACGACAGCATCGTGCGGGAATCCGTCGACAACAACCCGTTCGAGAACATCCTCGTGGTGCGATCGGAGGATGCGTCCGATCCCGCCCTCACCGCCCTCGCGGACGCCCTCGAGTCGCCCGAGGTCGCCGCCTGGATCGCCGAGAACTACGACGGCGCGGTCGTACCCGTCCACGAGGTCGGCGCGTGATCGTCGTCGACGGACTCACCAAGTCGTACCCGGCAACGGGTGGCACCGGCACGATCGACGCGCTCCGCGGAATCGACCTGAAGATCGACGAGGGAGAGGTCTTCGGCATCGTCGGCCCCAGCGGTTCCGGCAAGTCCACGCTGCTGCGGTGCCTGAACCTGCTGGAACGCCCCACGAGCGGACGCATCCTCCTGCGCGGCGAGGACCTCTCGCACCTGTCCGAAGGCCGGCTGCGCGCGTCCCGTCGCCGCATCGGCACCGTGTTCCAGCAGTTCAACCTCCTGCACTCCCGCACCGTCCGCGCGAACGTCGAGTTTCCGCTCGAGGTCGCCGGCGTACGGAGGACGGAGCGACGGGACCGGGCCGAGACGTTGCTCGAGCTCGTCGGACTCACCGACAAGCGGGACGCCTTCCCCTCGCAGTTGTCCGGTGGGCAGCAGCAGCGCGTCGGCGTCGCGCGCGCACTCGCCGCCGAGCCCGACGTCCTGCTGTGCGACGAGGCGACCAGTGCCCTCGACCCGGCCACCACGGAGCAGGTGCTCGATCTGATCGCGACCGTCAACCGGACGCTCGGCGTCACCATCGTCGTCGTCACCCACGAGCTGTCCGTGGTGCGCCGGATCTGCACGTCCGCGGCGCTGCTGGACGGCGGCCGAATCGTCGAATCCGGTCCCGTGGCCGATCTCGTGGCCGACCCCGTGTCCCGCCTCGGTGATGCGCTGCTGCCGGCGGGCGTCGGCGAGCAGAACGGGGACGTGACCGCGCTCGTCACCGCCCGCGGCTCCGCCGTCGCCACGCCGTGGCTGTCCCGGCTCTCCCGCGACGTCGGGATCGACGTCGCGGTCGTCGGCGGCCGGGTCGACCGTGTCGCCGGTACCGACATCGGCAAGCTGCACGTGCGTTTCGACGGCGACGTGGATCGCGACGCGGTGGACCGATTCTTCGCCGCCCTGCCCGACGTCACCGTCGCGTGGACGACCGGCGTCGTGGCGAGGGTCGGGGCATGAACAAGCTCAGCTGGTACGACGCCCTGCCCGAGGTGTGGGCCGCCACGCTCGACACCCTCTACATGGTGGGCGTCGCCTTCCTCCTCACCGTCGTGGGCGGGGTGCTCGTGGGTGTTCTGCTGCATGTGACCGCGCCGGATGGGCTGCGCCCGATCCGCACGCTGTATCTCGTGGTCGGGGCCGTGGTCAACGTGTTCCGTTCGCTGCCGTTCCTGGTCCTGCTGATCGCGCTGATCGGTGTGACCCGTCTGGTGGTCGGGACTGCGATCGGGCCGACCGCCGCGCTCGTCCCCTTGACGATCGGGGCGATCCCGTTCTTTGCCCGCATCGTCGAGAGCGCGCTGCGAGAGGTTCCGCGTGGGCGGGTGGACGCGGCCCGGGCCATGGGGGCCTCGAACCGGCAGATCGTCACCAAAGTACTTCTTCCCGAATCGCTTTCGTCTCTGATCTCCGGTGCCACCCTCACCGCGGTTCTGCTGGTCGGGTACTCCGCGATGGCCGGGGTCGTCGGCGGCGGCGGGCTCGGCGACTTCGCCGTCGTCTACGGGTACCAGCGCTTCAACACCCCGGTCCTGATGGTCGCGGTGGTGGTGTTGATCGTGCTCGTGCAGGCGCTGCAGACCGCGGGAGACGTCGCGGTGCGGGCGCTCGCACACCGGCGATGAAGTTCGCTTCGCGGCGGCGTGGCCGCCCCCACCGCGACCCCGTCTCATATCAAATTCATATGAGGTGATGCCGAAACACCGTCTATCCGCGACGCGCGCCACCCGCCAGGGTGGAGACCATGGCCACTTCCCTCCAGGCGCTCTCGGCCCCGGCCGCGGTACGCCTGCGCGCTCCGCTTCCGGGACTCACCGTCTGCGCCGCGGCGGCAGCGGCGTCGCTCGTCGCCGCCCGGCTCGCCGGGGGCATCAGCCCCCTGCTGGTCGCCATCGTCCTCGGCGCACTCCTGGCCAACACGACCTCGCTCCCGGCGTCCACCGAACCCGGCCTGGCCGTGGCCTCGCGCCGGTTGCTCCGGATCGGGGTCGCCCTCCTCGGTCTGCAACTCCTCGTCACCGACGTGCTCGCCCTCGGCTGGGGCGTGCTCGGCCTCGTCGTGGCCGTGGTGGTCGGCGGCATCGCCGGAACGATGGCACTGGGCAGGATCCTCGGGCTCGACTGGACCCAGCGCCTGCTCGTCGCCTGCGGCTTCTCGATCTGCGGCGCCGCCGCCGTCGCCGCGGTGGACGGGGTCGTCGACGCCCGCAAGCAGCACGTGGTCACCACCGTCGCACTGGTGGTCGTCTTCGGCACCGCCATGATCCCCGGCCTGCCGCTCGCGGCCTCCGCGCTGGGACTCGACACCACCCAGGCCGGCATGTGGGCCGGCGCCGCGATCCACGAGGTGGCGCAGGTCGTCGCTGCGGGGGAAGCCGTGGACGCCGGCAACGCCGGGGCGCTGGGCGCGAGTGCTCTTGCGGTGGCCGTGACCGTGAAACTCGCCCGGGTCGCGATGCTCGCGCCCGTGGTCGCCTGGATCGGCGCGGTGTCCCGCCGCCGCAGCCGCGAGCAGACCGAAATCCGGCGACCACCGCTGGTGCCGCTGTTCCTGCTCGGTTTCCTGGGTTGCGTGGCCCTGCGCGCCACCGGTCTGCTCCCCGACCCGGCTCTGGACGTCGCCCGGCTTGCGCAGACGGCGCTGCTCACCGCCGCCATGTTCGCGCTCGGCACCGGCGTACGCATCGACGTCCTGCGGGGCGTGGGATGGCGGCCTTTCGCGCTCGCCGCCGCATCCACGGTGTGGGTCTCGGCGATCGCCCTCGCCGGAATTGTGCTGCTGGGATAGCAGATACGCTCCGCAGCCGCGCGCCGATCGGGCACCCACAACAGTCGTGCCGCACGCGGGTGACCGGAAGGTTCGCGGCTGGACGCGGTGGCCCGGCACGACGGCCCGGCCGAAACGGATCTCGCGGGAAGCACTTCGGGCACCGGTGGCCGCTGTTACCGTCGGCGAGATGACACCGGTGGCGAAGGTGGGCTCCACGATCCGCGTCGCGATCGCCGCGGCACTGTCCGTCGCGCTGCTCGGCGCCTGCACGTCGGCCGGTGACGACTCGTCGGGGACCGCCGAATGCATCCACGTCCCCAACGGCACCCCGCTGTCCGCCGCCCCGCCCGCCCCGTCGACGTCCGAAAGGGACCTGGCCACCAACCCCGAGGTCGCCACCGGCTACCGCGACGACATGACGGCGGTGACGACCGCGTCGTACGCGGTGTCCACCGCCAACCCGGTCTCGACGGAGGCGGCGTGCAAGGTGCTGCGCGACGGCGGCACCGTCGCCGACGCGCTGGTCGTCGCGCAGACGGTGCTCGGGCTCGTGGAGCCCCAGTCGTCGGGGATCGGCGGCGGCGCCTTCCTGCTCTACTACGACGCGGAGACCGGGCAGGTGCAGGCGTACGACGGCCGGGAGACGGCACCGATGTCGGCCACCGAGAACTACCTGCGCTGGATCAGCGACACCGACCGCACCGCGCCCCGGCCCGACGCCCGGGCCAGCGGCCGCTCGATCGGGGTGCCCGGAGTGGTGCGCCTGCTCGAGGAGGTGCACCGCGAACACGGGGGCACGGAGTGGGCCCGGTTGTTCGACCCGGCCATCTCCCTCGCCGACGACGGGGTGGTGATCAGCGACCGGATGGCCGAGTCGATCGCCGACTCGGCGCCCGACCTCGCCGTCGACGACGAGGCGCGGGCGTACTTCCTGAACCCCGACGGCACGCCCAAGACCGCGGGCACCGTCCTGGTCAATCCGGCCATGGCGAAGACGCTCGGCGCCATCGCGTCCGGCGGAGCCGACGCCTTCTACACCGGAGCCCTCGCCCGGGACATCGTCGACGCCACCGCCACCGAGGCGGGCGGCCGCACCCCCGGGACGATGACCGTCGACGACCTCGCCGGCTACGAGGTGAAGAAGCGCACCCCCCTCTGCACGCCCTATCGGGCGCACGAGGTCTGTGGCATGCCGAACCCGTCCTCGGGGGGCATCGCGGTGGCCGCGACGATGGGCATCCTCGAGAACTTCGACCTGTCCACGCTGGGACCGGCCGACATCGACGAGAACGGTGGCGAGCCGACCGCCGACGCCGTGCACCTGATCTCCGAGGCCGAGCGCCTCGCGTACGCGGACCGCGACAAGTACGTGGCGGACTCGGACTTCGTTCCCCTGCCGGGCAATTCGCCGCAGACGTTGCTCGACGACGACTACCTGCGCGGGCGTGCGGGCCTCATCGACCCGGGCCGGAGCATGGGCACGGCACAGCCCGGCGACTTCGGGCCGGTGCCCCTGGGCACCCCACCACAGGACCGCGAACACGGCACCAGCCACATCTCCATCGCCGACGAATACGGCAACGTGGCCTCGATGACCACGACGATCGAATCGGCGTTCGGCTCGTTCCACATGGTCGCCGGCTTCCTTCTGAACAACCAACTGACGGACTTCGCCGCCGAACCCGTGGACAAGGCCGGGGTGCCGGTAGCCAACCGCGTCGAACCGGGCAAGCGACCGCGCAGTTCGATGGCGCCGACGCTCGTCTTCGATCGCAATCCCGACGGCACCCGCGGCGACCTGCGCATCGTCGTCGGCTCGCCGGGCGGTTCCGTCATCATCCAGTACGTGGTCAAGACGCTCGTCGGGATGCTCGACTGGGGCCTGGACCCGCAACAGGCGGTGTCGGCGGTGGCCTTCGGCGCGGCGAACACCCCGGTCACCGGGGTCGGCGGCGAGCATCCGGCGATCGACGGCAGCGACGACGGCGCACGCGATCCGCTGGTCGCCGAGCTGCGCGCGCGAGGCCATCAGGTGGCGGTGCTCCCGCAGTCCAGCGGACTGAGTGCGCTCCGCCGGGACGAGTCGGGGTGGGTCGGCGGCGCGGACCCCCGTCGAGAGGGCGCCGTGATGGGCGACGCCACCGGATAACGATCCGACGCGCGGTTCGAGCATCGAGTCACGACTGGATAACCACACGGGGTCTGGTCGACCTGCGGGAATAAGATCGACAACCATCGATCACCGTCACGGCGGGTGACTGGGAGCGGATGGATCGGGGGTGCCCGGATGCGGATCGCGGACGTGCTGCGGAACAAGGGGCCGGTCGTGGCCACGGTGGATCCGGACCTCTCGGTCGACGAGATGATCGGTGAACTCGCCCGTCACAACGTGGGCGCCCTCGTCGTGGTGGAGGGCGACGCCGTGATCGGCATCGTCTCCGAACGCGACGTCGTGCGCCGGCTCCACCAGCACGGTCCGGCCCTGCTCGACGCCCGTGTCCGGGACATCATGAGCACGACGGTGTCCACGTGCCTGCCCACCGACACGGTGAACAGCCTGGCCGAGACCATGACCGAACGCCGGATCCGGCACCTGCCCGTCGTGGTGGACGGCCACCTGGTGGGCATCGTCAGCATCGGTGACATCGTGAAGAGCCGGATCGACGAACTGCAGAGCGAACGCGACCAACTCGAGTCGTACATCGAGCACGGCTGAACCCGGGGCACCAGATTTCAGGGGGATTCTCCGGGTGATCCCGGATTACCCTGCGGCGCCTGCCGGACGACAGTGGACCACATGGCGAGGCGTCCGGGGCAGCGGTGGCGGCAGGCGACGGTGTGGCTGCACGTGGTCACGTCCGTGGGATGGATGGGGCAGGCCCTCGCGCTGCTCGTCCTGCTGACGCTGAGCCGCACCGCGGTGGATCCCGCCGTGCGGGTGGCCGGCACGACAATGGCGCAGCACCTCGACGGCGCCCTGCTCGCTCCGCTGGCCAACGCGTCGGCGTTCACCGGCTTTCTCCTCGCGGCGGCGACGCCGTGGGGATTCCTGCGCTACTGGTGGGTGGCGATCAAGTTCGTCCTCACCGTGGTCCAGGTGAACCTCGGAATCTTCCTGCTGTCTGCGGGCCTGAACGGCTCGGTGGCCGCCGCCCGCGACGGCGCGTCCGGACCGGCGGGACCGATGATCGCGGGCACCGCTCTGATGATCAGCGCGCTCGCCTTCCAGGCGTGGTTGTCGGTCGCGAAACCGTGGGCCCGCACCCCGTGGTCGGCCGGGAAGGCGAAACTGCCCGCCGCGCCGCCGTGGGTCTTCGCCATGGCGACCGGCGCGGTGGCCGCCGATCTCGCCGTCGCGACTCTGCTCGTCCATTCGCTTCCCCCCTCCGCCGCCCTGGCCCTGTTCGTCGCGTCGACGGCCAGGGCCAGGGCGATCCGCGAGGCGAGCCCTCAGCCGGCCTACGGCTGAGGCACCGGCGTGGTCGTCGGGGTGGTGGTTGCGGCCGGCGTCGTGGTCCCGGGAGCACTCGACTCCACGGTCGTCGGGGCGACGGTCGTCGGGGCGACGGTCGGCAGCGGCTCCACGGCCGGCAGCGGCTCCACGGTCGGCGTCGGGGACGGCGCCGCGGGCGAGGGGGCCGGGGCCGTGGGCGAGGGCGCCGGGGCCGCTGCCGGGACGGGCGACACCGGTGTCGGCGAAGCCGACGAGGAGGTCGCGGCCCGAGTCGGCGACGCCGGGGTCGACGAGGTGGTCGTCGGCGCGGTCGTGGTGGCCTCGGCGGCGGCCTTCTCCACGTCGCCGTCCGTCGTCGGCGGGAGCGGCGCCGGATCGATCGGCTTCGACGAGACGACGAGCTGCGGAGCGGTCGCCTCGGCCTCGGCCTTGTCGAGCTCGCCGCTCTCGGCCTGCTTCGCCAGGTGGGTCAGCCATGCCGCCGCGTACTGCGCGGACGTCAGGGGCTTTCCGTTCTCGGGGTCGGAATCGCGCCAGTAATCGAAGTGGTGCCCGGTGTCCGGACCGAGGGTCTGCTGGTACGGATCGCTCAGCGCCACCTCGAGGGTGTTCTCGTTGTCGGCGATGAATCCGATGACCTCGTTGCGCAGCTTCGCGGGCAGATAGGTCAGGTCGATCAGCTCACCGGAGGTGATCTCGCCGTCCGTCCCGTCCGAGGCGACGTCGCGGACGGTCGGCTCGTAGGACGGATCCGACACCTTGATGAGGACGTCGAGGAAGGTCTCGTCGCTCTGCATCCAGTTCTCCTGCGACTGGATGTCGGCGAACGCGGCCATGGCGATCCGCCCGAGGACCGTGGCGACGTCCAGCGCGGTCTCCGGGGTGAGGCCGTCGCGCTCGAGCGCGTCGACGTTCAACTGCCGGCCCACGTTCACCGCGAGCTGCAGCAGGGCGATGTTCTCCGGAGCGGAGCAGGTCAGGTCGCCCTCCGAGCAGAACGACGCCACCTTGCCGTCCAGCGCCCCGAAGCTCCCCGCGGTGCCCGGCAGCGAACCGCTGCCCGACGCGCTGTTCCGGCCCGACTGGTAGGCGAGGTCGAATCCGTCCGGGTTGCGGAACTCGTCCTCCGCGCCGGGGAACGGTCCCTCACCCGCCTCGCGCCCGGCGTCGGCCAGGATGACCACACCCACGACCGAATCCGGATCGACGATCTCGTACGAGCCGTCCTCGGCGCTTTCCTGGTTGCCGATCTCCATCGCCACGCGGCGCGCCACGTCGGCGCCCTCGCTGTACCCGACGACGGCGAACTTCGTGTCGGGGCATGCCTGGCGGATCGCCTGCATCACGGTCTCGGCGTTGTCCACGCCGGCCTCGACGGCGTCGTCGTACGACGACATGTTCGCCGGGTACTCGACGTACACGGCGGAGTAGGAGCCCTCGGGCACGTCGTCCCGCGGCGCGTTCACGACCTCGTCGACCCAGGGGCTGCTGAAGTCGGTGGACGATGCGGCCGGCAGGGGGTTCCCGTCGGCGTCGAGGAGCATCGCGTGGGTGCCGGGGCGGGGACTGTCGTTGCGCCCGCCGACCGCGATGCTGACCATGTCGTGGCACTCGGTGACCGAGGCGGTCAGCGTCGTCGGGGCCGTCGACGGAGCCGACGGTTCCGAGACGGCGACGGCGACCACCGCCGCCGCGCCCAGCGCCACGGGTGCCACCGCAGCCGCGACAATCCGCTTGTTTCGCACCGCCCAGTCAAGTGCCATGGTCAATCCCCATCCGAAGTCGGTCCGTGCCGACGACCCTGATTGTGGTGTCGACGCGTCGGTCGGAAAGTCGTTCGAGACGGCAATCGTGTTACACGTCCGCGTCGTAGGCGTGGCCGCGATGAGTTCCCGGACGGATTCGAGTTGCCGCGCCTGTGCCTGCTCGCGGCGAGGGCATTCCGTTCCGGCACCACCTCCTCCCGGTACACGACGGGCTTGCTCGCCTGCGGTGGCAAACCACCTCGGCACCGTCATGGACGCGAGTAGGCTACCGGTCATGGCCGATCTGTCCGGCGACGTGCGGGCTCTGCTGGAGGCGCGGAACATGGCGCACGTCGCGACGCTCATGCCCGACGGCTCGCCGCACGTTTCTCCTGTGTGGATCGCGGTCGAAGGTGGTCACTTGGCGATATTCTCCGCTCAGGAGAACCGGAAGGTCGCCAATCTACGGCGGGACGGGCGGGTCGCCGTGTCGGTCTGCGATGAGCACAACCCGTATCGGTCGGTCGTCATCCGTGGCCGGGTCGTCGAGGAACTCGGAGGCGACGAAGCGGTCGCGATCATGGACCGAATGAGCAATCGCTACGTCGGCAGCGACTTCCCCATGCGCTCAGCGATCGTGTCGCTCATCGAACCCGAGCGAGTTCACCTGCAGGACCTCCCGTTCCGGCACCCTTCGGACACCGGTACCTGAGCCGCACGTTCGTACCGTTGTTTCCCGGGTCGCCCAGGGCGCGACGGCGACCGTCGCGGTAATCCGCACGCCGAACCGGAATTCGCGCGCTGAACTGCCGCAGCGAATTCCGTTTCGGCGCGGGAATTTTCGGCCAGATGCGGACACGCGGAGTTGCGCGACCGAGCCCCTCCGTCACGCCGTTCCGCTCAGGCATCACCGACTACTGTCACGTCAAGGAACGGATCCTGACCCGCACCATCCCGGGACCGTAAGCACAATGGTCGTTTTCGCTGAGTGAAATAGATTCTGCCTGATCGATTTTCGCGGTCGCCCCCGCCCCGCCGGCGAGTTGACGTATCGCAGCGCGCAGTCACAATCCGAACGATCACTCAGTTACGAACAGGTGTGCACTATGCGAACAGGCTCGGATCGGACCGCCGCACAGGCGCCCCGACACACAACCCGCTCCGCGACTCTCGTCGTCGCGCTCTGCTGGGTCGCGGTACTTCTCGACGGCTTCGACCTCGTCGTTCTCGGCGCGGTGAATCCGGCGCTGCTGGACTACCCGGACTGGAACCTCGACGCAGGCCGCCTCACGGTCATCTCGACCGCTGGCCTGGTCGGCATGACATTCGGAGCCCTGGCTATCGGCACCCTCGCCGACGTCCTCGGCCGGCGACGCGCCCTCATCTTCTCCGTCACCGCCTTCTCGGCGCTGACACTCCGTGTGCATTCGCGACCTCGCCGGAGATGCTCGGCGTCCTGCGCTTCCTCGCGAGTCTCGGCCTCGGCGGCGCACTGCCCACCGCATTGGCGATCGTCGCCGAATTCATGCCCGGCAAAAAGGGATCTGCGTCGACGCCCGTCATGACCGGCTATCACGTCGGCGCCGTGGCGACCGCGCTGACGGCCCTCTTCCTGCTCGAAAGTTCCCGGTGGTGTTCGATGTTCATCGCGGGCACCCTGCCGGCGTTCGTCCTCGTCCCGCTTATGATCCGCTACCCGCCCGAGTCGCCGGCCTACCTGTCGGTGCGAGGCCGGCACGACGAAGCCGAGCGCATCGCCGCCGACTACAGACTTCCGCCCACCGATGTGACCACGGTGCCGTCGGACACCGACCGCACCACGGATGCGGCCAGGACCTCGAAACCGGGATCGCCGGTGCGGACCCTGTTCTCGCAGCAGCTTCTGCGCACCAGCGTGTCCATCTGGATCACCTCATTCATGGGGCCGCTCCTGGTCTACGGCCTCAGCACCTGACTGCCGATGATCATGCGGGAAGCGGGATACGACCTCGGCGCGTCGCTGTCGCTGCTGCTCGCGCTCAACGCCGGTGCCGTCGCGGGCCTGCTCGTCGCCGGTCGCGTCGCCGACCGGATCGGCGACGAGGGATCTCGATCCGACTTCCTACGTCCAACTTTTCGATTGTCACCCAGCCATCTATCGTGAGGAAGGTTTGACCGACCACAGCCCTTATTCGCCGCCCCGATGCAAGTGTTACTCCAAACATGCGGCGCTTCGTGCGTTGCGTGAGCGACTCGATCGGTTGTGGTACGAATCGCATCAACTCGTCCAAGGACCACACGTGCACAATGCCCGATTCGTCCGAGAGTGCGGCGACCGAAGAATGCACACCCTTGTGAGACGAAGTGATTCGCGATTCGGAGCCAAGCAGCGCACCATCCCGGTTTCATCGCTCGCGAGACAGCTATCCCGTTCTGCCGCAAACATTCCAGTGGACCCGTCGCCTCGGATCATCTGCCCGCCCACACCCCCCCCCCAAAAAAAAGAACATATGTTCGATTTGGTGCGTAAGGTCTCACACCGCCCGGATTCCCAGTGCCACTTACGCATTCAATTTGCTCGATGTGACAAGAAGATGGCGGCGGCACCGGAGGACTGAAGGGACCGTGATCGGGTTCGGCGTCTGCACGACAATGGAGCTCGCCTTTGACCGGGCGGTCCGCCGGTCCCGGCGCGTAAACGAGTTCGCCAGTTATATGTACGACGCCGGCCGACATGTAGGTTCCGGACCAACTTGTCCGTATCTCCTGGCACTTCCAAGATCGTCCACGGCACTTGTCCCAAGAATTCCGCGCGAAGTTGTCCATTTCTGCGGGCTCTGGTCGAGTTGGGTCCACACGATCACAGCTGAGCAATCCGCGCGATTGCTGCAACTCCTTCGCAACTCAACTTCCATCGCACTGACCCCTGTCTCGAGCCCTCGGTGCCGGACAATTTCGCTGCCTCGATTCTCGTCTCTGGGTCCTTTCGCGCATCGACGGCCATCCGAGTGGGCGCTCACGCAGCTCGCGCTCCAGGTCGCCGGCGAGCACCTGCTGCTGCATTTCCGCGATGGCGTGGGCCAGCAGGATCTTACCGATTGCCTTGCAGCACAACGGCATCCGCCCCACCCGCGCGGGAGGACGCATCAGGTGGCGGCCACCAATCCTGCCCACGTACACGACCTCGACGCCCTGCCGCACCGGGATCCCTTCTGGATCCCGGTGCGACGGACCAGCTCGGCCGTGGGAAACACTGAGTCCTCGGGGCGAAACGCCCGCAGGATCGCCACTGCGTAGCCGAGCACGGTGTCCAGTCCGTGCGACTGCGCCGGTGTCGTGGCCACAGGCCATCCGGTCAGGGCGTGGCTTCAGCCACGAAGTGCAAGGACCGCGCGACGTCGGCCAGGGCCTGCTCGACGTCCGGCGGGTCCACCGACTTGGCGGCGACGAACATGCCGTCGAAGAAGGCCACCGCTAGGGGCGCGATCCGGTCCGCGACGCGGGCCGCCCGTTCCTCACCGTAGCTGGCATACCCCAATCGAAGGTTGGTGCGCACGGTCTCCAGGGCCATCCGGCGGACCCCGGCCACCTGGTCGGCGACGGCCGGTTCGTCCTCCGCGTGCAGCAGGAAGTCCAGGTAGAGGCTCAGGAAACTGGGGTTGTCCAGGGCGGCACCGATACTGCGGCGCAACACCCGCTCGAGCGCCTGCTGGGGGTCTACTGCACCGTTGTCCGGCACGTCGGCGGAGATGCTGGCGAAGAACGCGTCAGCACCGCGCTCCATGACCGCTGCGAGCACCCCTGCCTTGGAGTTGAAGTGCCAGTAGATGCTGCTCGACGGCACCCCCGACTCGCGGATCAGGTCAGCCATGCTCGTCGCCCGGTAGCCGCGCCGGGACATGAGTTCCTCCGCGGCGCGCAGGACGTCGTCACGGGATTGCTCGCCGCGGATCTCAGTACGGGTTCGTCCGGCCATGGCCCGAAGTCTAGGCCGCTGTGCACCCCTCTCCGTTTCAGCCATCCCCCTCGGGGCATTGCATGATCCGGCCCTGACTGGAATGATCCATCCAGAAGTGGTTCCGATCACAGAGGCAGATAATTCGAATGAACAGACCCGTGCACACCGGCCACGACGCAGACGTCGCGATCGTCGGCTACGGACCCAGCGGCGTGATCGCCGCTACCTACCTGGGCATGGCGGGAATCTCCACCGTCGTCCTGGAGAAGGACAAGGACCTCTACAACCGCGCCCGCGCCGTCACCGTCAACGACTGGACGCTTCGGATCTTTCAGGAGTTCGGAGTCGCCGAACGCGTCAAGCAGGACATGGACCCGGCCCGGGGCATGACCTGGAAGACCTACACCGGCCAGACGGTCTTCCACCTCGACGTCTACCCGGGTGAGCTCGGGCAGCCGCCGGCCATGATGATCTACCAGCCCGACATGGAGCAGGAGCTGCGCAACAATTGCGCGCAGCACGAGTCGCTCGACCTCCGGTTCGGCCACGCCTTCACCGGACTGTCCCAGGACTCCGAGGGCGTGACGGTCACCGCGACCGACGCCGCCGGCAACCCCTACGACCTGCGGGTCAAGTACGTCATCGGTGCCGACGGCGGCAGCAGCCGGGTCCGCGAGGCCGTGGGCTACTCCCTGGTCGGCGACACCAAGCCACGCCGTTGGCTGGTCATCGACGGCGCGGTGCGCAGGCCCTGGCCCGGGCACGACGAGCTGGTCTTCTGGTCCGACCAGACCCGGCCGGTCGTGGACATCCCGCTGGCCAAGGGCAACCACCGCTGGGAGATCCCGCTCAACGAAGGCGAGTGGGACGACGACTACGAGTCCGAGGAACGAGTCTGGGAGCGCCTGGCGCCGCTGGGCATCACCGAGGAGAACGTGACCATCAAGGGATGGGCGTTCTACAGCCACCACGTGCGCCATCTCGAGAAGTGGCGTGCCGGGCGCGTCGTGATGATCGGTGACGCCGCCCACCTGATGCCGCCGTGGGCCGGCCAGGGGATGCAGTCCGGGATCCGCGACGCGCAGAACATCGCCTGGAAGATCGAGGCGCTCGTGCACGGCCGGGTCGGGGAGGACATCCTCGACACCGTCCAGTCCGAGCGGTGGATGCACGTCAAGGAGATGACCGACATCTCCCTGCGGCTCGGTCGCTTCATCGAGATGGAGAAGACGTGGGCGGTCGGCCTGCGCAACTGGCTGGCCCCGAAGCTGCAGAATGCGAAGCCGGTCATCGAGGCACTGCGCCCCAAGAACGAGACCAACCGTTTCGTCGACGGCTGGGCCACCGGCGCTACCGGTCGACGCAGCGCCGTCGGGCGGATGATCCCTCAACCCCAGGTCACCGACGCCTCCGGCACCACCGGCCTCCTGGACGATCTGGCCGGGCGCGGGTTCCTGGTATTCGGCCTGGGAACGAACCCCCGGCACGCGATGTCCCCGGCTCAGGCTCAGGCATGGAGGGCTCTGGGGGCCCGGTTCCTGACCGTTCGCCCCGCCACCGGCAACGCCACCGACCCCGACTCCCTGGTGGACCACACCGGGCTGCTCGGCGACTGGGCGGCGAAGTTCGACGCGCGGGTGCTCGTGGTCCGACCCGACCGCCTCGTCGCGGCCACCGACGCCACCGGCCTCGACGTCCCCGCACCCCGCGGCAATCTCAAGGAGAAGTGACATGAACACGATCACCGCCCGCGACGTCCAGGCCGGGGCCTGGCGACTCAACGTCCTGGAGGCCGGCGACCCCGAGGCGCCGGCGATCCTGTGGCTGCACGGCTCCGGACCGGGTGTCAGCGCCCGGTCGAACTGGGCCGAGCTCATCGAGACCATGCCCGGCTACCGTCACATCGCCCCGGACGTCCTCGGTTTCGCCGACTCCGAGCATCCCGAGGACCTTCCCGCCGGTGTCGGCGCCTCCTCGGTGACCCGGGTCGACTCCCTCTTCGCCCTGCTGGACGCCCTGGACGTCCGCAAGACCCACGTAGTCGGCAACTCGCTGGGCGGCATGCTCGCGATGCTGATGCTCCAGCGCCGGCCGGAGCTGTTCGACCGAGTCATCCTGATGGGCAGCGCCGGGGCACCCCTGCCGCCGAGCGAGAATCTCATCAAGATGGTGCTCTACTACACCGACGAGTCACCCGATGCCATGGAGAACCTGCTCCAGCACTTCATGCACGACACCTCGTCCTTCGGAGGAACCCTCCGCGAAGTGGCCAAGGAGCGGGCCGAGTTCGCTGCCCGGCCCGACATCCGCCGCTCGCACGAGCGAACCTTCACCCCCGAGCCCACCCCGCTGGTCTTCACCGCCGAGCAGCTCGCCGAGGTCGACCACGAAGTCCTGGTCGTGCACGGTCGCGAGGACTCGATCATCAGCGTCGACGCCTCATATCACTACGCCAAGCACCTGCCCAACGCCCAGCTGCACGTGCTGCCGCACGCCGGCCACTGGGTCCAGGTCGAGCAGGTCTCTCGGTTCCGGGCGCTGGCCGAGCTCTTCCTGTCCGAGGGCGCCTCTGCAACCGGGGAGCAGGCATGACCGACGTCTTCGGTTCCGTCCATCTGGGCTATCTGGTGGTCGAGTCACGCAAAATGAGCGAGTGGCAGCGATTCGGCCGCGACGCCATCGGCATGCACATCGACGTGCTGAGCCCCGACGTAACCCGCTTCCGACTGGACGACCACGAGTGCCGGTTCCTGATCCAGAAAGGCGAGCGGGAAGATGTGGCCACCCTCGGCTGGCAGGTCGACGACCATGAAACCTTCGACGTGATCCTGGGCCGAGTCATCAAGGCCGGCATCCCGATCACCGAGGGCACCCCCGAGGAGTGTGCACTGCGCGGCGTGGAGCGCTTGTGGCGCTTCGCCGGCCCCAAAGGGATTGCCACCGAGATCTTCACGACGCCCCTGACCACCAGCAAGCCCCTGACGATGCTCAACTCGGCGTTCGTCACCGGCGCCAGCGGCATGGGACACGTGGCCATCGCCTCCAAAGACGCCATGCAGATGCACGGTTACTACTCCGAGGTGTTCGACGCCCGTCTCACCGACTTCATCGAGGAGCGAGTGGGGCCGATCTCCCTGCGGATCCGGTTCCTGCGAGTGAACGAGCGCCACCACTCGATCGCCCTCGCCAACGTCAAGGGCCTGGCCGTCAACCCAATTCCTTCCGACGTCCAGCACGTCAACATTCAGGTCGCCGAACTCGACGATATGGTCGGCGCCTTCGAACGAGTCACCGCCGAGGGCTTCAAGATGATGTGGTCGGTGGGTCAGCACACCAACGACCGCGAACTCTCCTTCTACTGCGTCACCCCGTCCGGATTCGAACTGGAGGTGGGCTGGAATCCGGTGCTCATCACCCCGGAGGTCGAAGCCACCTGGGAACCGTCTACCTACCAAGGCATCTCGATATGGGGCCATACTCCAGTCGGCGAGACCGTGCTGCACAAGATGAACATGTTCCGCACCATGGTCCGCTCGAAGAGGCAGCAGGAGGTGACCGTCCCAGCGCTGAGCCCTCTGGCCGGCATCCCAAGCTGAACACGTGAAACGAGAACAAGAACGGCGCGGGCCCGTCCTCCTCCCTCCCCTGGACGAGGGGACGGGCCCGCGCCGTGCCCTCGTCGACGAAGCTCGTGTACGGGTCGTACTTCCCCGCTGTAGCACTAGGTTCCAACCAAGGCATTGACCCCACCAACGGTGTGGCCGGGGGCACGCTGCGCAATCAGCCTCACAAGATCATCCCGATGATGAGGTCGGCGGAACCTGGCAACGAACCCGAACGTTCGCCAACAGGGCTGTGTCACCGCCCGACCAGATCTCATGACGCCAGTCACGTGCCGCGAGGACAGTGCTCACCTACTCGAATGTCGAACGCCCCGTGTCGTCTTCGAGGGCTTCTAGTGTCTTGACGTTGACGATCGTCACCGTCCGATCCGAGTGCACGAGGAGAAAATCTGGAATCTGCCCACGGACAACCGCTCCGTCCACACTCTCGGCGATCTGAAACAGCTGCGCCACGATGACTTTCACCGAAGGATCGAAGTCCGCCAACAGGAGCCGAGACAGTTCAAGTCGGGAGTCGTACTGAACGTGTGCATTCATTGTCGGCGACCAGTACCAGCCCGGGAAGCTTCGCTGATGTCCGCGATCTCGGGGCCACCTACTCGGAGCGATCCGAGGATTCTTCGGCAAGACTCCATGCGACGGTGTACGAACTCAATGCCTTGCCGACGAGTTCTCTGTCCGTACCGGTAGTGAGGCTAATCTCAACGTGGATGTCTCCATTGCGGACCTGTGCGGTGACATCCTCGACTCCCGGGATTTCGTCAAGCGCGGTTGCGAGAGCGGCGCGGGCCGCTTCGGCCCGCAGAGCCAGCTTGTAGGGCTTGCCGACAGCGGTGACCGGAATGGCATCGACAATCGTGACAAATCGCGGTGCGGCAGCACGTTCGGTGACATGCGCAGCGGCCCAGGAGGCAAGTTCTTCGACCCCGACCGTGGCCCCGGGCACCACAGTGACAAATGCGGCAGGCACCTCTCCGGCGTGGGTGTCTGGCCGGCCGACGACAGCAGCAGCGGTCACGTCGGGGTGACCGAGCAGTGCCTCTTCGACCGTGGAGGGGTCGATGTTGTGGCCTCCCCGGATGATGATGTCCTTGGCGCGTCCGGTCAGATACACGAATCCGTCCTCGTCGAGGCGAGCGAGATCACCGGTGTCGAGCCAGCCGTCGACGACGGTGCCGAGGTCGTCGATCACAAGACCATCGTCGGTGTGGCCGGTGACGTAGCCGGGAAACACCGAGGCTCCGCTGATGGCGAGAACCCCGACGCGTCGCTTCGACGGTGTTCATGGACAGTTGCTTCTATCCACGAAATAGGTTGTACAGCAATATGTTCGGCGTGCGACGGTCGGCGACGACGCGGAAGATTGGCGGGAAAGCACTGCGAACGTCGTCCTCTGTATGGGCGTCGTGGTTGATGCAGCCGCGTCCGTTGCGTAGCGCCCTGCAGCGAATACTTCCTCCTGGTTGCGCCGGGGCGCTTTCGGTGAGTGGCGGACTATTCGTGGGTGAACCCGATTCCAATTTCATGCGGTCGACGGGTTCGTCGGACCTTGATGAGGCAATCACCGCGTTCGATCGTTCTCACAACTGTTCCTGCGAGGCTCGAAAGCAACTGGTAGTTCGGCGAAGATTCGAAACGATGCAGGGCAGGTCCGATTTGTTCCTTGTTCGACTGAGGCATCCACCCGGTCGTAGCCCAGCTGAGTCCATGGGAGAAGCCAGAACAGACGCGCCAGGCAAGAAGCATCGAGTCGGCCAGTTTCGGCAGAACGATCTCAGCGGAGTTGCTGTCCGGCACCGTCACGGTTTGGGCATCGAGGGCGGCGAGGATCTCCTCGGCCAGACGCGCTCCCATCCGCGGTGCGTGCTTGGTCGCGAGGGTGATGAGTTGGCGTTTGCCCCGCTTTGCGGATGCCGACCGGCCCACCGCACTTCGACAGGATGTCGAGTACGGCCGGATGCGCGATCTTGGGGCCGAGAAGGCGTTCGAGGGCCGGATGGATGCCGGTGAGCAATCCGCGGATGCGGTTGCTGATGGGGGTGGCCTCGCCGGCGAGGTCGTCGTCGAACCCGACGAGTACCCCGAGTTCGGCCAGGGCCTCATCACCGCCATCGACATCGACCGACGCAGGGTGTGCGGCATCGTGCGGGCGGTGTCGGCGATGATGAACGCGTCGCGGGCGTCGGTCTTGGCCTGACCGGGATACAGGTCGGCGACACGGCGCATCGTCGGGCCCGGCAGGTACGCCACAGCTTGTCTACAGGCTCGGGCGACGGTGACCGGCAGCGCGCCGATCGTGTTCGTCGACGATCACCAGCACCGGTCCGTGCTCGGCCAGGCGGTCGAACACGGACCGGAGTTTGGGTTCGTCGTTGGGCAGGGCTTTGTCGGACAGCCGAGTGCGGGCGGGGTCGAGTCCGACGGCGTGGTGTTCGCCTTTTCCCACGTCGATGCCGCAGAACACGGCGTAGGAGTGGTCTGTGAAGCGTGTCTTTCGTTCGGCGACCCCACCCCCTCGAATCATTCGAAAGACAAGGGCAAGAAGTCATCCGAACTTGGCGACCGTAGTCCTGCGTTGCAGGACTACGAAGAAGGAAACGGGGAACGCGAGCGATTCATCATGGGCGTGCCCTTTCAAGCGGGGGGAGCAGACAAGAGGGTCAGGTCCTCGGCTCGGTTTCGACCAACTGCCCTTCGTGCACCATGTTGAGGTCGACCAGATCGAGTTTCTTCTCGAACTTCCGCATTCCCGCGAGGTCCTGCTCGCGAACCCGACGGACCAGATCGGTGTTCGCGATCTGGGTCCGGCCGACGCCGATGAAATCGAAATCACCGGCGCGAAGTCCGTCGCGAACTCGCTCGAGGTCGGCTTCGATCTGCAGCTCCGGCTGCTTGTTGTTGAGGAGATCGCTGGTCCAGTCTTTGGAGAGGCCGACGCTGCCGATCGCGATCACGGGACGATCTGTCATCTGTTTCACCCAGGCGGCTGTGCTGCGAGTCTCGTCGATCTCCGGCCAGGCCGGGGCGTCGAACCGGCGCGTCGAGACATGGAACATGTCGGCGCCCGCCGCTTGGATCAGCTCGATGAAGGGGGCGAGTTCATCTGGGGTCTGTGCGATCTTCGCAGAGTAATCGACTTCCTTGAACTGCGAGAAACGGAAGCAGATGATGAAGTCCGGTCCAGTCGCGGCACGGATGGCGGAGATGATCTCAGCAGGGAACCGGGCCCGATCCACCAGAGTCGGACCGCCGTACTCATCCTTGCGCGTGTTCGTCTCATGCCAGAGGAACTGGTCCAGCAGGTACCCATGGGCTGCGTGGATTTCGACACCGTGTGCACCCACCTCCTGGGCGATGCGTGCACTCCGGACGTAAGCGGTCTTCGTCTCCTCGATCTCGTTCAACGTCATCGCAATGCCGTTGACGCGCCCCGCTTGGACGAGCCCGGACGGGCTCAATGCCGGGAAGTCCCGATGTGGGTTGGGAACGTTATCGGGCACGACGCGCACTGCGCCCGGGTGCCACAGCTGGATGAGGAAGACTGTCTCCCTGCCGTTCGTCACCGAATGGGCAACGTGTCGCCAATCATCAACCGTGCGATCTCCGATGGCCGCGAACGTCGGTTGCCAATAGGCGGCCGGGTGATCCGGGGTGGCGCCTTCCGAGATGACAATCGCCGCGCCTCCGGCCGCATGCTCCTCCAGCCGTTGAGCCAGTCTTGCTGACGGCCTGTAATCGTGCAGACCGCGCTGCATAGCGGGAAGAACGAATCGATTCTCCAGCGTCCTCCCCTTCAGCTGGAGAGGCGCGAAGAGAGGATCAGTCTCAATAGCATTGTTCATATGAATCGTTTCTCCTTTGAGATCCGACGGGGTACCCGGGCAGGGCGTCATTGGGCAGCCAGAGCGAAAACCCTACAAGCACACCGTCGGTACGTTGTCAGGAAGTGTCGACCGGGGCTGTTCGCCGCCCGCCCACGGATGGCGCAAAGAGGTCAGCCGTTTGCGGATACCGGATCCGCGCAATCTCTCACTCATCGAGGCGTCAGGCTATGACCCCGCCACATCATCCACCAGCGCACGCTTGAGGATGATGTGGCGGGGCGGTTACAGGGCCCGCGACACGTTTGTAGGACGAATTCGCCAGCGGCTCAACGGGTTCTCAATCCATGGCAGGAGCTTCCAGTCTCGATGTCGTGCCACTCTCGACATGAGGCGACGCAGAGGATGCCGTCACACCCTTCGACCGCGGAACCACCGTAACCATGAGTGCCGCCAGGACTCCGAAGGCGGCAAGAGCGTAGAAGGCCCAACTGACGCCGAGTGACGAACCGAGAACATATCCGACGATGATCGGTCCCGCGACACCACCGAGGCGGCCCAGCCCGAGCGACAACCCCAGGGCAGTCCCCCGCGCCTCGGCCGGAAAATAGACACCGATGAACCCGGACACCGAGGACTGTGCAGCCGCGCAGAATCCCACCACGATGACAAGGGCGAGCACCACGGCCTGCGGAGGCTGAAACGTAACCGCCACAGCAGTAACCGCCCCGACCAGGAAACCGGTGGAGATGACCAGGCGCGATCCGATTCGATCGGCGAGGCCACCCATGATGATCATTCCCGCGATCGTTCCGACATTGAAGGCAATGAAGAACACCAGGGCGGAACCCAAGTTGTAGCCGCTCTCACGGAGCATCTGCGGGAACCAGGTGTTCATCCCGTAGGACGCCAGCAGACCACAGAAGCAGATCAGCGGGAAGAGAATCGCGCCAACCCTGTACCGAGAGGACATCAGCAGCTTGATCGCATGGCTTCGGTTCGAGCTGACCTCATCGTCCTTCGTGAGAGAGATCGCCGATTCGGCGCGAACATCGATGTTGTAGCGCGCCGCAATAGCTCGTGCTTCCTCGTGGCGCCCCTTGCCGGCGAGAAACGCCATCGATTCCGGAATCACCAGGAATGCAATCACAAACCCAACGATGCCGAGTGCGCCACCGATGATGAACATGTGTTGCCATCCCCAGGCAGGAACGACGAACAACGCGAGCGATGACGCGATGATGCCACCGAGGGGCACGCCGGTGTGAATGATGCCGCTGTATTGCTGACGGCGTTCGACGCGCACGTATTCCATTGTCAGAGCGATGACTGTGGGTAGTGCAGCTCCGAAGCCGACTCCCGCGAGAAATCGAAAGAGTCCGAACAGCCCAAGGCTGGGAGCAAAACCACAGAGCAGCGTTGCCACGGTGAAGCTCGCAATGGCGGTGAGCACAACCGGACGGCGCCCGATGAGATCGGCGAAGTACCCGGCAAACGGCGCCCCGAAGCACATACCGAACAACGACAGGGCCCCGATCAGACCAGCGGACGACGCTGTCAGACCCCACTGCTTCGTCTCGAGTAGAGTCGGAAGCACCGCACCGTACATGATGAGATCGATGCCTTCGATAGTGGTCACTGCCATGCACGCGGCGACGACCGAAGCGGCTCCGGATCGGGTCCGCAATTGCGATCCAGAGGATGAGTTGGACATACAGATCTCTTCTCTCCCAGGATGTTTCCCAGGTTCGTGTGACGAAGGGAAGATGAAGGCGGCGGTCGAGTTCTTACGGACCACCAACTTGAATTCGGTTCGATCCAACGAATGACAAATGCGCGTCAGGAATGCGTTTTCATATTGTATGCGTAATCCGTTGCCCCTCAAGCGTTTTGAAACAACTCCGGTGGCTCACTCGTTGCCGATCGTGAGATCGGCACTCACGGAGGCCACAGATGCCGGAGTCGCAGACTCCAAAAGGAAGCTCGTCGGCCGGCATAGAGATTGTGACCCATCGCATATTCCAAGGGAAAAGACAGGAAATTTTCTATATATATCCCTTTTACCTAAGAAGGCACTCCGAGGGGCTAGAAGCACTCGCGGCCGCTCGAGCTCCGCAACTCGCCGCCTGAGTCCTTCTTCACACATAAGCAAAACCATGGTTCCACCAAGGAAGGCGGTCCTTTTGTGCTGAATGCGGTGCCGGTCACAATCAGCATGTGAATCGAGGCAACTCCGTCGCCGTGGACTCGGCCCCGCCCTGGACCGCCCTGTATCCACCGGGCGTCCCCACCTACATCGAGCCGAGGTGGACGAACGCCTCCGACCTGTTCGAGCACGCCTATCGCACCGCCCCCGACCAGCCGGGTGTCCACTACTTCGACACCACGCTGACCTTCGGCGAACTGGGCCGGCGGGCCCACGCCTTCGCCGCAGCGCTGACGGATGAGTTCGGAATACGCCCCGGGGACCGCGTGGCCGTGATGCTGCAGAACGTCCCGGCGGTCCCGGTCGTGCTGCACGGCGCATTCCTGGCCGGCGCCGTGGTGGCACCGGTGAGCGCCATGCTCCAACCGGACGAGCTCGCCCACCACCTCGCTTCCACAGGCACGCGGCTGGTGGTAACCCTGGAGTCGCTGCACCCGACAGTCGCCGCCGCACTCGCCGGCACCGCGGTCGAGCACGTGCTGGTCACCAGCGAATTGGATGACCTCCCGACCGTCCCCAGCAGCCTGGCCGGCAGCCGGCGACTGCACTGTCCCGGCGCGCTCGCGCTGGAAGAGGTCATCGCCGCCCACGCGGGCCGGGAAGTCGTTCCGCACCGCGCCGAGCCCGACGATCCGGCCCTGCTCGCCTACACCTCCGGAACTACCGGGGTCGCGAAAGCCGCGGTGGTGCATCACAGCGCCCTGGTCCGTGCCGCGGAATCGTTGCGCGTGTGGGCAGATCTGCAACCCGGCCAGACCACCGTTGCGGTGGCCCCGATGTTCCACATCACCGGCCTGACGGGGCACCTGGCCACCAGCAGGGCCGCCTGCTCCCCGCTGCTGCTGATGCACCGATTCGAGGCCGGGGAGTTACTGCGCCTGGTGGAGAAGTGGCGAGGCAGTTGGATGCTCGGGCCGAGTACCGCGTACATCGCCCTGATGCGACACCCGGACTTCACCACTCGGGACCTGAGCTCGCTGCGCACCCTGCACAGCGGCGGCGCTCCCCTGCCCACCGCAGTGCTCGAGGCCTTCGAGAAGACGAGCGGCCGGTACCTGCACAACGTGTACGGCCTCACCGAGACCGCCACCCCGTGCCACGGTGTCCCGCGCGGCAGCCGTGCTCCGGTGGACCCCGAGACCGGGGCGGTGTCGATCGGCGTACCACTCCCGGGAGTGCAGGCGAAGGTGCTCGGGACCGACGAGGACGGGAAGAACGTCGAAGCGGCCCCGGGCGAGCTCGGCGAGCTCGCGATCCGCTCGCCCACGCTCGCCCGTGGCTACTGGCAACGACCCGACGAGACGGCGCTGGCGTTCCGCGACGGCTGGTTCCACACCGGCGACCTGGCCAAGCGGGACGAGGCCGGGTTCTTTTATGTCGTCGACCGGATCAAGGACATGGTCATCGCCTCCGGCTTCAAGGTCTCACCCCGGGACGTGGAGGAGGTGCTCCTGCAGCACCCGGCCGTTCGGGACGCTGCCGTGATCGGTGTGCCCGACGACTACCGTGGCGAGGTGGTGAAGGCCTTCCTCGTGGTCGCCGAGGATGCCACCCTCGACCCCGACGAGGTGCGGGAATTCTGCCGGGCGCGACTCGCCCCGTACAAGGTCCCCGGCCCGGTGGAATTCATCGCGGCCATCCCCCGCAATCCCTCGGGCAAGATCCTCAAACGTTCCCTCCGAGAGCACCCCGCTTCCCCCACCTTCCCCAGGAGCACGCCGTGAACACCAATCCCCTGCCCGTGATCGTGGTCGGCAACGGCCCCGTCGGACAGACCACCGCACTGTTGCTCGCCCGCTGGAACATCCCTGTGGTCCTGCTCGACGGACGGGAGGCCCGCGACGAGGTCGGGTCGAAAGCCATCGCCCAGCAGCGCGACGTCCTCGACATCTGGGAGACCGTCGGCGCGGGTCGGGTGCTGGCCGACGAGGGACTGACGTTCCAGGTGGGCCGCACCTACTACCGCGACGAGGAGCTGTTCAGCGTCGAACTGCAGGAGGAACACGGCACCTCGGCGTTCCCGCCCTTCGTGAACATCTCCCAACAGCGCACCGAGGAGGTCCTCGACGAGAGGATCGCCGCCTCCGACCTGATCGAGGTCCGATGGGGCCACCCGGTGACCGGTCTGAGCCAGGATGACACCGGTGTCACCGTCACCTGCACCACGGTCGAGGGTCCCGTCGAGGTGCGCGGCTCCTACGTGGTGGCCTGCCCTGGGGCACGTGGCGAGGAAGTGCGAGAGATGTTGGGCGTCTCTCTGGACGGTGAGACGTTCGGGGACCGGTTCCTGATCACCGACCTGCGCATCGACATGCCCGAGTGGGCCTCGGAACGACGCTTCTACTTCGACCCGCCGTTCAACCCGGGTCGCCAGGTGCTAATCCACGCCTGCCCCGACTCGACGTACCGGGTCGACTGGCAGGTCCCCGAGGAATACGACCTCGAGGAGCAGGAGCGCAGCGGCGAGCTCGACCGGCTGATCCGCAACGTCACCGGTGGCCGTGATTACGAGATCGCCTGGAAGTCGGTCTACCGGTTCCACGCCCGGGTCGCCGACCGGATGCGGGTCGGCCGGGTCCTGATCGCGGGCGACGGCGCGCACCTGGTGGCACCGTTCGGTGCCCGCGGTCTCAACTCCGGCGTGCCCGACGCCGAGAACGCCGCCTGGAAGATCGCCTACGTGCTGCACGGCTGGGCGTCGGAGGAGCTGCTCGAGAGCTACCACGACGAACGGCACGCTGCGGCCAGGGAGAACCTGGCCGTGGTCGGTGAGACGATGCGCTTCCTCGTTCCGAGGACCGAGGAGGAGCGGGAGGTGCGCCGCGAGACCCTGGAGCGCGCCGTGCACGACCCTGCCGCGCACATCGAGATCAACTCCGGGCGCATGGCCGAGCCGTTCTGGTACGTGGACTCACCGCTCACCACTCCCGACCCCCAGCGTCCGTTCCCGGGGCGCCCGGCCAAGGGCAAGCTCCCCGACCCGGGACCCGGTGTCCTGGTCCCGGACTGCGTGGTGCAAACCGACGACACGTCCACGACCCGGCTGCGCCAGCTGGTGCGCCAGGGGTTCACCGTGCTCACCGGTCCGGATCTGGACGTCGAGGAGCTCGGTACCCTGACCGCCACCGCCCGCGGGCCGCTGCGCGTCGTCGCCTGCGACAGCCTCTCCCCGACCCTGGCCGGGGTCCTGGGCGCCAAGCCGAACGAGGCCTGGGTCGTGCGTCCGGACGGCCACGTCGCTGCCGTGCTGACCGCTCCCACCAGAGCCGACGTGGCCGCGGTCATCGACCGCGCCCTCGCCCGCACCAGCTGACCCCGACCTTCGAGGACTACAACAATGGCCGAGCACGACACCCCCACGCCCGAAGCCGCCCTTGCGCGCTTCATTCAGGACACCCGCCTCGACGACATCCCGACCCCGGTCCGGACCATCGCCCGGCAGGTACTGCTCACCGTCTGCGGCACCGCCTTGGCCGGCGCCGACCAGGACGGCATCGCCGCCCTGCGGGAACACTTCGTCCGGCGCGGTGGTCGGCCCGAGGCCAGGGCCCTGGCACACGGCGACACCCTCCCTGCGCAGTCCGCGGCAGTCCTGAACGGGGCCATGGCCCGGGCGTTGGACTACTGCGACGCCATGGTGCCCGGGCTGCACCTGGGCTCCGCCGTGGTCCCCGCGGCACTCGCCGCTGCCGAACTCGAGGGTGGCTGCAGTGGGGAGGAGTTCCTGACCGCGCTGGTGATCGGCATGGAGACGGGCGCCCGGCTCAACCTCCCCGAGGAGCTCTACGACGGGTTCGACCCCACCGGGGTGGCGGGGGTGCTGGGGGCGACCGCGGCCGTGGCGCGGGTGTGCCGGCTCACCGAGACCCAGACGCTGCACGCACTGGCGCTCGCGTTCAACCGGTGCGGCGGCAGCTTCCAGAGCAACATCGACGGTTCCCTGGCCGTGCGCCTGATCCAGGGCTGGATCGCCGGCGACGCAGTGGAGTGTGTCCAGTTCGCGACTGCCGGACTGACCGGTCCCGTCCATTTCCTGGGCGGGACCTACGGCTACGCACACCTGTTCGGTCGCGGGCAGGTCCGCGCCGAGAGCTTCACCGAGGCGCTCGGGGCCCGCTGGCACCTGGACCGGATGGTCTTCAAGAAGTACCCCAGCTGCGGTCTCACCCAGGGCGTCACCGAGCTGGCCCTGGGCGCCGTGGCCGCCGGGCTCACCCCGGAGACGGTGGACCGGGTGGAGGTCGTCGTCCCGCCGTACTCGTGGCGCCTCGTCGGCCAGCCGTTCGTGCTCGGCCCCACGCCGCGGGTGGATGCCCAGTTCAGCACCCAGTACTGCGTGGCGAGCGCTCTGAGCCGCTCGGGTTCGGTGCTGGGCCACTTCGAGCCCCCAGCTATCGCCGCTCTGGTCGACACCGGTTTCATGGACCGGGTGACCACTCTCGAGGACTCCCGGCTCGACGAGACGAGTCACACCGCCTGCCGACTGGTGGTGCACCGCACCGACGGGTCGACGTGGAGCGGGGCGCTCGACGTGGCCCCGGGCTTCCCTGGCAACGACCTGCCTGCCCAGGCACACGTCGACCGATTCCTGGACTGCTGGGACTACTCGAAGACCGCTCGCCCCCGCAGTGATGCCGAGGAACTGCGTGCTGCCGTCGACCAGGTCGAGCAGCTGGCCGACGCCCGCCAACTCGTGGATCTGATGACGGACTCGTCCGCATCCTGAGCCGCGTGGTACCTGGTTCTTCTTTCTCTGGTCACCACCGAGCTCACCGGGCCCCGGCGCGCCGGTCGGCGCAGAACTGGGCGAAGGCCTGGGCACGCCGGTTGAGCCGCACGTCCTTCAACCAGGTGAGCAGTACCTCCACCTCACCGACGGGTTCGTCGATCTCCACCTCGACCACCGGGTTGCCCTCGTAGGTCCGGTCGTTGGCGGTGTGCTGCACGAACAGCGCGTAGCCCATGCCGCGTCCCACCAGGGACCGCGCCAGTTCCATCGTGCGGGGTCGGTGTCTGATGATCGGGGCGATACCGAACTGCTCGAAAATCTGCAGGGTGTTGTTCTCTCCCGGCGGCACCGCCGGCAGCACCATCGGCTCGTCGCGGAGCTCCAGCAACGAGAGACTCTCCCGGGTGGCGAGCCGGTGGTTGGCAGGCAGCAGGATATGGGGACGCATCGAGTCGATCACCTGCCGCGAGATGTCGCGGCGCGCCTCCAGGTCGTAGACGATCGCGAGGTCGATCTCACCGTGGTTGAGCCGGTGGTCGAGCTCCTTCTGGTCCCCCTCGACGAAGGTCACCGTCACGTCCGGGTGGAGGCGCCCGAAGTCCTCGATGAGGGCTGGGAGCACCGTGGGCGCGAGCGTCACGAAGCAGCCGACGGAGAGCACACCGGTGAGGGTCTGGCGGTTCGTGGCCGCGTACTCCATCTCCTCGGCGATCCGCAGGATCTCCCGCGCGTGCCGCAGCGTCTGCAGGCCGGCGGGTGTGAGCGTCACCCCCCTCGCCTTGCGCCGAATGGTGAGCCGCGCGTCTAGGGCGCGCTCGAGATCGGTGAGGGCCTGGGACAGTCCCGGCTGCGAGACGTGCAGTCGCTCGGCAGCAGCACTCAGGGTGCCTGCCTCGGCGACCGCGACGAAGTACTCCAGCTGGCGCAAGGTGAACGACGGACGAGACATAAGTTCAACTTACTTTATACAGAGATAACGTGTCCTTTTCTGTTGAACTTTCCGATCGCAGAATTCATGTGCAGGCGGCATGAACACCGCCCCGACACCCCCGACCGGGAGTGTCCGGATCACGGATCGGAGGACAGCAAATGGCCGAGAGTGTCGACCGCGTACTGGCGCTGCTGGCAGCCAACGACGCACAGGACGCCCAGGCTGTCGCCTCGGCATTCGCGGCGCAGGGAGAACTCCGGTTCGGGAATTTCCCCACGGTGCGCGGCGCGGACGCCGTATGCCGCAGCCTGACCTCCTTCTTCTCCGGTCTCGACGGGATCCACCACGACGTACTCGGCACCACCACCGGCTCCTGGTCCGAGGGCGAGGTCGTGAGCGTCGAGGCAGAGGTGACGTACACCCGCCACGGCCGGAGCACGGTCGGCCCGCTGCCGGTGACCTCCACCGTGCGACTACTCCCCGACCTCTCGGTGGCCTCGTACCGGATCTACATGGATCCGTGCCCGGTCACCACCCCCACCCCCGACCGCACTCCCGGAGGAAAACGATGACCGCGACCGCACAGGTCACTGCCGCGTCGAGCGCAGCCACCCGCCTGCGGGGTGGCCGCTACCTCGACCCCGTACTGGAGACCATGACCCGCGAAGAGCTGGACCACCTGCGGGTCGACCGGCTGCTGACCAGCCTGCCCGAGACCTACCGGCGCTCGCCCCTGGTGCGCTGGAGCTGGGGCAAGACCGGCGTCCGTCCCGAGGACATCAAGACACTGGCGGACTTCCAGTCCTCGGTGCCCTTCATCAACAAGGACACCCTGCGCGAGTACCGCGACGAACACGGGGACGCGTTCTCCGGACTGGGACACGCGCCCACCACCCACGTGTGGGGCGCCCAGTCCACCTCCGGAACCACGAGCGACCCCACGCTCCTGCCCTTCTTCGACCGGTCCCGCGCCGAGACGCCGGGCTCCTACACGGAAAGCTTCTGCCGTGCCTACTGGGAGCTGGGCGTGCGCCCCGGCGACTTCGTGGCCATGACGCTGTTCACCTTCCGCGGTCCGGTATGGGCCAACCCGCAGCGACTCGGCGCCACCCCGGTCTTCTTCAATCACGGCACCGACGAACTGCGTCGCCTCGTGGAGTTCGCGCGACGCAACAAGCCGTCGTGCCTCTTCCTTCTCAGCCAGGCCATGATCTTCGAGCTGGCCGAGCTCCCGGAGATCGACGACCCCGAGGTCCGCGAGTGGCTCGCCGGAACCCCGTTCATCTACGGCGGTGAGCCGCTCGGGAACCGCGCAGCCGCCATCGCCCGCGACCTCGGCATGAAGCTGTACCAGCACACTGCTGTCGGGGACGTCGCCGTGGCCACCGAGTGCCTGGAGCAGGACGGCTGCCACGCGCCCGAGGACCAGGTCTACGTCGAGCACCTGGCTCCCGACTCGGCCACGGCAGTGGCCGCCGGAGAGTCCGGCGAACTCGTCGTCACCTCGATCTCGGACGGCATCCCCCTGGTCCGCTACCGCTCCGACGACCTGGTCCGGGTCGCCTGGGACCGGTGCGGCTGCGGCCGCACCCATGCCCGGATCTGGCCGGTCGGCCGCGTCACCGACGGGGTCCTGGTTCGCGACGTGCGGGTCATGCCCGCCGACGTGTGGCGCTGCGTGGAGTCCGTCCCGGAGAGCCGGAGCGGCATCTTCCAGATCGTCACCACCGGCCACCCGATGGGCCGGCTCCGACTGCGGGTGGGCATCGAGAACCTGAGCCGCCGCAGCGAGAGCGAGATCTCCGCAGACCTCGCCCGCGCCCTGGAATCCGTCGTCGGCGTGCCGGTGGACATCGAAGTGGTCGGCGAGGAATCCCTGCTCCGACTCGGACCACCCCACAAGATCCCCCGAATCGTGAAGGCTTGAGGAGCTGAGATGCACACCTGGATGACATCGACGGGCGCTGCCGGTCTGTGGGGGGTCGGATTCCTCCCGGACGGCCACGAGATCCCCGTCTCCTACCACGACATCGAACAGGACACCCTCGCTGCCGGCGCGGCGCTGGACGCGCTCGGTGTGCCCGCCGACGCGAATGTCCTCCTGCTCTCCACCCTGCCCGGCGTGGCCACCGTCTGGCCCTTCGCCGCGGCCGCGGCGCGGGGCTCGCGGGCGGTCTACTTCGCCGACGCCACCACCTTCGACGCCAATCGCACCGAAATGTTCACCCGACGCCTCGACATCGATGCGATCCTCGGGGTGACGCAGGCCGTGGTCGACGGACTGGCAGAGCTGGGCGACCCGTACGCAGTGCTCGCCCGGGCCCGCGTCGTCGCCGCCGAGCCTGCCCTGGTACCCACCCTGCAAGCGCACGGGGTGAAGGCGGTGACCTGGCTGACGCTGGGTCCCGCCCTCGCCCTGGAATGCGCCCACGGGTCGCTCCACGTGGACCCGTTGCAGTGGGAGGTGACGCCGCACCCCCACGGCCTCAGCGTCACGCCGGCCCCCACCCGGGCGACTGCACCGGCGACCTTCGAGACCTCCGTGCTCGGCGTCCCCGACCCGTCCTCCTGCCCCTGCGGGCGGGGCGGTCGACTCACACTCGAGGCCAGCGCATGAGCGCCCCCGATGTGCTGAGCGTCCCGCTCCCGGAACCCACCGCCCTGACCGCTCCCTGGTGGTCTGCCTGCACGGAGCAGCGATTGCTGGTCCAGGAATGCTCCGCGTGTGGTCTGCGCTGGTTCACCCCCGAGGAGTTCTGCGTGGGTTGCCGTTCGGCGGCGTGGACCTGGGTCGAGAGCCCCGGCACCGGCAAGGTGTACAGCCTCACCGTCGTACACCGGTCGCCACGCCCCGAGTTCACGGCGCCGTACGTGATCGCGGTGGTGGAACTCGACGACGGCTGGTCGATCCTGGCGAACCTCGAGGGTTCCGACCCCGAAACCTGGCGCAACGACGACCGCGTCCGGGTCGCCTTCCGCAGTTCCGGGGAGCGTCTCTACCCGGTCTTCGTCGCACAGGAGGCGGCATGAGTCTCGAGAACGTGGTGATCGCGGGCGTCCACGCGACCCCGCAGGCCAAGCAACTCCCCGGTCGGACCTCGACAGACCTGGCCCTCGAAGCCATCCACGGCGCCCTCGCCGACGCCGGCCTCGGCATCGACGACGTCGACGGGATCGCCGTCGAATGGCTCGGTGACGGCGGCCTGCGCGGACATGACGGCGCGTCCTGGGCCCGTCTCCTGGGTCGGCCGATGGCCTGGACCTCCGACGGCATGTTCGACAGCAGCGGCCCGCGCGGCATCCTCAAGGCCGCCGCAGCCATCCAGGCAGGCCTGTGCTCGGTGGCCGTGGTCGGTGGCGGGCAGGTGGCCCGGCGCGTCGGCAGCGAACCCATCGGTGTCTCCGAGGTGCTGGAGTTCACCGACCACACCGGCGCGTACGTGATGTCCCAGTTCGCCCTGGTGGCACAGCGACACATGCACGAGTTCGGCACCACCCCCGAACAGCTGGCGACGATCGCGGCGACCATCCGCAACCACGGCCACGTGAACCCCGAGGCGGTGATGTTCGGCCGCGGGCCCTACACCGCCGAGGACGTCCTCGCCTCCCGGATGATTTCCACCCCGCTGCACCTCCTCGACTGCTGCCTGGTGGCCGAGGGTGGGGCCGCCGTCGTGCTCACCTCCGCCGAGCGCGCGGCGGACCTCGACTCGACCCCGGTCCGGATCCTGGGCGGCGGCATGCACGTCACCGACCCGCACTACACCCAGCCCCCGCGGCTCGAGCGCACCGGCTGGCTCGGACAATCCGCCATCGACCGTGCTTTCCGCATGGCCGACTGCACGCCCGCCGATATCGACGCCTTCATGCTCTACGACGCCACCTCGTTCGAGGTGCTCCGCCAGGTCGAGATGCTCGGCCTGTGCGAGCGCGGGGAGGGCGGCGCCTACTGCACCCCCGACACGATCGGCCTGGGTGGCTCCACCCCGGTGAACCCGGACGGGGGGCTGTTGAGCCACTCCTGGCTCGGCGCGCAGCAGATGACCCTCAAGGTGATCGAGGCTGTCCGCCAGTTGCGTGGCACCGCGGTCAATCAGGTCGCCGACGTCGAACTGGCCATGGCCGGCGCGAGCGCCTCGGCCACCCACCACTACGAATGCGTGGTACTCGGCCATGACAACTGAAGCCCACCGGTTCCCCACGCTGTGGGACGTCGCCACCGACCTGGCCGAAACCCGACCCCGGGACCCCGCAGTGGTGTGCGGCGACACACGGTTGTCCTACGCCGCGCTCGCCGACCGCTCGGCCCGTATCGCAGCCGTTCTCGCGGCGCGCGGTGTGCGCACCGGCGACCGGGTCGTGTGGCTCGGCCAGAACTGTCACCACATCTTCGAGCTCCTGCTGGCCGCCTCGCGGCTGGGGGCGATGCTGGCGCCGCTCAACTGGAGGCTCACCACCGACGAACTCGCCTCGACGCTCACCGACCTCGACCCGTCGGTCGTCGTGTGGCAGGGCATCGACGGGGTCGACCGCGACGTGCTCGCCCGGACCGGGCGGGCCGAGTGGATCGACGACACTCCCGGGGACAGCCGGTACGAAGACCTGGTGTCGGCCGTCGACGCGGAAGTCGCCGCGGCCCACGTGCAGGAGACGACCGGAGACGCACAGAGCCCGGTCCTCGTGCTGTACACCGCAGCGTTCAGCGGCCGCCCGAACGGATCGATGCTGACCAGCAGCAACCTGCTCACCCAAGGCCTCGTCCTCGGCTCGCTGATGCAGCTCGACCGCCGCTTCACCTACCTCGACTGCGGTCCCCTGTTCCACATCGCCACGATGATGGTCGCGGTCGCCACCCTCGAACACGGCGGCGTCAATGTCGTCGTCCCCCGGGTGGACGTCGAGCTGATGTGCCGGGTGATCAAGGAAGAACGATGCACCAGCGGATTCGTGCTGCCCCAGGTGGCCGAGGACCTCGCCCGGCACGCCGTCGAGGTGGACGCGGACCTGTCCTCCTTCCGTTCCCCGCTGGACCTGCCCGTCTGGCGTGATCTGGTTCGCCCCGACGAGACCCCGTGGGGTCGCTCCTCGAACGGGTACGGCCAGACCGAGCTCTCCGGGAACGTGGCACACGGCGCCCTGCTCGGAGAGGGACCGCTGCCGCTGGGCATCGGCCTGGCCGCGCCGCTCACCCGACTGGCCGTGCGCCGGGACGACGGCACAGTCACCTCGGCCCCCGGATCCACCGGCGAGGTGCTGGTTCGGGGTCCCCTGGTCCACCACGGTTACTGGAATCGCCCGGAGATCAACGCCGAACGCCTGCGGGACGGCTGGTGGCACACCGGCGACCTCGGAACCTTCGGCGAGGACGGCCGACTCGTGTTCCTGGGTCCGATGGCCCGACTCATCAAGACCGGTCTCGAGAACGTGTACCCGGCCGAGGTCGAGGGGGCCATCCGCGACCTCGACGGCGTACTCGAGGTGGGCGTCATCGGTGTCCCCGACGAGAAGTGGGGTCAGTCGATCCGGGCCGTGGTGCGTCGCACCGACGGCGCCACCCTCACCGAGGACGACGTGGTGCGGCACACCCTCAGCCGGATCGCCTCCTACAAGAAACCCCGCAGCGTCGTCTTCGTCGACGCACCGCTCCCCCGGACCGGCGGACCCGTCGACTACGACCGGCTCGACCGCGACCACGGGGGTGGCGGCTACCCCAGCTCCACCCACGCCGCCCGCTGATGCAGGAAGGACCCGCATGACGACCTCGACAGCTCCGCTCATCGACAGCCTGCTCAGCCCGTTCACCGTCGGTGACATGACGCTGCGCAACCGCTTCGCCATGGCACCGATGTCCCGGCGGAAGACGCCCGGGGGCATCCCCACCACGGAGAGCGCGGACTACTACTCCGCCCGAGCGGCCGGGGGTACCGGGCTGATCATCACCGAGGGCACCTTCATCGACGACCCGGCCGCCGGCTTCAGCGACCTGATCCCCACCCTGGAGGGCGAGGAAGTGGCCGCGGGCTGGAGCAACGTCGTCGACCGAGTCCACGACGCAGGAAGCTCGATCCTCGTGCAGCTGTGGCACGGAGGTGTCCTGCGGGGCAACGACCAGGTGCCGCACCCCGGCGTCCCCGCCCGGAGCCCGTCGGGCCTGGACCTGGACGGCCGGCCGTTCGGTGAGGAATTGAGCACCGCGCAGATCGACGCCATCGTGGCCTCGTACGCCCGTGCGGCCGAGAACGCGGAGCGGATGGGGTTCGACGGAGTCGAGATCCACGGCGCGCACGGCTACCTGCTGGATCAGTTCGTCTGGGAGCGAACCAACCGCCGGACCGACCGCTACGGTCTGGCCCGCGGACACGGGACCACCCTCCCGGTCGAGGTGGTCCGAGCGGTGCGCGGGGCCGTGCGCCCCGGGTTCGTCGTCGGCTACCGATTCTCGCAGTGGAAGGTCGACAGGTACTCCTGCCGCATCGCCGAGTCCCCGACCGAGCTCGAGGCGATCCTGGCCCCGATCGCCGATGCCGGGGTGGATCTCCTGCATGCCTCGGGACGTCGGCATTGGCAACCCGAGTTCCCCGAGCACGGAGGACGGGGCCTGGCCGGTTGGGCCAGAAAGATCACCGGCAAACCGGTCATCACCGTCGGCTCCGTCGGCATCGACACACCGTTCGGTGCCGAGGCCCCGGCCGGAGCCTCCCCCGAGGATCGGCTGCGCACCCTCGCCCGCCAGTTCGACGACGGCGAGTTCGACCTGGTCGCCCTCGGGCGGGCACTGCTCGGTGACCCCGCCTGGGTGAACAAGACCGCAGGCACCGACCCGGCGCCCATCACCCCGTACCAGAAGCCGGTGGTCGCCCCGCGACCCGCCGAACGCCTCTACTGACCCGTACTGATTGGAAGTGACTGCGTTGACCACTTACGCGGAAGAACTCGCGACGATCGCGACCAGCGTCGGTCAGATCCTCCGGGAAGCCCCCGACACGGCAGCCGGATGGAAGCTCCTGGCCGACAACGGCTTCGCCTCGCTGGCGGCCGACGATTCACTCGACCTGCCGGTGCCGGCACTCGTGGCGGCCGTGTCGGAGCAGACCGGCCGCACCCTCAGCTCCGTGCCCTGGCTGGCGGGCTCCGTGGTCGCCACAGCCGTAGCCACCCGACTCGAGTCCGAGATCCGCGACGAGCTCGTCGCTGCACTGGATGCGGGTCAGGTGACCGTTCTGGCGGTGCCCGTGTCCACGTCTGCCTGGGACGTTTCCCGAGCCGGCGTGGCCGCCACCCGCGACGGCGACCGGTGGGAGCTCACCGGCAGCGTGACGGACGTACTCAACGGCGCCGACGCGGCCCGGGTACTCGTCCCCACCGACCAGGGCCTCTTCCTCCTCGAGACGGACGGCAGCGGAGTCGTGGTCACGCCCGGCGACACCGCCGACCCGTCCCGCCCCCTCGCCGACCTGGACTTCCGGTCCGCTGCGGCGCGGCACGTGGCTGCACCCGACACGGCCCGGGCCGCTGTGCAGTACGGACTCACCGCGGGGCTCGTCGCCCTAACCGCCGAGCTGATCGGTGCGGCCGAGGAGATGCTCGAGCAGACCATCGCCTACATCAAGGAACGTCGGGCGTTCGGCCGGGTCGTCGGCCAGTTCCAGGGGGTCAAGCACACCACCGTCGACCTCTGGACCGAGGTCACCCACGCCCGGGCCCTGCTGCGGAATGCCATTGCCGCGCTCGGTGACGGCAGTGCCACGAGCGAGGCCACCCTGGTTCCCGCCACACTCGCAAAGGTGCAGGCCAGCAAGGCCCTGTCCCAGATCGCCACCCGCGGGATCCTGCTGCACGGTGCCATCGGCTTCACCTGGGAACTCGGTGCCCACCGCTTCGTGCGACGCGCGACTACCGACCGGTTCCTGTTCGGCGACGACGACGAACTCGTCCGCCTGCTGGCCGGCCACCTCACCACCCGACGCAGCGACGACACCGACCGCGCCGAGAGCAGCCCCGAGGCCGGCTGGTTGGCCCAGCACGCGCCGCGATTCGTCGGCCCACGCGACCACGTCGGGCACTTCGCGGTGCTGACGCCCGAGGAGGCCGCCGACCAGCTGCGGCGTGCCCGCGACTGGGAGCGGTTGAAGTCGGAGAACGGGTTCGCCGGTATCGCCGTGCCCACCGAGCTCGGTGGTCAGGGGCGCTCCCGGTTCGAGGCCCTCCAATTCCAGGCCGAGGAGCACCGGTACGAACTTCCGCACTGGCTGTTCGCGATCACCTACGGGATGATCCTGCCGACCGTCGTGCAATGGGGCACCGATGAGCAGAAGCAGCGGTACGTGCCGCGGATGCTCAACGGCGAGCACCTGTGGTGCCAGCTGTTCTCCGAGCCCGGGGCCGGCTCGGACCTGGCCATGGCCTCGACCCGGGCGACCCGGGCCGAGGGTGGCTGGCGCATCGACGGACAGAAGGTCTGGAACTCCGGGGCCGACAACGCCGACCTCGGTCTGCTGGTGGCCCGCACCGACCCGAATGTCCCGAAGCACCAAGGCCTCACCGTCTTCGTGGTCCCCATGGACACGCCCGGGGTCACCGTCCGTCCGATCGTCCAGAACTCGGGGTCGGCACTCTTCTGCGAGACGTTTTTCGACGACGTGTTCCTCCCCGACGAGGCCGTCCTCGGGGAGGTCGGCAACGGATGGCGGGTCGCGATCACCACCCTGATGAACGAACGGCTCGCTCTCACCGGTGACGGCGTCCCGTTCCAGAGGATGTTCCGCGAGGCACAGGAGCGCGCTGCTGATCTGACCGAGGCCCAGGGCGTTCAGCTCGTGGAGCTGTACTCGATCGAGCGGGCCCTGCACGCATTGTCGGCCCAAATGTTCGAGACCGTGCGGAGCGGGAACGAGCCCGGACCGGAGGGGTCTGTCAACAAACTCCTGACCGGCCGCGCAGCACTCGGAGTTGCCGACTTCGTGAGCCGTCTCCTCGGTCCCGAGGTGCTGCGCGACCGTGACTGGAACGAGTACGTGCTCGGCGCCGTGGGCCTGCTGATCGGTGGCGGCACCGAGGAGATCCAGAAGAACGTGCTGGCCGAGCGGGTGCTGGGCCTGCCGCCCGAGCCACGGGACCGGGTCAAGGTCTCGTGGGCGGAGGAAAAGGCCGCGAACCGTAAGGAGCCGTCCGGTGCCCGCTGAACCGGGCCAGGTGGCCCTGGCCCCCGTCGAGCAGGCATTCACCGACCGGCGCGTCGCCGACGCCGAGGTCCTCCCACCCGGGTCGGCCCCGCCCGGCTTCGGGTCTCATAACCTCCCCTACTGCATCTTCCGGCCCGGCACCGGTGAGGCCCGGGTGGGGGTACGCCTACACGACGATGTGATCGACGTGGCGGCCGCCCTGGCGGACCCCTCCTTCGTGACCGACTCGCTCAATCCGTTCATGGCCCAGGGCCCGGAGCGGTGGGCGGAGGTCCGCGCGTCCCTGCGTGACGCCGTCGAGCGTGGCACCCACACCGAAGCCACCTTCCCGCTGACCGAGGTGTCGCTGCTCATGCCGTTCCAAGTGGGCGACTACGTCGACTTCTACGCCTCCGAGCACCACGCCTCGAACCTCGGCCGACTCCTCCGACCCGATGGTGAGCCCCTGCTGCCCCACTGGAAGCACGTGCCGGTCAGCTACCACTGCCGCGCGGAGACTGTCGTGGCGTCGGGCACCGACATCCCCCGGCCTCTGGTGCGGCGCAAGCCCGTCGGCAGCGAGGCTCCCAGCCACGGCCCCTCACAGCTGCTCGACATCGAGGTCGAACTGGGCTTCGTCGTCGGTGTCGGGAGCGACCACGGCCAGCCCGTCAGCCCCGATGAGCTGGAACACCACGTGTTCGGAGTGGTGCTGATCAACGACTGGTCTGCGCGCGACCTCCAAGTCTGGGAGCACGTACCGGCGGAGCCCAAGATCGGTAAGAGCTTCGCCACCTCGATCTCCCCGTGGGTGGTGCCCCTGGAGGCCCTGCGTGCCGCGCGCATCCCCACCCCCGAGCAGGTGCCCACGCCGCTCCCGCACCTGCAGGGCAGCCAGGACTGGGGGCTCGATATCGACTTCGTGGTCGAGTGGAACGGCGTGCCGGTCACCAGGCCCCGGTACCGGGACATGTACTGGTCCCCGGCCCAGATGTTCGCCCACATGACCAGCAACGGGGCCCCGCCCCACACCGGTGACCTCTTCGCCTCCGGCGCCGTCTCGGGTCCGGTCTACGACCAGGCCGGTTCGTTCATCGAGCTCACCTGGAACGGCACCCAGCTGGTCACCCTGGCCGACGGCCAGCAGCGCACCTTCATCGAGGACGGCGACACCGTCACCATCACCGCCACCACCAGCGGTCCGGGCGAACCCATCAGTCTCGGCGAGGTCACCGGCACGGTGACCCCCTGCCCCGCGCCCCGCCGCTGAACCCCCTGCACTCCACCAGAGAGGAAACCGTCGTGCCCACCACAGACCGTCTTGCCGACCGGGTCGTCGTCGTCACCGGCGCCGGCTCCGGCCTCGGCCGCGAGTACGCCCTGTTCGCCGCCGCCAACGGAGCCAAGGTCGTCGTCAACGACCTGGGCACCAGCCTCGGCGGTGACGGCACCAGCACCAGCGCCGCCGCCGGCGTGGTCGCCGAGATCGAAGCCCTGGGCGGCACCGCCGTCGCCAACACCGACGACATCTCCGAGGCCGAGGGCGGGCGTGGACTGCTCGCCACGGCCCTCGAGGCCTTCGGCGACGTCCACGTGCTCATCAACAACGCCGGCATTCTGCGCGACAAGATGCTGGTGACCATGGACGAGAACCAGTGGGACGCGGTCATCAAGGTCCACCTGCGCGGCCACTGGTCCACCACCCACGCCGTGGCCGGATTCTGGCGCGAGCAGGCCAAGCAGGGCATCGTCCGCGATCGGGTGCTGGTTTCCACCACCAGTATGTCGGGCTTGCTCGGCATCCCGGGCCAGGCCAACTACGGTGCCGCCAAAGGTGGTCTGGCCACCTTCGCCCTGGTCGCCCACAGGGAGATGAACGAGCGTCTGGGAGTACGCAGCTACGCCGTCGCCCCCAGTGCCCGCACCCGTCTGACCCTGAGCACCCCGGACGCGGCCGAGAACGTCGGCCGCGCTGTGGCAGAGGGCGAGTTCGACTACTGGGACGCCGGCAACGTCGCCCCGTTCGTGCTCTGGCTCGGCGCCGAAGGTTGCCCGGCACCCTCTGGGTCCGTCTATGGCGTGGAGGGCGACCGGATCCAGTTCTTCGAGGTGTGGCCGCAGGTCGCCGAGCTCCGGGCCGGCCACCGCTGGACCTGGCAGGAGCTGGACGACAGCGCCGATCGGATCGTGAAGCTCACCCCCGAGCTGCGAGCCTTCCTCCCCTCGGAGCAGGCATGAGCACGGCGGCGGAGACGGTCCGGCCCGGTTTCGGGACCCCCATCACCGTCGAACGACTGGTCCGCTACGCCGGGTCCAGCGGGGACTTCAACGCGTTGCACTACGACCCGGAGTTTGCGCGCGCTGCCGGGTTCGACCGCCCCGTCGTGGTCGGCTCGCTGACCACGGCCCTGCTGGTGAGCGAGTTCCTCGCCGACCACGACGTCCAGGACCTGCGACGGCTCGAGGTCCGGTTCCTCGCCCCCGTCCTGGCCGGTGAACTGCTCAGCGCGGAGTTCGACCCGGCCGTGGACGAGGCCGACGGCACCCGCAGCACCGCGGCCCGGGTAGTCGGAGCGGCGGGCCCGGTCGTGGACGGCCGACTGGTGACCGGCTCCGGGCCAGTCGCCGCCGAACCGCTTCCCGCGGACTTCACCCCCCTCGGCGAGCCTTTCCGCTGGCCCGTGGAAGAGGGTCACGCCCGCTTCTTCGGCGAAGCGGTCGACTCGCCGCTGTCGACCGCCGCCGGGGCCCCGATCCACCCGGCGTTCCTGGCCACCGCGATGCGCTGGTCTCCCAGCTCTCGGGACTTCGTGCAGCGACTGGACTTCGACTTCACCCGGGTCGTGCACGGCAGCAGCACCCTGACCTTCACCGGCGCGCCACTGCGGGTCGGCGACGAACTGCTCGTGACCGAGGGTCATTCGGGCCGGCGCACCGTCGAGGGTCGCTCCGGCGTGATGACGATGGCCGACGCACATCTGGTCGTGCACGACACCACGGGCGCGGAGCGTGCCCGTCTCACCTATCGAATCGTGGAGCGCCCGTGACCACCACCGAACCCTTCCACCTGACCGGCTCGCGCGACGACGTCACCGGCCAGGTGTTCTTCCCCGCACGCGCCCTGGCAGCGGACGGCTCCCTGCGCCCGCTGACCCCGGTCGCGCTGCCCCGCACCGGCAACCTGCACTCCTTCGCCGTGGTCGGCGACGTCACCTACGGGCTGGTCGACCTGGCCGACGGTGTGCGGCTGCAGACGGAGTTGGCACCCGGCGTGCCCGAGATCGGCGCGGCCTACCGGCTGACCGGTGACGAGAACGGATGGAGATTCGAACGTGCGTGACGTCTACGTGGCAGGCACCGGCCTGACCCCCTTCAGGAAGTACGAACCCGGCAGCGGCCGCAAGCTCGGCCGCGAGGCCGGGACCGAAGCCCTGCGAGATGCCGGGGTGGAATACAGCGCCGTGCAGGCGGTCTACGGTGGCTCGGCCCTGCCGGACAGCCCGCGAGCGGTCTACCTGGCTCGCGAGCTGGGCATCACCGGCATCCCCGTGCACCATGTCACCAACGCCTCGGCCAGTGGGCTCTCGGCTCTCCACGAGGGCTGGCTGGCCGTCGCCTCCGGCCTCCACGACGTGGTCCTGGTGCTCGGCTACGACGTGCCGGAGACGGCGGGCTCGGCCGAAACTGCCATCGCCGCACAGGGTTTCGCCCCACCGGTGAGCCTGTTCTCGATGTGGGCCAACCGTCGGGCCCTCGACGTCGGGACCACCGAACGCCACCTGGCGCTGGTAGCCGCCAAGAACTGGAACTACGCGGCCGCCAACCCGCTGGCCCTGCGCCAGCCGAGCGAGCCGGTGACCGTCGAGAAGGTGCTGTCGTCGCGGATGATCGCCGCTCCCATCACCTCGATGATGTGCACCCCATGGGGGGACGGCGCCGGAGCCGCGGTGCTCATGTCGGCCGAGGCTATGGCCCGGGCCGAAGGCGGCAACCCGCAGGTTGCGAAGATCGCCGCGTCGATCTGCAACACCGAGGTCTACGAGGACAACCTGATCCTCGAGGGCGCGATCGTCGGTTCCGCCACGCTGACGGGCGTCGGCGCCCGTGCGGCGCTGGACACCGCGGGAGTCGGCGCCCGGGACCTCGACGTCGTCCAGGTGCACGACGCCTTCGCGATCGAGGAGATCGAGTACTGCGAACAGATCGGTCTCAGCGTCCCCGGTGAGACCGAGGAATTGCTCGAGCGGGGCGGTTTCGGTCCCGGGTCCAAGGCATCGCTCGGTGTGGCCGAGGTGTCCACCGACGGCGGGCTCATCGCCCGCGGACACGCGAGCGGCGGTACCGGACTCGCCCAGGTCCACGAGACCCTCCGCCGCTTCCGTGTCGCCGACGACCGCGTCGGTCTCACCCAGCTGGTCGGCGTCGGAGGCGTCTGCTACACGCAGGTTCTGACTCGCGTGGAGAAGAACTGACCTCTACCGGGTGACGACGAGGCCCCCGACCGTGCTCCCCCTCGATGGGTGGGGAGACACGGTCGGGGGCCTCGTCAGTTGCCGCCGCCGGCCGGGTCGTGGGTTCAGCCCAGGCGTTCCAGGATGGTCACGTTGGCCAATCCGCCACCCTCACACATGGTCTGCAGCCCGTACCGGGCACCGGTGCGCTCCATCTCGTTGAGCAGAGTGGCCATGATCCGTCCTCCCGAGGCTCCGGTGGGGTGCCCCAGGGCGATCGCGCCACCGTTGACGTTGACCCGCTCGGGGTCGATTCCCAGTTCCTTGGTCCAGGCCATCACCACGGGCGCGAACGCCTCGTTGCACTCGAACAGGTCGATGTCGGCCACCGTCAGCCCGCTCCTGTCGAGGGCACGGCGGGTAGCCGGGATGGGGGCCGTGAGAAGCATCAACGCATCGGCTCCCAGCACGGTCATGTGGTGCACCCGGGCCCGCGGGGTGAGTCCGTGGGTCCGCACCGCATCACCGGAGGCCACGAGGAGGGCCGAGGCCGCGTCCGAGATCTGGCTGGAAGCGCCCGGTGTCACCCGCCCGCCCTCGCGGATCGGCTCGAGCGCGGCAAGGGCCTCGAGCGTCGATTCCGCCCGGATCCCCTCGTCGGCAGCGACTCCCTGGTACGGCAGGATCTCGGCGTCGAACCGACCCTCGCGGGTCGCCGCTGCGGCGCGCTGGTGGCTCTGCATCGCGAACGCATCGAGCTCCTCGCGCTCCAGCCCCCACTGTTCGGCGATCAGGTCTGCGGCCAGGAACTGCGAGATCTCCGCGTCTCCGTACCGTTCGGCCCAGCCGGTGGAGCCGGTGTACGGGTCCGAGGGGCCGTACGCGGCGCCGGCCGGGTAGCTGCAGAGGATCGGGTACTGGCTCATCTTCTGCACCCCACCGGCCACCACCAGGTCCTGGCTTCCACTCATCACCGCCTGGGCGGCGAAGTGCACGGCCTGCTGGCTCGACCCGCACTGACGGTCGATGGTCACCCCGGGCACGGACTCCGGGAGTCCCGCGGCCAGTGCCGCGGTCCGAGCGATATTGCCCGCCTGCGAGCCGACCTGGTCCAGGCACCCGAATATGACGTCGTCCACCGCCGCGGGGTCGATCCCGGTGCGCTCCACGAGACCGCCGATCACGTGCGCTGCCATGTCGGCCGGATGGACCTGGCTCAATCCACCTTTGCGTCGACCGACCGGGGTCCGCACCGCGTCCACTATGTATGCCTCTGCCATGAACATTCCTCTCGTGATGCCAACCCTCGTCGGCGATTAATTCTGATTAGACACACCATCGACTTAACCGAGTTCTAGCCGTGATCTGTCCCGATGTGCTTAAACTAGATTAAATCATCCACGAAAGGTCGGCTATGACACACGACTCGGCATCCGAACGCTCCGAGCTGCGCACGGTGGTGCGCGACTTCCTGGCAGCCACGTGGTCCCGGGACCAATTGCGCGCAGGTCTCGACGGGGTGCGCCCCGACGTTGCACTGGTGTGGAAGCGCTTCGCCGAGGAACTCGGCCTGGCCGGTCTCGTGCTACCCGAAGCCGCCGGCGGCGCCGGGGCCACCCTGTCCGAGGCGGGCGTCGTCCTGGAAGAGCTCGGACGCAGCCTCGCCCCGCTCCCGTTCCTCTCGCACACGGTGGCTGCGGAACTTCTGGCAGCGGCCGGAGCAGGGACCGACCTGCTGGAATCCGTCGCATCGGGGCAGCGGCGCGCCACAGTGGTGACGTCCTGGGACGGCCCTCTGTCGCTGACCGCGACCGCCACGGCCGACGGTGTGGAGCTCGCCGGGGAGGTCGACGGCGTGCCCGACGGGTTGGGCGCCGACTTGTTCGTGGTCGAGGTCCCGCTACCCGACGGCCCCGCGCTCGCCCTGCTCACCGCGAACGCCCCCGGCGTGGAGGTCATCGATACCTCCGACCTCGACCCCTCACTCCCCCGTGCCCGCGTCACGCTGACGTCGTCCCCCGCCACGCTGTTGCCCGGCGCCACCGAGGAGCACCTGACCCACGCCCTGGCAGTGGCCCGCACCGGTCTGGCCGCCATCCTGCTGGGCACCGCGCGCGCCGCCCTCGAACAGACTGTCGCCCAGAGCATGGAGCGCAGCCAGTTCGGACGCCTGATCGGCAGCTACCAGGCGATCAAGCACCGCCTGGCCGACATGATGGTGGAGGTGGAGACGACCGCCTCTGCTGTCTCCCGCGCCATCGACGCGATCATCACCGAGAGCGCTGATGCCTCCCACTCGGCGGATCTGGCCCTGACCTGGGCAGTGGAGAAGACCACCCATCTGGTGGACGAGATGATCCAGCTGCACGGCGGCATGGGCTACACGTGGGAGCACGACGCCCACCTCTACTACCGGCGCATCCACGCCGCCCGCGGGCTGCTGGGTGCCGGCGACGGAGCCCGTGACCGTGCCTGGGCGTCGCTTGCCGAAAGCCTCACCTCCTCCGCTCCGGAGCAGGAGGACGACACCGCTACGAGCTCCGGCGCCGACGTCGCGGCCGAGGTCCAGGACTTCATCGACCGCCAGTGGGAGCCGGGCCTGACCGTCCGCGAGTGGTGGCAGCGGATGGCCGCGGAACGTCTCAACCTTCCGTCGCTGCCCGAGGAGCTGGGCGGCCGCGGCTGGACCTCGGCGGACGAGGGCGTCCTGGCCGAGACCATGACGAGCGCCGGTGTGACCCTGGGCCCCGGCGGCATCGGTCGCGCCCTCGCCGCACCCACCATCGCCGCAGCCGGCACCGCCGAGCAGAAGGCGCGGTTCCTGCCCGGGATCCTCGACGGCACCGAAGCCTGGTGCCAGCTCTTCTCCGAGCCGGGTGCGGGCTCCGACCTGGCCGGCCTGCGCACCAAGGCGGTCCGCGACGGCGACGTCTGGCGCATCACCGGCCAGAAGACCTGGACGTCCAACGCCCACCTGGCAGACTTCGCGATCCTGCTGGCCCGCACCGACGCCGATGTCCCCAAGCACCAGGGCATCACGTACTTCCTGTTCCCGATGCGCCAGGAGGGCGTCGAGATCCGGCCGATCCGGGAAATGAACGGCCACTCGATGTTCAACGATGTCTTCCTGGACGGCGCCGTGGTGCCGGACGAGTACCGGCTCGGGAAGCTGGGAGACGGTTGGAAGCTGGCCAACCTCACCCTCTCCGTCGAACGCTCGAGCATCGCCGCGTCGCCGACCATGACCCCGGCGATGCCCGGCGAGATCGCCGGTCACCTGGAGCGACCCGCCGCCGAGTTCGTGGAGGCCTTCGACCCCCACTCACTCGGTGTGGTCACCGACGAGTCGGTCGCAACCCTGCTCCGGTTGGCCGAGGACCGCGGCGCCGACGACGTCGGCGTGCGCCGCGATCTGGTGCGACTGGCCCACATGTCGCAGATCCGAGTGGAGAGCATGCGCCGGGCCAAGGTCGGCCTCGACGTGACCGGCGCCGAACCCAACATCGGCAAGCTCCACTCCAATGCGGCCCTGCGGCTGGCCCGCGACCTGGCAGTGCGAATCCTCGGACCGTCGACCGCCCGGGCGCCGCAGAGTGCGGATGAGACCTGGGCGCGGGAGCTGCTGCTCTACACCCCTGCCCCCGCGATTTACGGAGGCACCGACGAGATCCAGCGCAACATCATCGCCGAACGTGCCCTCGGACTCCCCCGCGAGTCCGACCCGTCGCGCACCGTGGCCTTCCGCGACATCCCCACGACCACCGCACAGCACTGAGCGCTGCGCTCGAAGAGATAGGAACAGACATGGAACAGCTCGACCTGCACGGCCGCGTCGCCCTGGTCACCGGAGCAGGCGGCGGCCTCGGCGCCTCCCACGCCCGACTGCTCGCCTCGCGCGGCGCCAGAGTGGTGGTCAACGACCTGAACCAGGCCGACAGCGTCGTGGAGCAGATCCGCAGTGCCGGTGGCACGGCGATCGCCGACGCCCACGACGTCTCGACCAGTGAGGGCGGCCGGGCGATGGTGGAGCGCGCCATCGATGAGTTCGGCTCGATCGACATCGTGGTCAACAACGCCGGCGTCATCCGCGACAAGAGCTTCCACTCGATGACCGAGGAGATGGTCGATCTCGTCCTGGCCGTCCATGTGAGGGGCGCCTTCAACGTTACCCAGCCCGCCTTCCGGCACATGCGCGAGCGCGGCTACGGTCGGATCGTCAACACCAGCTCCGGCGCCGGGCTCTTCGGCAACTTCGGCCAGGCCAACTACTCGGCCGCCAAGGCCGCACTGGTGGGCTTCACCCGCACACTGGCAGTCGAAGGCGGCCCCAAGGGAATCAAGGCCAACGCCCTCGCACCGATGGCCTTCACACCGATGACCGACCACCTCCTGGACGGGAGCGTCGCGGACCTCACCCGGCCCGAACTGGTCTCCCCTGTTGTCGCCCTGCTGGCCAGCGAGGAGTGCCCGGTGAACGGTGAGGTCATCACCGCGGGAGCGGGCCGGGTGATGCGCACGTTCATCGCCACCACCACCGGGTACCGCAACAACGATCTGACGCCCGAAGACCTGGCGGCCAACTGGGACACGGTCATGGATTCCTCGGAGTTCGTGGTCCCGAGCAATGCCATGGAGGAGCAGCGTCTGCTCTACGGCACCACGTTGACGGTGAAGTAGCACCGACACGCCACCGAGCCGCCCCGGGGAACCACGACCCGGGGCGGCTCGGCCGTTATAGGGGCGCCGGACGCGTCAGCGCGGCGTCACCGACGAGCGCACCATCTCCTGGGTGGTGGAGACAAGCTCCCCGAGGGTGCCCAGACGGGGTGTCCACCACTCGGCGGTGATGTTGAGGCTGTTGACCACGTTGAGCCGCATGATCGTGAGGTCGAGGTCGCGACGCAGGAATCCCGCCTCGTCGGCGGCTTGGAACAGGTCCCGCCAGACCAGGGCGAGGCGCGACTCCTCCTGGGCCTGGCGCTCGCGGATCGCGGGCGGCAGTTGAGCGGTGTTACGGATGTACGCCACCGCGTAGTCGCTGGTCGAGAACATGTACCGCAGGTGGATCTCGACGGCGCCAAGCAGGCGCTCCAGGGCGTTCAGCTCAGCCGGCATCGCATCGATCGACTCACGCATGACGACGTTGAGACGGGCCAGGCCCGTCCACATCGTCTCTTCGATCAACGACTCGCGGTTGTTGAAGTAGTGGTAGATCGCGGGCGCCTGGATCTCCGCGTACTCCGCGATGGCGGAGAGCTTGGTTCCGGCGTACCCGCGCTCACTGAGCACGCGAGCGGTGGCGTCGAGGATTCTCTCCCGAGTTCCGGCGCCCTGTACGGACCCATCGCTCGAGCCTGGACCGACGCGGGAAGCAGTTGCCATGGCTTGATCCTACGTTAAGCAACGGCTCACACAGTGACCGAAACCACCTTGAAGCCTTGACCACCAATCATCCCTAATTTAAATTTGATTAAACAAGTACAACGAAAGAGGGACGCTCAGGATGTCAGAAACAGAGGATTCGTCCCGCTGGGAAGCTGCCCGACTGCTACTGGAGGCCGACAGCGCCTCGCGTAGCCGCGGCATCGAACTCGTCCGGGTCACCGAGGACGAGCTGGAGGTGACCATGCCCGTGGCTGCCCACGACACGAACGGAGTCGGCGTCGCCCACGGCGGTGTCGCGTACTTCCTGGCCGACTCGGCCGTCGGGCTGGCAGCCAACTCCCGGCGCGACGGCAGCCACGTGACCGCCTCCGCGACCATGACCTACCTGGCCCCGGGGAGGGCCGGGGACACGTTGCGCGCAGTGTGCGAGGGCCCGGTGTCGCAGCAGGGACGCACCAGCGTCTACACGGTGAGGGTGCTCGACTCCGCTTGCCGGACGATCGCGGTGCTTCACGAGTCGCTCACCCAACTGCGCAAGCCGACGCCGACGGAAGGTGTGTTCCGCTGATGCTCAACCTCTCCATGCTCCTCGAGCACAGTGCTCGCAGCCACCCCACCCGCGACGCGGTGGTGATGGGCGAGACCCGACTCACCTACGCCGAAGTCGACCAGCTGAGCAACCAGGTCGCCAACCTTCTGGTCTCCCGGGGCGTCTCACCCGGGGACAAGGTGGCGCTCTCCTGCCCGAACCTGCCCTGGTTCCCGATCGCTTACTACGGAATTCTCAAGGCCGGGGCCACCGTCGTGCCGCTCAACGTGCTGCTGCGCCCGCGTGAGGTCGCCTACCACCTGGCCGACGCCGAGGCCCGCGCGTTCCTCTGCTTCGACGGCACGCCGGAGATGCCCACCGGCACGATCGGCCACGAGGCATTCCTGGCCACTCCCGGGTGCGAGACCTTCCTGGCCATCACCACCGAACCTCGGACACCCTCGACCGTTCCCGGGGCCGAGTCCCTGGCCCTGGCAGCGCAGGAGCAGCCGCGGACCTTCACTGCGGTGGCCACCTCTCCCACCGACACGGCGGTGGTCCTGTACTCCTCGGGCACGACGGGTCAGCCCAAGGGTGCGGAGCTGACCCACGCCAACATGGTCCTCAACGCCCTGGCCGCGGTGCGGCTGTGTGGCTCCAGCACCGAACTACACGACCGAGCCCTGGTGGCGCTGCCGCTGTTCCACGCATTCGGCCAGACCATGCTCATGAACGCCGGATTCGCCACGGCCGCCACACTGGTGATGCTCCCCCGGTTCGACGCCGGCCAGGCCCTGGCCCTGATGGAGGGCGAGGCGATCTCGTTCTTCGCCGGCGTACCCACCATGTACTGGAGCCTGCTGAACGCGATCGGTCCCGACACCGACGTCCGGGCCATCGCCGACAAACTGCGGCTGGCACTCTCCGGCGGCTCCCCGATGCCGGTGGAGATCCTGACCCGGGTGGAGGAACGGTTCGGGGTGAGCGTCCACGAGGGCTACGGCCTCTCCGAGGCCTCCCCCATGGTGCTGTCCGAGCCCACCGACGCTCCGCCGCGGCTCGGCTCCGTGGGCCTCCCGATCTGGGGGGTCGAGGTTCGGCTGGTCGACCCGGAGTGGAACACCCTCGAGGGCGCCGACGTGGTCGGCGAGATTGCGGTGCGCGGGCACAACATCATGAAGGGCTACTACCGGCGACCGGAGGCGACGGCCGAGGTCGTGCGCGACGGCTGGTTCCGCACCGGTGACCTGGCCCGCCGTGACGAGGACGGCTGGTACTACATCGTCGACCGCGCCAAGGACCTCATCATCCGCGGCGGCTACAACGTCTACCCCCGCGAGATCGAAGAGGTGCTGTTGACACACCCGGAGGTGTCGCTGGCGGCGGTGATCGGAGTTCCCCACGAAGAACACGGCGAGGAAATCAAGGCGTTCGTGATCCCCACGCCCGACTCCACCCTCGACCCCGACACCTTGCGCGCCTGGTGCAAGGAGCAGTTCGCCTCCTACAAGTACCCCCGCATCATCGAGGTGGTGGACAGCCTGCCGATGACCTCCACGGGCAAAATCCGCAAGCGGGACCTGGCAAAGCGGGAGGAGCCGGCCGCGTGAGGCAGCCGTTCGTGCAGGTCGGCGTGGAGGCCGGGGTCGCGTGGATGACCCTGGACGACCCGACCCGGTTGAACCCGGTGACCCCGGCCCGGATTCAGGAGATCAACGATGCCGCCACGACGCTGAGCGGTCGCGACGATGTCCGGGTGATCGTGGTGACCGGGGCCGGGCGCGGGTTCTGCTCGGGGGCTGACCTGACCGACGAGGACATGCTCTCCGTGGAGACATACCTGCCGGCAGGGCGGGCGTTCACCAACTCACTCACCGGCTGGAGCCTGGCCTCCACCCGCCAGCCGGTGGTCGCCATGGTCAACGGCGCGGCGGTCGGCTTCGGCGCCGAATTGGCCCTGCAGGCCGACATCCGCATCGCCGGCACCTCGGCGCGGCTGGGCTTCCCGTACGCCCAGATCGGCAGCACCACCGACACCGGCGCCGCGACGTGGCTGCTGCCGCGCCTGGTCGGCCACGACCGGGCGGCCCAGCTGTTGTTCACCGGCGACCTCGTCGACGCTGCCCACGCACTCGAGCTCGGACTCGTGACCCAGGTGGTCCCGGACGCCGACCTGCGCGCCACCACCGAGGCATTGTGCATACGGATCGCTGCCGGCGACCCGGCCGCGGTGCAGGCACTCAAGCACATGCTCGTGCGAGCCCGCAGCCAATCAGCGGCCGAACACATCCTGATGCAGTACGAGTACATGAACTCCGTGAAGCCCGACCTCGCCGCTTTCGCCGCCAGCTTCGGCATGCAACGTCAGGTCGCGGACGGGTAGACCGTCCCCCACGACGGGACGCACCCGACCAACCTCTGCTCGGCGCCACATCTCGGGCCGCTGTGACGCTCGGTCGACACCCTAGGATGGTCCCAGAAATCACGGATCTCGCTACCGTCCGCCTACTCGTGTATCTGATCCTGCGACACGCCCACCCCGACGAGCACGCATTGTCCTGGTCGCGCTGTCGCAGACTTCGACAACACCAGGCCCGCACCTGCCATTACCGAAGCCGCGGACACATACGATAAGTGCCGTTGCAAGATTAGGCCGGATTTATGACAAGTGTGGGACGGATAGGCCCGGAAATGGCCAACTGGATCCGGAACCTACACGAGTGGTGATCTCAACCCCGCGCCATGTCAACGAACCGCGACAGGTGCAGCTGGTGCGCGACGGTGATGGTGGCGGTCGGACCGTTGCGGTGCTTGCCCAGGATCAGGTCCGCCTCGCCGCCGCGCGGGTCGTCACGTTCGAAGGCGTCGGGCCGGTGCAGCAGGATCACCATGTCGGCGTCCTGCTCGAGGCTGTTGTGCACCGAGATGCCGTCGGCAACGAAGTTGTGTGTGCCCGGGACGGTCCCATCGAACACGTCCTGCTCACCGATGCTGGTGACGGACACGATCTCGTCCCAGTACACATTGTTGGTGGCGAGCATTTCGATGTCGGCGGTGTCGAGGACGCCCGCCACCTGCGCCAGACTCGATCGCGAACCCCCTGCGGACCGCGAGGCGGCGGCCGCGACCAGCTCACGGGGGGCGAGCTCCTCGACAGCGAGGAGCCGGCCCAGCGTCGCCTCGACGTCGGGTGTCACGGTGTCGGCGTCGTGGCGTACGAGCTTCGGCCCGAGCTGAGCGAGCACCCACTGTGCCGCGGTGCCGTGTGCACCCACGTCGTGCAGGAAGACTGCCTGGTTCTCCGGACCGGTGACGACAACATCCCAGCCCGAGCCTGTTCCGGCTGCGGCGATCCGAGCGAAGACACCGATTCGCAGGAGAAGGCGGGCCAGGTCGTCGGCGAGGCGCCGGTCTGCGGACGGATACCGGACAGCGGCTCGTCCTTCGACCGCGTCCCACGCGACGATCCCGTTGCCCTCCCAGGCGTGGCACACGAGCGCGGCGATCTGTTCCTTCGGCAGCGAGAACGCCTGTGGCGGAACAGAGCTATCGGCGACCGTGCGCTCGGCCAGCGCGACGACGTCGTCCTCCGAGACGGCGTGCGTCTCGAGGGGGGCAGGAACCGCGCGGGGCACTGCCACGCGCTCCCCGGCCGTCAGCTCGCCGAGGGGAATCCACCCGTCCACGGTGAGGAAGGGATGGTTCGCGGTGGCCTCGACCTGGCGCCCGGAGTCGAGCGTCAGCCGGAACACTTCCTTGCGTCCGCTCGGGAACACCTTGGTCATCGGGCGGGCGACCATGCGCATGCGCTCGTCCAGTGACCAGACGACGGGCTGTTCCCCACTGGCCAGCAGCTCGCCGAGGGTGACCTCGCGCCCGTTGTCTGCGCGCAGGACGCGGGTGCTCGCAGTGAGGCAACCTGATTCGCGAAGGTCGGAGACCATGGGCTTCTTGTCGGTGCGCTGCTCGGGGCCACGGTTGAGCTGACAGATCGCCACCACCGGGACCTCGAGCTCCTTCGCGAGAAGCTTGAGGCTACGGGAGAATTCGGAGACCTCCTGCTGGCGGGACTCGACCTTCTTACCGGAGGTCATCAGCTGCAGGTAGTCGACGACGATCAGCCGGATGTCGTGTTTCTGCTTGAGCCGCCGCGCCTTTGCGCGGATCTCCATCATCGTCAGGTTGGGGGAGTCGTCGATGTACAGCGGCGCTTCGCTGATCTCGCTCATCCGCCGGGCGAGGCGCGTCCAGTCGTCGTCGGTCATGCGGCCCGAGCGCATGTCTCCGAGCTTGATCTTCGCTTCGGCCGAGAGCAGCCGCATGACGATCTCGGTCTTGCCCATCTCGAGGGAGAACATGACGGAGGCCATGCCGTGCTTGACGGAGCAGGACCGCAGGAAGTCCATGCCGAGCGTGGAGTTGTGGGTGGGGATCATGGACCGGCCGGCGAGGTACAGGTGCTCGCCGTCGACCTCGACGCACCGCACCGGCACGGACTCGACGGGGCGGACGGCGACGATGCGGCGTTCCCGCGGCACCGCTCTGCGGGTCTCCTTGTGCGCCTTGGCCTTGCTGGGGAGGACGAACACGTCGTCGTCGGTGGCGAAGCGCACCGCGGATCCGGTGGTGGTGCAGGCGTAGCCGAGGCCGGCCAGGAGCTCGGCGACGTCGCCGCGCAGACGTGCGCAGTCGGATTCGAAGCGGACGGTGCCGTCGTCGCCGACGTGGCCGCCGGCGTCGAGCAGGCCGGCGAGCAGCTCGCGCCGCTGCCGTTCCGACGCCCGCTGGTAGGCGCCGGGGATGCGGGCGCCGAGCGTCATGAGTTCCTCGGCGAACCCGCCCTCGCCCTGCACCCGCATGTGCACGTGGGGATCGGCGGAGGGGCCGCCGAGCCAGGCGCCGAGGGTGAACGGGGCGACGGGCAGATCGGCGACGGGCAGCTGCAGCGCGGCGACGTTGCCGACGACGTGACCGTCCGCGAGCGACGCGGCGATCTCGCCGGTGGTGCGCACGCGCGACGGGCCGCCGTCGGAGGTGACCCACTGGTGTTGTTCGTCGGCGACGAGGACCGTGCCGTCGGAGAACTCCACCTCGAAGCACGGCCGGTCGTGCAGCACCTCGGTGGCGGCCAGCACCCGGGTGGGGCGGCCGTGGGCGTCGAGGAGTTCGTCGCCGACGGCGACCTCGCCCATGGTCGTCCAACCGCCGGGGGTGGGCAGGGGAGTGTCGAGGGCCAGCGCCTTGCCGACGCCCGGACGGGCGGCGACGATGATCATCTGCCCCGGATGGAGGCCGTTGGTGACCTCGTCGAGCTCGGCGAATCCGGTGGGCACACCGAGGGAGATGCCGCCGCGGCTGGCAATCGAGTCGATCTCGTCCATGGTGGGCTGCAGCAGCTCTTCGAGCGGGACGAAGTCCTCGGACGTGCGGCGCTCGGAGACCTCGAAGATCTCGGCCTGGGCCCGGTCGACGACCTCGGCGACGTCCTGGCCCTCGGAGCCGGCGTAGCCGTACTGGACGATGCGCGTTCCGGCCTCGACGAGGCGGCGCAGGATGGCCTTCTCGGCGACGATCTCGGCGTAGTAGCTCGCGTTCGCAGCGGTGGGCACGGTCTGGGTCAGCGTCACCAGGTAGGCGGCGCCGCCGATGCGGCGCAGCTCGCCGCGCCGGTCGAGTTCCGCGGACACCGTGACGGGGTCGGCGGGCTCACCGCGGCTGTAGAGGTCGAGGACGGCGTCGTAGACGGCCTGATGGGCGGGACGATAGAAGTCGCCGGGCCGCAGCACTTCGAGCACGTCGGCGATGGCGTCCTTGCTGAGCAGCATGCCACCGAGCACGGACTGCTCCGCAACCATGTCCTGCGGGGGCTGGCGACCGAAGTCGCCGGCCGGCTCCTCGGGCGGTCCCGGGTAGTCGGAATGGCCCCGATCGTCTACTACAGCCACGCGACGCCGTCCTTCCCCTTCTCGGCACCTCCGCCGCGGACAGACTCTGCCCACCGGCGCTCGACACCACTTCTACCCGGCCCCACCGACACGTCGTCCGGGACGCGCGCGCTCGACGTTAGGCACTGGGAAGGCGGCGTCCAAATCCGCCTGTGCACACAACTGTGGATGAATTGTGGAAAGGGGAGGACGGCCTTGTGCACCTCTTGGGGACAACCTGGGGACAACGCATCTCACACTTCATATCGATGCTGTTCAGACCGCGAAAATCGACTTTCACAGGTGTGGAGAACAATCGATTCGGCGTGTCGCCACGGATGTGTTTCCGGGCGTGTTCCGCCCTCCCGGCCCCGGAATGCCGTGCCGCGGATCACAAACCTACCGGTACCCCTGTGGGGTTATCCACAGCCCCTGTGGAAAGACGACGAAGAGCCCTGCACACACCGTGTGCAGGGCTCTTCGAGAGCCGGAATCAGGCAGCCACGACGTTCAGGTCGAACTTCGCGGTCACGTCCGGGTGCAGCTTCACGACGACCGTGTGCTTGCCGGTCGACTTGATGTGCGCCTTGGGCAGCTCGATGATGCGCTTGTCGACGACCGGGCCACCGGCGGCCTTGACGGCGCCGGCAACGTCGGCCGCGGTGACCGAGCCGAACAGCTTGCCCGAGTCCCCGGCGGTCTTCACGGCCAGGGAGACGTTCTCGAGGCCCTCGATGGCGGCCTTGAGCTCCTTGGCATGATCGAGGCCGCGCACCGCACGAGCCTCCTGGGCGCGGCGGATGCCCTCGACCTGCTTCTGGGCACCACGGGTGGCGACGATCGCCAGGCCGCGGGGCAGCAGGTAGTTGCGGCCGTAGCCGTCCTTGACCTCGACGGTGTCGCCAGGCGCACCGAGGTTGTCCACGTCAGCGGTGAGAATGAGCTTCATCGTGTGTCCCTCCCTTTCCTTAGCGAGCCGTCGAGACGTAAGGAAGCAGGGCCACCTCACGCGAGTTCTTCACAGCGATGGCAACGTCGCGCTGGTGCTGCACGCAGTTGCCCGTGACACGGCGAGCGCGGATCTTGCCGCGATCGCTGACGTACTTACGCAGCAGCGTCGTGTCCTTGTAGTCGATCTGCACGTTCTTTTCCTTGCAGAAGGTGCAGACCTTCTTCTTCAAAACCTTTTCGCGCGCGGGCGCCTTAGGCATGGTCTTTCTCCGTACTTTCCGAATGTTCCGATCGAAGGTCGGATCAGAACGGGGGTTCGTCGTCCCCGCCGAAGGAGCCCGCCGCCGCCGGCGCGCTGCCCCACGGGTCGTCCCCGCCGGTGCTCGCGCTGGCACGAGCCCCACCCGATCCTCCGGAGGAACCACCGAAGCCGCCCCCGCCACCGCCACGGCTGGCCTTGTTGACCTTGGCCGTCGCGTAGCGGAGCGAGGGGCCGATCTCGTCGACCTCGAGCTCCACGACAGTGCGCTTCTCGCCTTCACGCGTCTCGTAGCTGCGCTGCTTGAGGCGGCCCTGCACGATCACGCGCGAGCCCCGGGTCAAGCTCTCGGCCACGTTCTCCGCCGCCTCGCGCCAGATGTTGCAGCGCAGGAACAGCGCCTCGCCGTCTTTCCACTCGTTGGACTGACGGTCGAAGATGCGGGGCGTCGACGCGACGGTGAAGTTCGCGACCGCAGCTCCCGCCGGGGTGAAACGCAGCTCGGGATCAGCCGTCAGATTGCCGATGACGGTGATGACGGTGTCGCCTGCCATGTGGTTCCTCCTGCTGTGTGTGGAGTCCTGATGCGCCCGAGCCTACGGCCGGACGCCGACAGACTCACTTGCCGTGGCGCAGAACCTTGGTGCGGAGCACCGACTCGTTCAGGCCGAGCTGGCGATCCAGCTCCGCAACCGTGGCGGGCGTAGCGCTGATGTCGATCACCGCGTAGATGCCTTCGCTGTGCTTGGCGATCTCGTACGCGAGACGACGCTTACCCCACACGTCGACCTTGTCGATCTTGCCGCCGTCCTGGCGAACGACGTTGAGGAACGTATCCAGCGACGGGGCGACAGTGCGCTCGTCCAGGCTGGGGTCGAGAATGACCATCAGTTCGTAATGACGCATAAGACCTCATCACCTCCTATGGACTATGGGCGGTCACGGACGGTCCGTGACAGGAGGGTCGTTGCGTCAGCAACCCATGCAGGCTACACGATGCGCCCTTGACCAGCGAAATTCGCCTAGGGTGAAGAACATGCGCACGAGTTCCCGGACGCCCGCGCTCGTCGCCGTCGTGACGTGCGCGCTCGCCATGTGGCTCGGCTACCTGAACAAGGCCCGCTGCGCCGCACCGCCGTTCGACCCGCAGGGCCGCAGCGTGCGTTTCGACGCGGTCAAGGACGCCACGGTCTGCTACTCCGACATCCAGCAATTGTGGATCGGTCGCGGCATCAACCTGCACCTGTTCCCGTTCCTCGACGGCGGCATCACCCGCGACGGCGTGCTCACCGGCGGCACCGTCGAGTACCCGGTGCTCAGCGGCATCCTCATGTGGGTGGGGGCCCTGCGCGCCGACACCGACGCCGAGTTCCTCCTGCACTCCGCGCTGCTGCTGGCACCGTTCGGCCTGCTCGTCGCCTGGTATCTCGGCCGGCTGGCCGGGTGGGCCGCGCTGCTCTGGTCGGCCACGCCACCCCTCGTGATGTACGCGTTCCTGAACTGGGACCTGCCCGTCGTCGCGACCACCGTCGGGGCCGTCGCCGTGCTCGGGGTGCGCCGCTGGCCGCTGCGCACCCGCGCGGTGATCGCCGCCGTCCTGCTCGCCGTCGGGTTCTGCCTCAAGGTGTATCCCGGCATCTTCGTGCTGCCGCTGATCGCGTACGTCCTCACCGGCGGTGACGAGCCCGGGCCGCGGCGGGACGTGCGGGGCGCGGTGGCGGTGGGCGCCGCGGCGGCGGCGACGGTGATCGCCGTGAACCTGCCGTTCGCGCTGCTCGGGTATCCGGGGTGGCGCGCATCGTTCGAGTTCCAGGGCAACCGCGCGGCCGACGCCACGAGCAATTCGATCTGGTACTGGGGGCTGCGGCCCCTCGTCGGCGGCTACCAGGACACCGAGGTCACGGCCGAGTACAACGACATCGTCTCCGTCGTCTCGCCGTTGCTGATCTGCGCCGCCTTCGCGCTGGCGCTGTGGCTGGGGTGGCGGCGGTACCGTCGCGACGGCAGCTATCCGTGGGTGGCGGTCGGCGCCGCGATGCTGTGCGGATTCCTGCTGCTGCACAAGGTGCATTCGCCGCAGTACACCCTGTGGTTGCTGCCGTTCCTGGTGCTGCTGCGGGTGCGGTGGCCGCTGATCGTCTCGTACCTCACCGTGGACCTCGCGATCGGCATCGGGGTGTTCCTCTGGTTCGACGCGACCATGACCCGGAGCGACACCACGATCCCGCTGCTGCTCACCCTCGTCGGGGTGTGGGGCCGGGCCGTGCTGCTCGTCGTACTGTTCTTCGTGTTCGCCGGCGCACCGCTGCGCCGGCCCGACCCGACCCCACCCGACGAGGAGCGGCCCCGGATGCCGGCGATGAGCGGAAAACCCGGATGAGCACGTCCTGGTACGAGCAGCCGGCGCTCGACGGCACGCGGATTCGCCTCGAACCGCTGGCCGCGGGACACGCGCCCGCCCTGCTCGCGGCCGTCGACGATGCCGACGCGATCTTCCGGTGGACGTCCGCCGACATCCGTACACGCGACGACGCGAATGCGTTCGTCCGTACCGCGCTCGACGATCCGGACCGCCTGCCGTACGCGGTCGTCGACAAGTCCGTTGGCGCCGTCGTCGGCACCACGTCGTACTACCTGATCGATCCCCGGCACCGGACGCTGGCGGTCGGGCACACGTGGCTCTCGCGCGCGGGGCACGGCGGCGCCGCCAATCCCGAGTCGAAACTGCTGTTGCTGCGCCGCGCCTTCGACGATCTCGGCGCGGTCCGCGTGGAGTGGCACACCGACGAACACAACGCGCAGTCGCGCGCGGCGATCACCCGGCTCGGAGCCGGGTTCGAGGGCTTGCTGCGCAAGCATCGGCGGCGCCGCGACGGCAGCTGGCGCACCACCGCGCTGTTCGCGATGACCGACGACGACTGGCCGGCCGCCCGGGTGGGTCTCGAGGCGCGGGTGGCCGACCGCCTCGCCAGGTGACTGCGGCTGGTCTACCCTTCCGCGCGGGGGGACCCCGGAACAGGCTGGGATCCCGATGGGGTGATCGAGGACGACGATGAGCGACTATCCGCAGTACCCGCCGAACAATCCGGGCGGTTATCCCCCGCCGGGCGGATACGGGTACTACCCCGGGCCGCAGTTCGGGCCGCCGCCCGAGAACAACCTGGTGTGGGGGATTCTCACGACGATCCTGTGCTGCCTGCCGCTCGGCGTCGTCTCGATCATCAAGGCGAGCCAGGTCAACTCCCTGTGGGCGCAGGGCCAGTTCGATGCCGCACGCCGGGCGGCCGACGACGCGAAGAAGTGGGCGATCTGGTCGGTGGTGGCGAGCGTGGCGGTGTGGGTGGTGATCGTCGTCTTCTACATCGTCGTCCTCGCCGCGGCGGTCTCGTCGTCGAGCTACTGAGGCATCCGGTCGTGCACACGCTCGCCGCCCGGCTCGCCGCACCCGTCGGGGTGGCGGCCGTGTCGGCGTGCGTGTGCGCGGCCGTCGCGTGGGCCGACCCGACGACGCCGGGCGGCCCGATCCCGCCGTGCCCGACCCGCGTCCTGTTCGGCATCTGGTGCCCCGGGTGCGGTTCGTCGCGGATGCTGTATTCGCTGCTGCATCTCGATGTTCCGGCCGCCCTGCGGTACAACGCCCTCGGGGTGCTCGCCGTGCTTCTCCTGGGGTGGTCCTTCGCCGTGTGGACGGCCGGCCGGGTCCGTGGCCACCGGATCGCCCAGTGGTACCAGTGGCGGTGGGCGCCGCAGCTCGTGCTGTGGGTCGTGCTGGGCTGGTTCGTCGTCCGTAACCTCCCCGTCGCGCCCTTCAACGCGCTCCGCGTGTAGACGGCGCTTGTCGCGGACGAGCACTTGCGCGCGAAAATTCTTCCCGCGCAAGTTTTTACGCGCGCAGTCAGCACCCGTCGCGCGCGGCTCGGGCCGGGGCTACGGGACGGTGCTCGTCGCGGGTGTCTGCCGCTCGGCCGATTCGGGAGGTGATGTCCGCCGGATGCCGGGCCGGAGACGGCCCGGGAGCCGGCGCGGGGGAGCGTCGGGGGCGTGGTCGAGCACGCCACCCACGGGGTCGTCTACGAAGCCGTAGCGCACGAGATCTTCGGCCGGCCGGAGAATCTGCCGGACGACGAGCGCGCACAGCGCCACGACCGCGAGGTCGCGCAGCAGGACGGTGGTCGTGAACCACTGCTCGGGCAGGCCCTTGTTCTCGGCGCCGAGATAGAAGTACATGCGCGGCACCCAGACGAGGGCGTCGATCGTCATCCACGCCAGCAGGATCCGCCGGTGCGGCAGGGCCAGCACGGCGAGCGGCACCAGCCACAGCGAGTACTGGGGGCTCCACACCTTGTTGGTGAGCAGGAACGCGGCAACCACGAGGAAGCACAGCTGGGCGAGGCGGGGGCGGCGCGGAGCCGTCCACGCGAGCCACGCGATGCCGGCGCAGGCCACGGCGAACAGCAGCAGCGACACCGAGTTCAGCGTGGAGGTGTCCCAGCCGGACCAGCCGGTCAGCGACCGCACGACGTTGTAGATCGAATCGGGGTCCGCGCCGCGGTCGGTGTTGAGCCGGAAGAACTCGGCCCAGCCGCGCGGGTAGAGGACCATGATCGGCAGGTTCACCACGAGCCACGCGACGGCCGCGGCACCCGCCGCCTGCCCGAGTGCCCGCAGCTTCCCGGTGCGCAGGCACAGCAGCAGCAGCGGGCCGAACAGCAGCAGCGGATACAGCTTGGTGGCGGCACCGAGTCCGAGCAGCACCCCGGCGAGCACCGGCCGTCGCCGCGCCCAGGCCAGCAACCCGCCGGCCGCGAAGGCGGTGGCGAGGGCGTCGAAGTTGGTGAAGGCGTGCACGACGACCAGCGGCGAGGCGGCGACGAGCGCCGCGTCCCAGATGCGACGGCCGGCGGAGAGGGCGGTGGCCCACACGGTGGCCAGCCAGGCCATGGCGAGACCGACGGCGACGATGTCGAAGTAGATCGCCACCTGCAGGCCGCCCGGAAGCCACGACGTGGCGTCCCAGGCCTTCGCGGCCCGCATCGAAACGTACTGGTAGAGGCCGGCGAGGACCGGATACTCCATGTACCGGACCTGGGTCTGCCCGTCCGGGCCGGGCTCCTCCCACGACGTCTTGTACGGGAAGGCGCCGGTACTCAGGCGTTCGGCGCCGTAGAGCGGCACGACGTCGGAGTAGCACATGGCGACGTACTGCCGGTTGTCGCTCCAGTCCAGTCCGAGTGCGCCGCCCTCGCCGACCGGTCCCTGCTGGATGCAGGCGGCCTTGGTGAACCAGCCGAGGGCGAGGAACACCACCGCGAGGAGCAGCATCGCGCGCAGCGGCGTGAAGAAGCGAGCGCGTCCGAGCAGGGCGTACCGCCCGACGGGACCGCCGATGACGGTGGACAGGCGCGACACCGTCGGGTCGGTCCATCCGGGTGCGTCGCGCCAGTCCGCGGATCGGCGGTCGGGGGCGAGCGGACCCGGCGACGCGAGCTCTCTCTTCTCGGTCACCCCGCGAGGCTACCCGCCGGGTGTGGCGCCGACGGGGTCCTCCTGGAACCGGCTGTTGCCGGACTGCTGGTCTGCGCCGGTGCCGGTCGAGTCGTCCTGTGTCCCGAAGCCCGGCGTGTCCTCCTCCGTGGTGGGAGTCGGCGTGGGCACCCGCTGCGTGGTGGTCTGCGGCGCCACCCCCGGCATGGGGATGGTCACGCCCGGGAGGATCTCGACGTTGCGGGTCGTGATCTCCGGCGGCGTGGGCAGCTCCGGCGTCGTCCGCTCGGTCGTCGTGGGAGTCGGCGTCGTGGTCTTCGGCGGCGCCGGCGCGGAGTACGCCGGCACGCCGGCCTGTCCGGCGATCGGTTCGGGCGTCGGGAACTTCTCGACGTCGGTGCCGTCGAGGGCGCCGTCCATCGTGTCCTTCCAGATGTCCGACGGCAGGCCGGAGCCGTAGATCATGCCGCCCCAGCTGTTCTCCAGGGGCAGGCCCTGTTCGGTGCCGACCCACACGGCCGTGGACAGCGACGGCGTGTAGCCGACCATCCAGGCGTCCTTGTTCGAGCCGGTGTCGCCGAGCTGGGCGGTGCCGGTCTTGGAGGCGGACGGGCGGCCGCCGGCGAGGGCGTGCCCGTTGGAGTACGCGGCGATCGGCATCATCGCCGCGGTGGTGTTGTCGGCGACGGCCTCGTCGACCCGCTGCTCCCCGGCCGGGGTGCCGCGGTCGAGCAGCACCGTGCCGTCGGCGGTGACGACCTTCTGCACGAAGTAGGGCTCGTGGTAGGTGCCGGACGCGGCGAGCGTCGCATACGCCGACGCCATGTCGATCACGCGGGACTGGTACTGCCCGAGCACGATGCCGTAGTTGGGGCCGACGCCGCCCGGCTCGGTGAGGGTCTCGCCGACACCGGGGATCTCCTGGGGGATGCCGAGCTGGTGCGCCATGTCGGCGATGGCCTGCGGGCCGTTGTCCATCTCGAGCATCATCCGGTAGAAGCTGGTGTTGAGCGACCGCTTCAGTGCCTCGGCGATGGTGCAGGTGCCGCAGTTCTCGCCTTCGACGTTGCCGATCGAGATGCCGTTGACGGTGAGCGGGCCGCTGTCGTACATGGCGGACAACGGGTTGCCCTGGTCGAGGTTGGCGGCCAGGCCGAACACCTTGAACGACGATCCGGTCTGCAGACCGGACTGGGCGAAGTCGAAGCCGCCCCCGTTGTCGCCGCCGTAGTAGGCGCGGACGGCGCCGCTGCGCGGATCGACGGACACGACGGCGGTGCGCAGTTCCTCCGGCTCGCCCTCCATGTTCGTGCGGACGGCGTCGAGCGCAGCCTCCTGCGCCTGCGGGTCGATCGTGGTGGTGATCTGGAGCCCCTCGGTGTTGAGCAGGGTCTCGTCGATACCCTCCTCGGAGAGCTCCCGGAGCACCTGGTTGCGCAGCAGGCCCTCCGGCCCGTTGCTCTGGCCGCCGTTGTCGACCTCGGCCAGCGGCACGTACCGCGGGTACTGCATCGACGCCCGGTCGGCCGCGTTCAGGGTGCCGGCGGACACCATCCCGTCGAGGACGTAGTTCCAGCGCGCCTGGGCGCCCTCGGGGTTGGTCTCCGGGTCCAGCAGCGACGGCAGCTGGATGGAGGAGGCGAGCACCGCGCCCTCCTCGACGCTGAGCTCGCCGACCGGCTTGCCGAAGTACGCCGTGGAGGCGGCGGCGATGCCGTACGCACCGCGCCCGAAGTAGATGGTGTTCAGGTAGGCGGCGAGGATGTCGTCCTTGGACCACTGGTTGGCCATCTTGGACGCGAGGACGAGTTCCTTCATCTTGCGGGTGAGGGTGCGCTCGGAGCCGACCAGCGCCGTCTTCACGTACTGCTGGGTGATGGTCGAACCACCGCCGGCGCTCTCCCGGCCGAGGATGTTGTCGCGGGCCGCGCGGGCGAAGCCGCTGACCGAGAATCCCGGATTGCTGTAGAAGTCGCGGTCCTCGGCGGCGAGCACGGCGTTGCGGACGTGCTCGGGAATCTCGTCGAGCCCCACCTCGGTGCGGTTGCCTTCGGGCGGCACCACCTTGGTGATGACGGTCGAGCCGTCGGCCGCGTAGACGGTGGCCACCTGGTTGGTCTTCAGGTCACCGGGTCGCGGGACCTCCTGGACGACGTAGGCCAGCATGAACGCGAGGATGGGCAGTACCAGAGCCAGCGCCACGGCCACGTAGCCGACGCGCCGCACGGTGCGCCAGCGCGTCGACTTGGGCTCACCACCACCGCGGGGCGGCTCGTCGCCACCACCGCGCGCGGTGGGCGGAGGCGTGGGGGGCCGCCCGGGCGGACCGCCGGCCGGCGGGCGTGGCGGCTGCTGACGGTTCTGGTTCGGCACCGGGGGCCGGTTCTGGGGCGGCAGTTGCCGGGTGCGGTCCTGCGGCGGCTGCTGCGGTCGCGGCGCTTGTGGGTTCCCCGCGGCGAACTGCTGCGGCGGGTACGGCTGCGGCCCACCCTGCTGGGGGCGCGGCTGCGGCGGATAGGGGCGTCCCGGCGGCGGCGTCCGCCGATCCATGGGCGGCACACCCCCGGGTGCGCGTCCGGGCGGGGGTCCCCCCACGGGTCCCGGTCGCCGCGGCGGCGGGGGACCTGCCGGTCCGTTCCCGTGCGGCGGCCTCGGCCGTTCGCCCTGCGGATCGTTGTGGGGGGAACTCACGTACTCATCTCCAACCGGTAGCGCGGACGCGGTGGCACGCGTCCTCGTTTCACGTCTGCAGACTTCGGTCTCGTCGGGCAGCGCGCGTTCGGGCAGTGCAGTGTTCTTCGGGCAGTGCAGTGTCACAGGGGACGGGGTCACCGGGGACGGGGCGGTTCAGCAGGGGTCGCGCACGGCTCACTCGCTCGCGGTGCGGCGGCTCTGGCCGGTCGACCTGCGGCGGGGCCGCTTGGGCGCGGGTTCCGCCCCCAGGACATAGGACTGGACAAGGTGGTTCCAGCTGCACGTGCGGCACACCTCGACCACGTGGACGGAGAACTCCTCCTGGCTGGCGGCCAGGCGGACCAGTTCCTCCGCGGTGCGGGCCGACCCGGACACCGGGCCGAGCTTGTCGCCGAACACCCACGACACGAGTGTCAGCTGCTCCTTGCGGCAGATCGGGCAGACCACGTCACTGCCCCGACCGTGGAACTTGGCGGCGCGGAGCAGGTAGGGGCTGGCGTCGCACACCTCTGAGACGCCGGTCCGCCCGGAGTAGACCTGGGCGAGCAGCGACCTGCGCTGCAGCGCGTAGTCCACCACCTGCCGCTGTATCCGCACGGGTCCAGAGTACGTGCGGACGGCACGTGGGTGGGCAGGGTGTGGGGCGCGCGACTGCGCGACGCGCCCATATCGGGCGTTCTAGGCTGCCCGGGTGGTGAGCCGACACACGCCGCGAACGCGGGCACGCGACATCGACCGGGCACTGGTCTGCGGCCGTCTCGACACCGCCTACACCGACGGCCAGCTCGATTTCGGGGAGCACCGGGATCGGACGGCCCGGGCGATGTCCGCAAAGACGCTGGGCGAGCTCGCGGACCTGGTCCGCGACCTGCAGCCACCGGAGGATCCCGGGGACTTGGCGGCGCCGCCGCCGGGCCGACGGCCCGGTCTGCGCAGGGCCGTCGCCGTGACGATCGCGGTGGCGGCTGCGGTCGCCGGCGCGGCGGTGATGCTGTCGGATCGGGACGGCCCGGCGGCGGGACCCGCGGCGGTGCGGGAGCAGCCCGCCGCGCCGGTGGCGGTCCCAGACGACGGTGTCGACCCGATCGTGGTGACCCCGGTCCGGCCGCTCGAGCCCGGCGGGTTCGAGGCGGTTCTCGCGTCGGTGCGGGACCGCTTCGGCGACACGGTCGTGTACCGGCTGGTCCTTCGTCCGGAGCGGGCCCACATCGAACGGGCGCTACCGGACGAGCCGGGCCGGATCGCGACGTACACCTACGCGGGTGGGGCGCTGCGGGCCCAACCGGTGACGGTGCAGCGCTTCCCCGGCTACCAGGACTTCGACCTCGGCGCGGTCGACGCGGGGGCCGTGACCGCCCGGATCGCCGAGGCACCCGCGCTGGTCGGCCTGCCCGACGGCGCGGTCTCGCACGTGTCGTTCGCCCACGACGGCACCCCGGCGGTGAACATCTACGTCGAGTCCGGCGACGGCACGCGGTACGTAAGGATTCTGTTCGACGGCACCGTGCTGCGCGTGTTCTGAGCTGCGTCGTTACGATCTCCCGCATGATCGGCCGTCATTCGCCTTCCACCAGGGCACGCGACGCCGATCGGGCTGCGGTCCGGGCGCGCCTCGACGCGGCGTATGCGGACGGCCAGCTCTCGGGCGCCGAGCACGAGGTCCGGGATGCGCGTGCCGGCGCGGCCGACACGCTCGGCGAGCTCGACGAACTGGTCGCCGACCTGCAGGCGAGCCCGGGCGCCGCCGCGGCGGCACGGGTCCGTGCCTGGGGTCCCCGGGTGTTCGCCGGGGCCGTGGTGGCGGCGGCGATGGTGGCGGGGGTGGCGACGTTCCGCTGGGTGCGCGCGGACCCGCCACCCGCCGAGGCGCAGCAGGCGCTGTACCTCGATCCGGCGGCGCTGCGGCCGGTCGTGGTGCCGACGCCGAGCCTGGTGACCCGGGCGGGCCTCGAGCAGTACCGGGCCGACCACCTGGCGTCGTTCGGGGACACGCTCGTCGACAAGGTGGACTTCTTCGAGCAGCACGCGAGCATCACCCGCTCCGTTCCCGACGTCCCGGACCGCATGGTGTCGTACACCTACCGCGGCGGTTTCGACCCGGACGATGCGCCCCGGACCCGCGCCGTGGACACCCCGGTGGCCGACCTGGCGACGCTGGATGTCGACGAGATCGCCCGCTACGTCGCGGGGGCGCCGCAGAGCGTCGGCGTGCCGGACGGCACGGTCGGCCACATCTCCGTCGGCTTCTCGTACGACCAGCCGTCGGTGCGCATCTTCGTGAGCAACGCGGCGGGCGAGACCGGATTCCTCGAGGTAACGCCGCAGGGCGAACTGATCGAACTGCATCGGTTCGAGAACCGGGGGACCCGGTGAGGACCCGGCGTGTGGTGATCGCGGCGACGACCGTCGCGGTGGGGGCCGTGACGGGCGCGCTGGCGGGGCTCGTCGGGAACGCGGCGGACGGGCCGGAGCCGCTGCCGGACCTGACGTCGCCGCAGGGGCTGGCCCGGTTCGTCGAGGACTATCGGGCCGAGTTCGGCGACACGCTGGTCGACGACCTGACCCTGTTCCCGGCGCATGCGTCGTTCGACCGGGCGGTGGCCGGCGATCCGCACCGGTACCTCTCGTACACCTTCGACGGCGGGTTCGACTCGTGGAGCAGTCCGAGTACCCGGCCGTCGGATGCGGTGGCCTTCGATCTGGCGGGCCTGGACCTGGTCGCGGTGTCGGAGATGATCCTCGGTGCCCCCGCGACGCTGCGGGTGCCCGACGGCCGGGTGGAGCAGGTCGGCTTCGACGTCGACGACGAGGGCCGGGCCACGGTCGCGGTCCACGCGCAGCGTCCCGGCACCGATCAGGGCGGGCATCTCGTCTTCGCGTTCGACGGCACGCCGATCGCGGTGTTCCCGTACGAACCCTGACCGATTTACCGCTACTCGTTGTTACATGCACTCCGCTCCAGTATCGTCCTATATATCGGTGCGATATAATCGACAATCGCATCACTCGGATAAGTTCATCGACACGGTGGAGGAGGCCCTTTGCTCGAGCTGGCAATCCTCGGGCTGCTCCTCGAGTCGCCCATGCACGGCTACGAGCTCCGCAAACGACTGACCGGACTGCTCGGCGCGTTCCGCGCCTTTTCCTACGGTTCCCTCTATCCGACGCTGCGACGTATGCAGGCCGACGGACTCATCGAGGAGGACTCGGGAGCACCCGGCACCGTCAAGCGACGAGCCCGTCGCGTGTACCAGCTCACCCCGGAGGGCCGTCAGCGCTTCTCCGAGCTGGTGGCCGACACCGGGCCGCAGAACTACACCGACGACGGTTTCGGCGTGCACCTCGCCTTCTTCAGCCGCACCCCCGCCGAGGCGCGGATGCGGATCCTCGAGGGCAGGCGCCGCCAGGTCGAGGAGCGCAGAGAAGGGCTCCGCGACGCAATCGGGCGGGCGAGCGGCACCTTGGACCGCTACACCCGTCAGCTTCATCAGCTCGGACTCGAGTCCAGCGAGCGCGAGGTCCGCTGGCTCAACGAATTGATCGCCGCCGAGCAGTCGACAGCACAACGCAACACAGAAGGAGAACCCGACCATGGGTGAGAACAGCACCTCGGTGCGCGTGGCCATTGTAGGCGTGGGGAACTGTGCCTCGTCCCTGGTCCAGGGCGTCGAGTACTACAAGGACGCGGAGCCGGGCACCACCGTTCCGGGCCTGATGCATGTCGAGTTCGGCCGGTACCACGTGCGCGACGTCCAGTTCGTCGCCGCGTTCGACGTGGACGCGAAGAAGGTCGGCTTCGACCTCTCCGAGGCGATCTTCGCCAGCGAGAACAACACCATCAAGATCGCCGACGTGCCGCCGAGCGGCGTCACCGTCCAGCGCGGCCACACCCTCGACGGCATCGGCAAGTACTACGCCGAGACCATCGAGCTCTCCGAGGCCCAGCCTGTGGACGTCGTGCAGGCGCTGAAGGACGCGAAGGTCGACGTGCTCGTGTCCTACCTGCCCGTCGGTTCCGAAGAGGCCGACAAGTTCTACGCCCAGTGCTGCATCGACGCCGGCGTCGCCTTCGTCAACGCGCTGCCCGTGTTCATCGCCTCCGACCCGGAGTGGGCCGCCAAGTTCACCGAGGCCGGCGTCCCGATCGTCGGCGACGACATCAAGTCGCAGGTCGGCGCCACCATCACCCACCGCGTGATGGCGAAGCTGTTCGAGGACCGCGGCGTGCAGCTCGACCGCACCATGCAGCTCAACGTCGGCGGCAACATGGACTTCAAGAACATGCTCGAGCGCGAGCGCCTCGAGTCGAAGAAGATCTCCAAGACCCAGGCCGTCACCTCCAACCTCAAGAAGGAGATGGGCGCCAACGACGTCCACATCGGCCCGTCCGACCACGTCGGCTGGCTCGACGACCGCAAGTGGGCGTACGTCCGCCTCGAGGGCCGCGCCTTCGGCGACGTGCCGCTGAACCTCGAGTACAAGCTCGAGGTGTGGGACTCGCCCAACTCGGCCGGCATCATCATCGACGCCCTCCGCGCCGCGAAGATCGCCAAGGACCGCGGCATCGGTGGCCCCGTGCTGCCGGCCTCCGCCTACCTGATGAAGTCCCCGCCGGTCCAGATGGCCGACGACAAGGCTCGCGCCGAGCTCGAGGCCTTCATCATCGGCGCCGACGCCTGATCCGCGGCTTCCACCGCCTCTGTGGCCGAATGTCACATTCCTTCGATCCAACTGAAGGAATGTGACATTCGGCCACTTCGCGTCGGGGCGGGAACTCACACCATCCGGCTGACGACGGACAGCGGCAGCACCTTCATCGCATAGGCGAGCGGCGTCCACGGCCAGTTCGGGACGTACGCCTTGTGCGGTTCCTTCTCGATCGCGGCCGCCAGCGCGCGGCACCCGGTCTCGGTGTCGACGATGAACGGCACGTTCTCGACCTTCTCGTTGATCTCCGAGCGGATGAACCCCGGGAAGATCGTGCTCACCCGGATGCCCGTGCGGGCCAGGTCCGCACGCATGCCCTCGCCGAGCGCCGCGACGGCGGCCTTCGACGCCGCGTACGTCGTGAGATTGCGCGGCATCCCGCGCACCGCACTCACCGACGAGATCAGCACCACGTGACCGGCGTTGCGGGGGCGCATGAGCTCGAGGGCGGCCTCGCTCTGCGCCAGCGCGCCCAGGAAATTGGTGTTCGCCGTCTGCGCATTGGCGCGGAAGTAGCCCGTGCCCAGCGGCTGTCCCTTGCCCAGGCCCGCGTTGACGATCACCCGGTCGAGGCCGCCGAGTTCCTCGTCGAACTCCCGGAAAACCGTGAACACGTCCTCGTGCCGGTCCACGTCGAGCCGCCGCACCGCGACGGTGATGCCCGGGTGCTTCGCGAGCAGTTCGTCGCGCAACTCCTCGAGCCGCTCGATCCGTCGCGCCGCGAGGGCGAGGTTGCGGCCCCGCGCGGCGAATTCGCGGGCCATCCCGGCGCCGAGGCCGGAGCTCGCGCCGGTGATCAGGATGTTCCTCCGCGTGCTCATGCGCGTCCCCCGTCGATCTCGTCGATCAGCGTGTTGCACCGCGAGTCCAGGTAGCCGACGATCACCCAGAAGTCCTTGAACGCCGGGTTGGTGGTCTGCCCGTGGTGGTAGCGGTAGTAGATCTGCTGGGCGATCACCGCGAGCCGGAAGAGCCCGAAGACCTCGTAGAAGCCCCAGTTGTCCACGGCGAGGCCGGTCTTCTGCGAGTAGTAGTCGACGATCTCGCGGCGGGTGAGCATGCCCGGCAGGTCCGACGGCTGCCGCTTGGTGGCGACCAGCATCGGATCGTCGTCCGCCTGCACCCAGTAGGCGAGGGACGAGCCGAGGTCCATGAGCGGATCGCCGACGGTGGCCAGTTCCCAGTCCAGCACCGCGACGGGCTGCAGCGGGTCGTTCTCGTCGAGCACCACGTTGTCGAGCCGGAAGTCCCCGTGGATGACCGCCGACGCCACGTCGGCGGGCTGGGTCTCGTCCAGCCACTTGGTGACCCGCGCGAAGTCCGGAACGTTCTCGGTGCGCGCCTTCTCGTAGCGCGCGGTCCATCCCGCGACCTGGCGCGCGACGTACCCGGAGCCGCGACTGAATTCGCTCAGCCCCGTGGACGCGGGGTCGACGCCGTGCAGTTCGACGAGCAGGTCGACGATCCGCAGGCACAGCGTGCGGGTGCGCTCGGGTGTCAGGTCGAGCTCGGCCGGCGGGTTCGCCCGCAGGATGGTCCCCGGTACCCGCTCCATCACGTAGAAGTCGCTGCCGAGCACGCTGTGGTCGGTGCACAGGCCGACCATGCGCGGCACGTACCGGTAGGCGGGCGCGAGCAGCGACTGGATGCGGTACTCGCGGACCATGTCGTGACCGGAGGACGGCTTGGCCCCCACCGGCGGCCGGCGCAGTACGAGATCCCGGTCGGGATAGCGCAACAGATAGGTGAGATTCGAAGCGCCACCGGAGAACTGGTGGACCTCGGGGGTTCCGGCGATGCCGGCGTGCTCGCCGAGCCAGGCCGCGACGGCCGCGACGTCGAAAGCGTCCTCGTCGCGGACGGCACGGGCGTTGTCGGGAATCGTCACTTGCGCCCCTCCGGGTTGTTGTACTTGCCGAGTTCGAAGCGGGCCACCATGCCCTGGTGTACCTCGTCGGGGCCGTCGGCCAGGCGCAGCGCCCGCGCGGCCGTCCAGGCACCGGCGAGCGGGAAGTCGTCCGAAAGACCTGCGCCGCCATGGATCTGGATGGCGAAGTCGATCACCTGCTGCACCACGCGCGGGGTGGCGACCTTGATCTCGGAGACGGCGGAACGCGCGCCGGACAGGCCCTGGGTGTCGAGCAGCCAGGCGGTGTGCAGCACGAGCAGCCGCAGCTGATTGATCGCGATGCGGGCGTCGGCGATGCGCTCGCGGTTGCCGCCGAGGTTGACCAGGGGCTTGCCGAACGCGACGCGGTCGAGGCCCCGGCGGCAGGCGAGTTCGAGGGCGTGCTCGGCGAGCCCGATCAGCCGCATGCAGTGGTGGACGCGGCCGGGACCGAGGCGGCCCTGGGCGATCTCGAATCCGCGGCCGGGGCCGGCGATGATCGCGTCGAGCGGCAGGCGCACGTCGGTGAACGACACCTCGCCGTGGCCGCCGGGCTCGTCGTAGAAGCCCATGGCGGACAGCATCCGCTCGACCTTCACCCCGGGGGTGTCGATCGGCACCAGCACCATCGAGTGCTGCTGGTGCTTGGGTGCCTGCGGGTCGGTGAGGCCCATGAAGATGAGGATCTTGCAGTCGGGGCTGCCGATGCCCGTGCTCCACCACTTGCTTCCGTTGAGCACCACCTCGTCACCCTCGACGACGGCGGTGGCCGCCATGTTCGTCGCGTCCGACGAGGCGACCCCGGGCTCGGTCATGCAGAACGCCGAGCGGATCTCGCCGTCGAGGAGGGGACGCAGCCAGCGTTCCTTCTGTTCAGGGCTGCCGTAGTGGTAGAGCACCTCCATGTTGCCGGTGTCCGGGGCGTCGCAGTTGAAGATCGACGACCGGAACGGGGAGCGGCCCATCTCCTCCGCCAGGGGGGCGTATTCGACGTTCGACAGGCCCGCACCGAGTTCGGAATCGGGGAGGAAGAGGTTCCACAGGCCCTGGGCGCGGGCCTTGCGCTGCAGTTCGCGGAACTCGTCGGGCACCGACCACGTCGCGGCACCCGAGCTGTCGCCGCGCGCCGCGAAGGGGGTGACCCGCTCCCGGCGCAGCCTCTCCTCCACGGGCACCACCTCGGTGGCGACGAAGCTGCGCAGCCGCTCGAGATACTCGCGCGAGCGTTCCGATTGACCGAAATCCATGAGGCCTCCGTGGCTCTAACTGAGCAATGCTTAGTTAGACTAGCCGGGCGCGCAGCACACCATCAAGAGGGAGGGCCCATCCGTGAGCACCGAGAAGCGGCGGCGCCTGCCTCCGGAGGAACGCAAGCGCCAGCTCGTCGCCATCGGCCTGCAGGAACTGGCCGCCCGGCCCATCCATGCGTTGTCCGTCGACCGGGTCGCCGAGATCGCCGGGATCTCCCGGGGTCTGCTGTTCCGCTACTTCCCCACCAAACAGGACTTCTACGTCGCCGTCGTGGCCGCGGCCGCGCGGCGCCTGCTGCGGGCCGCGGTCCCGGATCCCGACGACACCGATCCGTTGCGCGCCGTCGTGTATGCCTTCGTGTCGTTCATCGACCGGCACGGGCAGAACTATCAGGCGCTGTTCCACGGCGGCTTCGGCGCCGACCCACAGATCCGGGAGATCCGCGAGGCCATGCGGGGCACGATGGTCGAACGGACCCTGACAGCGCTCGGCACCGAGGGCGACGCATGGACGATCATGCGGTTGCGGGGCTGGTGGGCGATGGTCGAATCGCTCTCGATCGACCGGACCGCCGAGCCGTCCGTGTCGGTCGACGACGTCGTCGACCATGCCGTCCGGCTCATCCGCGAGGGCCGGGTCTGACCGCCACCAGGCAGCCGGTCGACGGCCGGATCTCGTGGAAGGCCGGCTCGTCGAATCCGGCCCTCCGCAGTGCGCCGGCGTAGTTGCGGACGTCGACGGCGGCGATCGGGTCGACCGCCCGGGCGACGTCCGAGGTGCCGGCCTCGTCGTGACGGTGGCGCATCGCACGGGTCAGGACCCGCACCGCGATCGGGCGGATCCGGTCGGTGGGGTACATGTCGGCGAGCAGCAACCGGCCGCCCGGACGGAGCACCCGGAAGAACTGGGTCAGCGCGTCGTCGCGCCGGCCTTCGGGGATGTGGTGCATCGAGAACGTCGCGGTCACCGCATCGAACGACTCGTCGGGGTCGTCGAGCTCCTGCGCCGTACCGACGCGGAACTCGCAGTGGGGCAGCCTTCGCGCCCGTGCGGTCGCGTGGTCGATCATCTGCCGCGACGGGTCCACCCCCACCACGTGCCCCGTGGGACCGACCCGCTCGGCCAGAACGCGAGCGAATGCCCCCGGTCCGCAACCGATGTCGAGAACCGCCTGCCCACGCTGGAGGCCGAGCAGGTCCGCCGCCGCGGCGTCGACCCGCGACCGCCGACCGGCGAAGAAGATCGTGTTGAAGGCGGCGTAACCACGGACCCGGGTGATCAGCACCCCCGGTCCGTCGTCGTGGACGGTGGACTGTCGCTGGAAGTCGTTGTGTCTCATGGCTCCATGGTTACGACGGTCGCCGCGCGACGCCAGGAGCGAAACACCGGAAAGTGTCCGGTTCCGGACACTCGGGCGCACAATGTGCGGTAACGCCGACGACCGCAGGAGAACCCGTGCCGCCCACCGAGGACCGCCGCGTCCGACGGACCCGCAACGAACTGCACCGAGCGCTGATCGAGTTGCTCACCGAAAAGGGATACGACCGCGTCTCCGTCCGCGACATCCTCGATCGCGCCGACGTCGGCCGCTCCACGTTCTACCACCACTTCCGCGACAAGGACGACCTGCTGGTGGTCAGCTGCACCGAATACGTGCAGCGAGCCGTCGAGGAACGCGCTCGGGGACGGCAGACGCCGTGGGGACCGGTGCGCACCGTGTTCGACCTGTGCGAGCAGCACCCGCGGTTGTACGAGGCGCTGGCCGGCCGGCGCAGCGACGCCGTGCTCGTGCGCGCCACCGCCCACATGGTCCACGAGGTCCTCGCCGGCCACCTGCGCGAACAGCGCGAGGCGGAGGAGACGGAGTGCGATCCGGCGGTGCGGTTCCTCGCGTGGGGGATCGTCGGCCTGTTCGGTCCTGTCGCCGCGGGCGAGCTGACGGCCGCGCAGGCGTTCGCCACGTTCGAGGCCGCGGCGCGGCCGTGGCGTCTCTCGGACCCCGGGCCGGTCCGACCCGAGGGGCCGGCGGCGGTGCCGCTCACCCCCACGGCGGCGCCACCACCTATCCGGGGATCTGGATCGTCACGCCCGGCAGGACCTCGATCTGCTGCGGCACCTGGATCTCCGGCGGCAGCTCCACCGGCGGCGCCGGGATCGTGATCGGCGGCAGCTCCGGCAGCTGCAGCTGGGGCAGCTGCACGGGCGCCGGGGCGTTGTTCGACGGGGCCGTCACCCCGGTGTCGACGGGCACGCCCGCCTGCCCGCCGATCGGCTCGGGCCACGGGAAGCTCTCGACCTCGGTGCCCTCGAGGGCGCCGTCCATCGTGCCCTTCCAGATGTCCGACGGCAGCATCGAACCGTAGATCGACCCGCCCCAGCTGTTCGTGATCGCGGTGCCGTCCGGCGTGCCGACCCACACCGCGGTCGCCAGCGACGGGGTGTACCCGACCATCCAGGCGTCCTTGTTCAGGCCGGTGTCACCAAGCTGGGTGGTCCCGGTCTTCGCCGCCGACGGCCGCCCGCCCGCGAGCGCGTGTCCGCGCGAGTACGCCGCGATCGGCTGCATCGCCTGCGTGACGTTGTCCGCGACGGCCGGGTCGAGGCGCTGCTCGCCCGGGGACGCGGGCCGGTCCAGCAGCACCTCGCCCTCCGCGTTGACGACCCGCTGCACGAAGTACGGCTGGTGGTAGGTCCCCGACGCGGCGAGCGTGGCGTACGCCGACGCCATGTCGATCACCCGCGACTGGTACTGGCCCAGCACGATGCCACCCTCCGGCGCGCCGCCGTTGTGGCTGAGTGTGGGGCCCTCGATGCCGGGGATCTCGAGCGGGATGCCGGCCTCGTGGGCGGCGTCGGCGATCTTCTGCGGCCCGTCCTCCATGGCCAGCATCAGCCGGTAGAAGCTGGTGTTCAGCGACCGCTTCAGCGCCTCGGCGATGGTGCACACGCCGCACGACTCGCCCTCGACGTTGCCGATCTCGAGATTGCCGACGGTCAGCGGAGCGCTGCTGAACCGGGCGTTCAGGCCGATGCCGTCCTTCAGCGCCGCGACGAGGCCGAACACCTTGAACGCCGAGCCGGTCTGCACGGGTGCCTGCGCGAAGTCGAACCCGGCACCCTCCTCGCCGCCGTAGTACGCCCGGACCGCGCCGGTGCGCGGATCGATCGACACGACGGCCGTGCGCAGGTTCGCCGGTTCGCCCTCGAGGGTCTCGCGAGCCGAGTCGATCGCCGCCTGCTGCGCCCGCGGATCGATCGTCGTCGTGATCTGCAGGCCCTCGGTGCTGAGTACCTGGCCGCTGATGCCCGCCGCCTCGAGCTCGCGGATCACCTGGGTGCGCAGCAGTCCCTCCGGCCCGCCGGCCTCGTTGGCCTGCGTCGCCTGCGCGGCCGGCACCGTCGGGGGGAACTCCCGGGCGTCGCGCTCGGCGGTGTCGAGCTCGCCCATCTCGACCATGCCGTCGAGGACGTAGTTCCAGCGCGCCTCGATCGCCGGCCGGTTGAACTCGGGGTCGAGCGCCGACGGTGTCTGGATCACCCCGGCGAGCACAGCGCCCTCGGCCACCGACAGCTCCCCGACCGGCTTGCCGAAGTACGCCTGCGCGGCGGCGGCGATGCCGTAGGCGCCGCGGCCGAAGTAGATGGTGTTCAGGTACGCCTGCAGGATCTCGTCCTTGGACCACTGCCTGGCCATCTTCGTCGAGATCACCAGCTCCCGCATCTTGCGGGTGACGGTCCGGTCGGCGCCGACGAGCACGTTCTTGACGTACTGCTGGGTGATGGTGGACCCGCCGCCGGCGGTTTCCTTGCCGAGCACGTTGTCGCGGGCCGCGCGGGCGAAGCCGCTCACCGAGAAGCCCGGGTTGCTGTAGAAGTTGCGGTCCTCGGCCGAGAGCACGGCGTTGCGCACGTGCTCGGGGATCTCCGCGAGGTCGACCTCGACACGGTTGCCCTCGGGTGGCACGATCCGGCTCAGCTCGGTGGTACCGTCCGCGGCGTAGACCGTCGCGACCTGGTTGGTCCTCATGTCCGACGGGCGGGGCACGTCCGTCGACATGTACGCCACCGCGAACGCGAGCGCCGGCACGAGCACCAGAACGGCCACCACGGCGAGCGCGACGTTGCCGACGATGCGCCACCGCCGCGCTTTCGCAGCGGCGGTGGGTTTCCTGTGCTGGGGGTTCGACGGGGTCGTAGAACTCACACGTACCACTTTCTCGGAAAGATCCGGGTCCGACGAATGATCGCACCCTCTCGATCGCATGGTACGGAGTTCCGTCCCGATGTGACGGGTACCGCAGGCCGCGCGGACACCGCCCGGACCGCGCGCCCCGGCGGAAAAACCGCCTCCGAGCTGCGGCTATACGGCACCCTCAGGATCCCGCGCGCCGCCAGGCCCGGAACGTCAGCCCCCACGCCGCCACGCACCCGAGCAGGACCAGCGACGGGACCACCCCGGGCGAGGCGGACAGCAGCTCGGCGACCGCACCGACCAGCGCCAGCAGCGTGACCATGGTCAGGAACCCGAGCAGCAGCTCGAGCCGCTGCCGGCGCGACGGCCGGCGGCTCACGACTTGACGCCGCCGGCGGTCAGGCCCGCGATGATGCGACGCTGGAAGATCAGCACCATCACCACCAGCGGCACCATCACCAGGGTGCCGCCCGCCATGATCGACGCATACGGCGTCACATACGGGTCGGTCCCGGTGAACCGGGCCATCGCCACCGTCACCGGGGCGGTCTTCTCGCTCGACAGCTGCGACATGAGCAGGAACTCGTTGACGGTCGCGATGAACGCGAGGATCGCGGTGGTGAACAGCGCCGGCGCCGCGAGCGGCAGCATGATCATCCGGAACGCCTGACCCCGGCTGGCGCCGTCCATGCGGGCGGCCTCCTCGAGCTCCCAGGGCAGCTCGGAGAAGAACGAGGTCAGCGTGTAGATCGTCAGCGGCAGCACGAACGAGATGTTCGGGATGATCAGGGCCTTGTAGCTGCCGATCCAGCCGATGTCGGTGAACAGCTGGAACAGCGGCGTCACCAGCGCGACGACGGGGAACATCGACGCGCCGAGGATGATGCCGGTGACGAAGTACTTGCCGCGGAAGTCGAACCGGGACAGCGCGTAGGCGGTGAAGACACCGACCAGCAGCGCGATCGCGGTGGTGGCCCCGGCGATGATCACGCTGTTGAACAGTGCCCGGGAGAAGTTGACCTTCGCGGACGGGTCCAGGGCATCCGCGAAGTTCTGCAGCGTCGGATTCGTCGGCCACGGCGTGGTGCTGAAGGTGTCCGCCGGGTCGCGCAGCGCGGTGACGATCATCCAGTAGCACGGGGCCAGGCCCCACACGACGATGAGTGCGACGCCGGCGTAGGTGCCGATGCTGCCGCGCAGGGCCTTGCCGGTGCCCGGTCGGCTCATGCCGGGGTCCCCTTCCGCTGTTCTTCCTGCGTGCGCACCGCGTTGGCGCCGAGGAACCGGACCAGGACGAACGCCACCGCGAAGATGATGAGGAACGTGATCGTCGACAGGGCCGACGCGGAGTTCGCGCCCTGGCGCATCTGGTCGACCACCAGCACCGAGATGGTGGAGGTGGCCGGGTTGGAGCCCATCATGATGGCGGGCAGGTCGTACATGCGCAGCGCGTCCATCGTGCGGAACAGGATCGCGACCATGAGCGCCGGCTTCACCAGCGGCAGCGTGATCTGGGTGAACCGCTGCCAGGCGGACGCGCCGTCGACCTTGGCGGCCTCGTACACGTCCGACGGGATCATCTGCAGCCCGGCCAGGATGAGCAGCGCCATGAACGGCGCGGTCTTCCACACGTCGGCGACGATGATCGCGAACCGCGCGGGCCACGGGTCGGCCGTCCACAGGATCTCGGTGCCGAGGATCTGGTTGGCAATGCCGTCGTTGGCGAAGATGAAGAACCACAGCTTCGCGGTGACCGCGGTGGGGATCGCCCACGGCACCAGCACCGACGCGCGCAGCAGGCCACGACCGCGGAACGACTTCGCCATCACCAGCGCCATCGCGAACCCGATGACCGTCTCGAGCGCCACCGTCACCACGGTGAAGAAGAAGGTGTTGCCCACCGAACCCCAGAACTGCGAGCCGAGGGTGCCCGGCGGGCACGGGATCGAGCCCGTCGCGGTGCCGCAGCTCTGCGTGATCCAGCGGACGTAGTTCTCGACTCCGACGAAGCCGCCGGTGACGAACCGGCCCGTCTCGGGATCGAGCTTCTTCGCGTCGCCGTGGAACGACATCCACACCGCCCGGCCGAGCGGATACAGGATGACGACGGCCAGCACGACCAGTGTCGGCGCGACGAACGCCCACACGGGTATCCGCCGGCGCGCCTTCGCTGCCGCGGCCGGCGGCTCGGGGGGCTCGGGAGCCCGGTGCCGGCCGCCTCCACGGCCACGGTCGGGACCGATCACTGCGGTCCCGACCGTGGTGGTGGGCGACTGGTCCGCGGGCTCGACCTGCGGCTTCGCCATGTACTACTCCTGCATCAGTTGCCGGCGGTCTCGATGCCGGCCTTGGTGTCCGCGAGCGCCTGATCCACCGTCTTCTCACCGCGGATCGCCGCGTAGGCGTTGTCGCGGATGGCCTTGGAGACCTGCGAGTAGTACGGGGTGACCGGACGCGGCTGCGCGTTGGCCAGGGATTCCTTCAGCGTCGCGAAGTACGGGTACTGCTCGAGGATCTGCGGGTCGTCGTAGACCTCCTCGAGGACCGGCGCGCCACCGGCCTCGGCGTAGTAGGTCTGCGACTTGCGCGTCTGCATGAACTCGAGGAAGTCGCGGGCGGTCGCCGGCGCATCGGAGAACGCGCTGATGCCGACGTTGTAGCCGCCCAGGGTGGAGGCGCCGGGGCCGTCCACGCCCGGCAGCACCGCGATGCCGTAGCGGCCGGCGACCGACGAGGACTCACCGTCGGTGAAGAAGCCCGGCCAGGTGCGCATGAACAGGGCGCGGCCCTCGCCGAAGGCGTTCTGCGACTCGCCCTCGGTGTACGTCTGCGCGGCCTCGGGGATGGTCCCGTCCTTGAACGAGTCGACGATGAACTGCAGTCCCTCGGCGGTCTTGTCGTCGATGGCCGGGGTGGTGCCGTCCTCGGCGACGAAGCTGCCACCGTAGGCGTTGACGATCTCGGAGACGTTGACCGTCAGGCCCTCGTAGTTCTTGAACTGCCCGACGTAGCAGTCGATGCCCGCCTCCTGTGCCTTCGGGCACTGCTCCTTCAGCTCCGCCCACGTGGCGGGGGCCTTGTCGACCAGGTCGGTGCGGTAGTACAGGAACGCGCCGTTGGTGTTCTTCGGCGCCGCGTACAGGGTGCCGTTGTAGGTGGCGGAGTCGACCGTGGCGGGCAGCAGGCCGTCGGTCTCGATCGCGTAGTCACCCTCGAGCGGCCGCAGCCAGCCGTTGGCCGCGAACTCGGCGGTGTTGGTGACGTCCACGGCGATGAGGTCGTACTCGTCGCTCTGGGCCTGCATGCGCTGGGTGATGTCGTCGCGCTGCTGGTCCGCTTCCTTGCCCAGCGGCTTGAAGGTGACCTGCTCGTCCGGGTGCTCCGCGTTCCAGTCGGCGATGATGCTCTCGAGCGCCGTGTTCAGCGGATCCTGACCCTCGACGATCGTGATGGGTCCGCGGCCCTCACCGCCGGCGGCGGTGCCCCCTTCGCTGCCCGAGTCCGAGCCGCCGTCGGAGGAACAGGCCGTGAGCACCAGCAGCGACGCGGCGGACGCCGCGACCGCCGCGCGACGCATCGCCTTCGAGTTCAGAATCATGAATGACTCCCCGTTGAGATCGTGAGAAAAGCCTCGTCGGCGGCACCCGGCCACCGACATCGGCCCTTACTCTGGCATGGAGGGCACCGGAGTGCAGGGATTCCACGCGACCTTGATCGGTTCCGTGTCGTGCCCTGCCGCTCGGCTCAGCCCAGGCGACGGCCGTCGGACGTGGTGAAGACGTGCACCTGGTCCGGGTCGAACCGCAGGTGCACCCGCTCGCCCTTGTGGGGCGGATTGCGCCAGTCCCCGCGCGCGACGACCTGCTGCGGACGGCCGGCGATCTGAGCGCGGCCGTAGATGTAGGCGTCGGAGCCGAGTTCCTCGACGACGTCGACGTCCATCCCCAGGCCGTCGGGCGCGATCTCGAAATGCTCGGGACGGATGCCGACCACCACCTCCGACTCGGTGACCTGGCCGACGACGTCGCGCGGCACCTGCACGGCGGTGTCGCCGAGCATCACCCCGCGGTCGAAGACCGGCAGCCTGAACAGGTTCATCGCCGGCGAGCCCATGAATCCGGCGACGAACACGTTGGCGGGCTTGTTGTAGAGCACGCGGGGCGACGCGCACTGCTGCAGAATCCCCTTGTCGAGCACGGCGACGCGGTCGCCCATCGTCATGGCCTCCACCTGATCGTGCGTGACGTAGACGGTGGTGGTGCCGAGGCGGCGCTGCAGCTGCGCGATCTGGGTGCGGGTCTGCACGCGCAGCTTCGCGTCGAGGTTGGACAGCGGCTCGTCCATCAGGAACACCTGCGGCTGGCGGACGATGGCGCGGCCCATCGCGACACGCTGCCGCTGCCCACCGGACAGCGCCTTGGGCTTGCGGTCGAGGTACTGCTCGAGGTCGAGCATCTTCGCGACCTCCTCGACCCGCGCGCGGATCTCCGCCTTCGGTGTCTTGGCGAGCTTGAGGGCGAAGCCCATGTTCTCGGCGACGGACATGTGCGGGTAGAGCGCGTAGTTCTGGAACACCATCGCGATGTCCCGGTCCTTGGGCTCCTGCGCCGTGACGTCGCGGCCGCCGATGAGGATGCGTCCGCTGTGCACCTGTTCGAGTCCCGCGAGCATCCGCAGGGAGGTGGACTTGCCGCAGCCGGACGGGCCGACCAGGACGAGGAACTCGCCGTCCTCGATCTCCAGGTTCAACGCGTCGACGGCAGGCGTGGTCGACCCGGGGAACAGACAGGTCGCGTGGTCGAAGGTCACTGGGGCCATGGCAGGAGAATAGGCGACCCCGCCGCCGTGGTGTCCTTTCGGATCACCACAGGTCCGAAAGGACACCACGGCGTAGCCTGCCTGGGTGAGTTCGGAGAAGATGCTGACCCGCATCGGTGGCCTGCTCCGTCAGGCGGAATCCACCGACAACCCCCACGAGGCCGACGCGTTCCTCGCCGCCGCACAGCGGCTGGCCACGGCGGCGTCGGTGGATCTGGCGGTGGCGCGTGCCCACACGGCGGGCCGGGAGCGCCGGGCCACCCCCGTCCAGCGCCTGATCACCATCGGCGAGGCCGGCCGGAAGGGGTTGCGGACGTACGCGCAGCTGTTCCTGGCGATCGCCGCCGCCAACGACGTCCAGTGCGACATCACCACGACGTCGACGGTGATCTACGCCTACGGCTTCGCCTCCGACATCGACGTGTGCGAGGCGCTGTACTCCTCGCTGCTGGTGCAGATGGTCCGCGCCTCCGACGCGTACCTGCGCTCGGGCACCTACAAGGAGGAGACGACGGTGCGCACGGTGGTCGAGACCCGCGGGGGACGGCGGGTGCGGACCCGGGCGCGCCGGCCCGTCGCGGCCGTCACCGCGCGGCTGAACTTCCAGTCGGCGTTCGCGGCGCGGATCGGCCGACGGCTGGCGGAGGCGAAGGAGGACGCGGAACAGGAGGCGGCGGCCACCACACCGGGCACGGCCCTGGTATTGCGGGACAAACAGATCGAGCTGCGAGACTTCTACCGCAGCACGTCCGAGGCGCGCGGCAGCTGGCGCGGACCCGGGGCGGGGGTGGGGCATTCGTCCGACGCCCGTCGCGCGGGGGACCGGGCGGGACGGCAGGCGCGCCTGGGTACGGCCCCGGAACTGCCGGCCCCGGCCCGGAGGTTGCCGCGGTGACTCGGCTGCGCGACACCCAGAGGACCGCCGTCTACGAGGCGGAGTCCTTGGTGCGCAAGATGTTCGACCGCGCCGACGAGCGCGGACTCCGGGTGGTGGAGCTGGCCGGGTCGCAGGTGACCCTGCCGGTGGAGCGGCGCTTCGCCTCCATCGATTCCGTCCAGGCGTACGTGGACTCGGTGCTGTCGCTGAACTGGGTGCGGGCCCGCTGGCCGCGGGCGTCGGTACGGGTGCGCATCCGGGCACGCGCCGGCAATGCCGCCGCTCACTACGAAAGCGATTGCGCCACAATCGCGCTCCCGGAGCACCGCGCGAACACCGCGTGGGCGTTCCGCGAACTGGTGGTGCTGCACGAGCTGGCGCACCATCTGGATGCGTTCGATCCGGACGATCCGGCGGAGCCGCCGCACGGGCCCGCGTTCGTCGACCGGTTCCTGACCCTGGTCGGCGAGATCATCGGGCCCGAGGCGGCGTTCGCCCTGCGCGCCTGCGGCTTCGCCGCCTGCGAGTGACGCCCGCGGGCGGCGCGCCGGGAGGCTCAGCGGAGATCGGAACGATGTGACCTGTTCTTGAATCGCCCTTGGGCATTCCGTACCGCGTGGGTGAGATTGTCGCCGAACTGCTTGACGCGCCCGGAAACCTGGCCGCGCCTGCCCACGCTCTGCAGGTTCTTGTTTCCGGTCCGCTTGCCCAGGTTGTACCGGGTCTTGCCGACCACTTCCTCGGCCTTGTGCATCACCTTGTTGGCGAGGTGAGCCATGGTGCCCTCCTTAGCATTCCTGCGGGGACGGAGCCGCGCCCCGTCGAGACTGGCGATACCCCCGCGGTGCCACCGGGAAACACCTCCGGGACATACCGATCGGTCCTTTACCACACCCGGGTTGTGACGGATGCGCATTCCTGTTGATCGTCAGCGAACCGATGTTTGAAATGCGTAGTGTGGGCTACACCACATTCGAACCGCACCGCGGGCCCGACGCACCGGACCAGACATCGTGCGCAGCCGAGAACCTGCCCGCATCGCGGCCACTTGCAGGCGAAGGAGAATGGTCATGAAAGGTGGGGCACGAGTCGCCGCCGGGGTGAGTATCGGGTACTTCCTCGGTCGCACGCACAAGATGCGGCTGGCGTTGATGCTCGCGGGGGCAGGCCTGACGGGACGCCTGCCCAGCAACCCGCAGGACATCCTCAAGCGGGGAGCCTCGATGGTGGGGTCCTCCCCGGAACTCGTCAAGATCACCGATTCGGTTCGTGGCGAACTGATGAGCGCCGCCCGCGCGGCCGCGGTCACCGCCGCGAGCAACCGGATCGATTCGCTCAACGATCGGCTCCAGCAGCGCGCCGCCGGACGTTCCAAGGCTGCCGAGGAGGAGCCGGAGGAGGAGGAGTACGCCGGCGAGGAGCCCGAAGACGAGTACGCCGAAGGCGAATACGAGGAGGAGCCGGGCGAGGAGTCCGCCGAAGAGGAGGAGTACCCGGAGGAGGAAGCCGAAGAGGAGGAAGCCCCGGAGGAGGAAGAGGGCGCTCCGGAAGAGGCCGAGGAAGCCGAGGAGGAGGCCCCGAAGCCCGCGCGGCGGCGACCGGCCGCCCGACGGCGCACCTCGGAATCCGCGAGCCGTCCCAAGGCATCCCGGGCCAAGTCGAAGCCACAGGAACCGGAGGAGTCCGGCGACGAGGGCGAGGAGCCGTCGAAGCCCCGGCGACGCAGCACCCGTGCTGAGACACCCGCCACCGGACGCGCTCCGGTCCGGCGCACGAGGAAGTGAGTCCGATGACGCGATCACTCGGAGACGCCACCCGCCGGCTGGGCAAGACCGCCACGGAGACCGTCGGCAAGGCCGGCAAGACCGCCGCCGGCACCGCGGGACAGGCCGGTAAGACGGCCACCGGGGCGGCCGGAAGCGCCGGCAAGGCGGTGCAGGACCTCTCACCCACCAAGCACCTGCAGAAGTCACTGCAGGGTCTGGCCGGGACGTTTGCCGAGCGTGCCCTGTCGACGGTCTCCGACAAGGTGACCGGGACTGCCGGGCGCCTCAACGACTATGCCGAGGGCGGGGGCGGCAACCTGATGAGCGCCCTGACCGGCGGCCAGAAGTCCGCGGAGGGCGAGTCGTCGGTCAAGTCCGCCATGAGCAGCGGCTTGGAGAACATCAAGCAGACCGCCAAGGACAAGTTCGAGGATGTGAAGGAATCCCTCGGCGGAGGCGGCAAGGGTAAGGGCGGCGGCGGCAAGAAGATCAAGCTCACCAACATCGTCGAGCAGATCGACGTCGGCGTCCCGATCCGGCTCGCCTACGACCAGTGGACCCTGTTCGCGGACTGGCCGAAGTTCATGAAGAAGGTCGAGCAGGTCGAGCAGGCCTCGGACGAGAAGCTGCAGTGGACCGGCAAGGTTTTCTGGTCCCGGCGCAACTGGGAGTCGACGATCCTCGAGCAGGTTCCCTTCGACCGGATCGTGTGGCGCTCGAAGGGAGCCAAGGGCTACATCGACGGCGCGGTGACCTTCCACGAGATCACCGACAATCTGACCCGCGTCATCATGGTGCTCGAGTACCACCCCAAGGGGCTGTTCGAGAGGACGGCCAACCTGTGGCGGGCCGTGGGACGACGAGCACGGCTGGAGCTCAAGCACTTCGAACGCCATGTGATGACCGAGGCCGTCCTGCACGCCGAGGACATCCAGGGCTGGCACGGCGAGATCCGCGACAGCGAGGTCGTCAAGGACGACGAGACCGCCCGGCGCGAGGAGGAAGAACAGGAGCAGGAGGACCAGGAGCAGGACGTCGGGGACGAAGGCGCGGAGGACGAACTTCCCGAGGACGAGGACGAGACCGAGGACGAACTCCCCGAAGACGAGCTCTCCGAAGAAGAGGACGAGGAGGAGCTCCCCGAGGATCAGGACGAGGAAGACGAAGGCCTGCAGGACGAGGAAGACGAGGAGCCGGAGGAGGAAGACGAGGAGCCCGAGGAGGAACCGGCACCCTCACGTCGACGGCGCGCGGGCACAAGCACCCGCAAGGGTGCCAGGCGAGGAGCACGCGCATGACCATCCAACCCGCCGGCGGCGGGGGCGGCGGAGGTGGCGGCGGCACCATGGCCCGTCCGAACTCGTCGGGCCTGGCCGATGTCATCGACACCATCCTGGACAAGGGACTCGTCATCGACGCGTTCGTGCGGGTGTCGCTGGTAGGCATCGAACTGCTGACCATCGACGCACGCATCGTGGTGGCCAGTGTCGACACCTACCTGCGGTTCGCCGAAGCGGTGAACCGGCTCGAGATCTCGCAGAACGAACCGAAGGGCCTGCCCGACCTCGTCGGTGACATCACCGAGGGCGGTGCGAAGCACAAGACCAAGGGCGCGCTCGAGGCCGCGGGCGAGAAGGTCATGGACTTCCTCGGCGACGTGGAGGACAAGCGGCAGACGGCCAGCCGACCGAAGAGAAGGGGGGATTGATGTCCACCGATCAGGCCGCAGAGGCACCCGAGAGCGAAGGCGGGCAGAGCACCGCGATGTACGTGTACGGCATCGTGCCGGCCGACGTGGAGCCCGAGGAGCACGCGAAGGGCGTGGGGAAGCCCCAGAGCGACGTTGCGGTGGTGCGCCACGGCGACATCGCCGCGCTGGTCAGCGAGATCTCGGTCGACCGGCCGCTCGGCACGCCCGACGATCTGAAGGCGCACGCGGAACTGTTGGACGGTTCCGCGGCCGTCGCACCCGTGCTGCCGCTGCGATTCGGAGCGGTGATGACGGATGCGGAGGCGGTGGAGAGGGAGCTGCTCGAGGAGAACCACGACGAGCTGAAGGCAGCTCTGGACGAACTCGAGGGGCGTGCGCAGTTCGTGATCAAGGGCCGTTACGTCGAGAATGCCGTCCTGCGCGAGGTACTCGACGAGAACTCCGAGGCCGCCCGGCTGCGCGACGAGATCCGCGACAAGTCGGAGGACGCCACCCGCGACGCCCGCATGGCCCTCGGGGAGATCATCAGCCAGGCGATCGAGACCAAACGCGCCGAGGACACCCGCCGGGTGATCGACGCCCTCGAAGCCCTCGAACCGATGGTCAACGAGCGCCAACCCACCCACGAGGAGGACGCGGCCCACGTCGCCGTCCTCGTCGAGCTCGACCGTCAGGGCGAGCTCGAGGAGGCGGTGGGTTCGCTCGCGCACGAGTGGGGCGGCCGGGTCGAGATGACGCTGCTGGGCCCGATGGCGGCGTACGACTTCGTGATGAAGCGGGAACCGGAGGGCTGACGCATGGGACTGATCTCGTCCATCCTCTTGTTGCCGCTCGCGCCGGTCAAAGGCGTGCTCTGGCTCGGCGAAGTCATCCAGGACCAGGTCGAGCAGACACTCCACGACCCGGCGACCATCCGGAGGGAACTCGAGGAGATCGACGAGGCGGCGGCGGCCGGTCGACTGTCGGAGGAGGAGAAGGAGGAGGCGCAGCAGGCGGTCCTGGATCGCATGATCCGGCCTGGCGGCGGCACGACACCCGCCGCCGGGGGGAGTGAGAACCTGTGAGCGGCAAGGCGACGCCCGAGGATTCCGACGACGTCCACGACGAGGACGCGGGCCAGCCGCCGCCCCTGACGGCAGGCGAGGCCGCCGCGGCCGCCCTCGAGCACCTCGTGGAGCTGACCTCGAAGGAGCCCCAGGGGGCCACTTCGGTGGAGCCGGCCGATCACGGCTGGACCGTGGAGGTCGAGGTGCTCGAGGATCGGCGCATCCCGTCGTCGGCGGACATGCTGGCCCTCTACGAGGTGGAGATCGACCTGGACGGAAACCTGCTGGCATACCGCCGGACCAAGCGCTACGGCCGCGGCAGCAGCGACATCGGCGGAAGGGACCGGAAATGACGGTGGGGGGCGGCAGCTCGTCGCCGCAGCCGTACGGGGGCGGTCACCAGTCGACGAACCTCGGCGACATCCTCGAGCGGGTGCTCGACAAGGGGCTGGTGATCGCCGGCGACATCCAGGTGAATCTGCTCGACATCGAGTTGCTCACCATCAAGCTGCGGTTGGTGATCGCCTCGCTCGAGACGGCCAAGGCCGTGGGCATCGACTGGTGGGAGTCGGATCCGTGGCTCAGCAGCAAGGCCCGCAACCGCGAGATCGATCGGGAGGACGACAAGCTGGAACTCGAGAACCGGCGGCTGCGCGAGCGGATCGCCGAACTCGAGTCCGGGCAGGGCCGCCGCGAAGCCGTCGAGAGCGCTCGCGTGGAAGAGGAGGATCGTGACTGACGGAACCGGAGTGTGGTTGTACGCCGTGACGGACGACGGGCTCGCCGAGGAGGACCTCGGCGGGCTCACCGGCGTCGCAGGGGAAGCGGTGCGCGCCGTGACCGCCGGGGGCCACGCCGCCGTCGTGGGTTCGGTACCGCTCGAGGTGTTCGGGGAGGAGCCGTTGCGGCACAACCTCGAGGACCTGCAGTGGCTCGAGGCGACGGCCCGGGCGCACGACGCCGTGGTGTCCGCCCTCGTGCGACGGGGTGCGGCGATTCCGCTGCGCCTGGCCACCGTCTATCTCGACGACGCCCGCGTGCGCGAACTGCTGGACGAGCGGCGTGCGGACTTCGAGTCGGCGCTGGCCCTGGTGACCGGCCGCACGGAGTGGGGTGTCAAGGCGTACGGCGACCGGCAGGCCCTCGCCGACGCGGTGGCGGAGGCGCAGATCGCGGGCAGCACCAAGGGATCCGGCACCGCCTATCTGCTCCGTCGCCGCGCCCAGCTGTCCGCGCAGGAGTCCGTCGAGCGCAACGCCACGGCCCGCGCCGACGAGATCCACTCCCGGTTGGTGCGGCAGGCCGCCGCGGGCCGGCGTCAGGCCGCGACGGATCCGGCGCTGAGCGGCCGGCGGGACTGGATGGTGCTCAACGGCACCTACCTGGTGGACGACGACCGCGCGGACGAGTTCGCGGCGACGGTCGAGGAACTCGGCAAGGAGTATCCCGGGATCCGGCTCGAGCTGACCGGGCCGTGGCCGCCGTATTCGTTCGCCGGTGTGGAGCGGACCTCCACATGAATCACGTCAGCGAGAGCGCCGACGGCGAGCGCCGCATCGCCCTCATCGACCTGCTGGACCGGGTGCTCGCCGGCGGGGTCGTCATCACCGGCGACATCAAGCTGTCCATCGCGGACGTCGACCTGGTGCAGATCTCGCTGCGTGCCCTGATCTCGTCCATCAGTACGCTGTCGGCCACCGGGATCGAACCGCCCGTCCCCCGCGACGCCCTGGAGGCGCCGGATGAGTGAATTCGACGGCATTTCACCGCGTATCGACTCGGATCCCGAGTCGGTCGAGCGTGGGCTGGTCACGCTCGTCCTCACCCTCGTGGAGCTGCTGCGGCAGCTGATGGAGCGGCAGGCGCTGCGGCGCGTGGACGAGGGGGACCTGAGCGACGAGCAGATCGAGCGCATCGGCACCACCCTCATGCTGCTCGAGGAACGCATGGGGGAGTTGCGTGACCACTTCGGGCTCACCCCCGAGGATCTCAACATCGACCTCGGACCGCTGGGGACGCTGCTGCCCCGGGAGTGAGCCCGCGCCGCTCACATGCCGGCGACCTCGATGCGGTCGTGGTCCGCGACGGCCCCGGCGAGGATCCGCACGTGATCCTCCACGGTGCCGAGCGTGTGCTCGATCGCGGTCAGCCGGCTCACGTAGTGGCCGACCGGGTATTCGGCGGTGATGCCGATGCCGCCGTGCATCTGGATCGCCTCCTGCCCGACCTTCCGTGCCGACCGGCCCACCTGCAGCTTGGCCCGCGACGCGATGGTCGGGTCGACGATGCCGTCGGCGAGGGCCATGGTGGCGTACAGGCTCATGCTCGACGCCAGTTCGAGCAGCACGTACATGTCGGCCGCGCGGTGAGTCAGGGCCTGGAAGCGGGCGAGGGGGGCACCGAACTGCTTGCGCTGCTTGAGGTAATCGGTCGTCAGGCGCAGGGTCTCGGCCAGCGCACCGACCGCCTCCGCGCACAGGGCCGCCTGGGCCCGTACCTGGGCGGCGGTGATCGCCGCCGTGGCGTCCACGGCCTCGCCGAGCGGCACGGCGGCGGCCGAGTCGAGGACGAGTTGCGCGGCGCGGCGCTCGTCGTGGGTGCGGTACGCGGTGCGGGTGACGCCGGCCGCGTCGGCGTCGACGAGGAACAGCCCGACACCGCCGTCGGGAAGGCGGGCGGACACGACGAATGTCTCGGCGCAATCTCCGTGCAGCACAGGGTTTTTGCGGCCGGTGAGGGCCCAGGTGTCGCCGGTGCGGGCGGCGCTCGTGGCGACCTCGGTGGCGGGCCACCGGCTGCCGGGCTCGTCGTGGGCGAACGCGAGCAGCAGCGCGCCCTCGGACAGCCGCGGCAGGAGGTCCGCGCGCTGCTCGTCGGTGCCGACCTCGGCGACGAGGCCGCCCGGCAGGAACACCGCGTTCAGCAGCGGTTCGGGAGCCAGCGCTCGGCCGATCTCGCCCATGACGGCCATGATCTCCACCGGTCCGGCGCCCATTCCGCCGTGCTCCTCGGCGAACGGCAGGCCGAGCACGCCGAGTTCGGCGAGCTGGCGCCACACCTCGTCGCTCCAGCCGCGGTCGGTGTCGGCGACCTTGTTACGGGTCTCGGTGTCGTAGGTGCCCGAGAGCACGTCGCGGACGGTCTTGCGGAGCAGGTCCTGTTCGGTATCGAGTTCGAAGTTCATGACAGTGGCTCACAATCCGAGGATGGAGGAGGCAATGATCGAGCGCTGCACCTCGCTCGACCCGCCGTAGATGGACACCTTGCGGTAGTTCAGGTAGGTCGGGGCGGTGTGCTGCGCCCACTCCGGCGAGTCGATGCCCGCGGCGCCGACGGGCAGCGAGTCGGGTCCGGCGATGTCGGTGAGCAGTTCGGTGACCGCCTGCTGCAGCTCCGAGCCGCGCAGTTTCAGCAGCGACGACGCCGGATTGGGCTTGCCGTCGGCGGACCCGGCGACCACCCGCAGCTGCGTGAGCTCGAGCGTGAGCAGTTCGTTCTCGAGCTCGGCGAGGCGCGCGGCGAACAGCGGATCGTCGAGCAGGGTGCCGGATCCGGTCCGGGTCTGCGCGGCGAGCTGCTTGGCGCGGGCGAGCCGCACCTTGGTGGCGCCGACGCGGGCGATGCCGGTGCGTTCGTTGCCGAGCAGGAACTTCGCGTAGCTCCAGCCCGCGTTCTCCTCGCCGACCAGGTTCTCGGCGGGGACCCGCACGTTCTCGAAGAAGACCTCGTTGACCTCGTAGCTGCCGTCGACGAGCTTGATCGGGCGGACGGTCACGCCGGGCGTGGTCATGTCGATGAGCAGCATCGAGATGCCGGCCTGCTTCTTCGGCGCATCCGGGTCGGTGCGCACCAGGCAGAAGATCCAGTCGGCGTGCTGGGCGAGGGTGGTCCACGTCTTCTGGCCGTTGACGATGTAGTCGTCGCCGTCGCGCACCGCGCGGGTCTTGAGGGAGGCCAGGTCGGAGCCGGCCTCGGGCTCCGAAAATCCCTGGCACCACCAGATGTCGAGGTTCGCGGTGGCGGGCAGGAAGCGCTCCTTCATCTCCTGCGAGCCGAACTGCGCGATCACGGGACCGATCATGGACGCGTTGAACGGCAGCGGATCGGGCACCGAGGCGAGCTGCATCTCGTTGAGCCAGATGTTTCGCTGCACGGGGGTCCAGTCCTTGCCGCCCCACTCGACGGGCCAGTTCGGCACCGCCAGACCCTTGGCGTTGAGGATCTGCTGACTCCGGACGACCTCGTCGCGGTCCAGGTGCCGGCCGGCAGCCACTTTCTCTCGGAGCTCGGCGGGGAACTCGGTGGTGAAGAACGTGCGCAGTTCGTCGCGGAACGCGAGCTCTTCGTCGGTGAGCTTCAGGTTCATGGGGGCCTTCCGTCACGGTTGTGCCTGTGCGAGCGCAGCATGGGACCACGGCCCGATCCCGTTTTCACGCTGCATGATTCGCGCTGGGATGGGGGCTCGTTCACCCTGGTGCTGCGTACACCGGTACTGTAACTTGACACTGTTAGGTTGTCCAGGCCGACCCCAGGACCGCCCCCGGACCGACGCCGAGGAAGGAGCGCCGATGGCACGACCTCGTACCCCGCTGCTCAGCCGCCCGCTCATCCGCGAGACCGCCCTGCGCCTCGTCGACGCGCACGGACTCGACGAACTGTCCATGCGCAAGATCGCCGCCGAGCTCCATGTCAGCGCGCCATCCCTGTACAGCCACTATTCGAACAAGGACGAGCTGCTCGACGACATTGCCGACCAGGTCGGCGAGTCCGTCGACGTCAGCGGGTTCGACACCGACGACTGGCAGGAGGCGCTGCGCGGCTGGGCGAGGTCCTACCGTGCCGCCCTCGCCGAGCACCCGAACCTCGTACCGTTCCTCGCGCGCAGCCCGGGCCGGCGCGAGGTCGCCCTCGATCAGGCCAACGCCGTGCACGGCGGTCTGACCCGGGCCGGGTGGCCGCCACGGACCGCGACCCTGATCGGCGCGTCGATCAAGTACATCGTCGTCGGCTCGGCCATCGCCTCGTTCTCGGGCGGCTTCCTCGACGACCTCACCATCTACCGGGAGCGCTATCCCCATCTGTCCCAGGCACACCGGCTGCGCGAGCACGCGGACGAGATCGACCGCGACGGCTTCGAGCTGGCGCTCGAGTCGTTCCTGCAGGGCCTGGCGCAGCGGTTCGCGAGCCTCACCGGCGCGGACCGCTGACCGGTCTCAGGTACGGCGCAAACGCACGAACCGCAGATGCCGGCCCGCCGCCCGGTAGTCGGCCTCGCTGCCGTCGACGTCGAAGCCCATCGCCGCGCACAACCGCGGCGCGACCTTAGGGTGCCGGCGCCCGTACCGCGCCATGAACTCCGCCGCCTCCTCCGGATCGAGGAACTCCGCGGCCACCGCGACCCGTTCGCGGCCCGACTCGATCCGCGCCGCGGGATGCGCCCGCAGGTTGCGGTACCAGTCGGTCTGCTTCCCGAAGCCGACGGCCACGACGAATCCGCCGGACGTGTCCTCATGGTTCACCACCTCGAGCACCGTCTGCCGCGGCCGTCCGCTGCGCCGGCCGACGTGGTGCAGCAGCAGGAACCGGCGGCCCAGCATCCGTCCCAGCCCGATCCGGTAGAGGTGGATCGGAGCGCGCAGGAATCGGCGGCGCAGTCCGGTCGGTGGTGCGGCAGGCTCGGTGATGCGCATTCCTTCACTGTGCGCCCGATCCGTCCGCCGCACCACCGGGACGCCCACACGGATCGGCTGCGGGACCGGCGCGACGGCCCTACCGTTGACTCATGCACCGTCCCATTCGCATCGGTCTTCAACTCCAGCCCCAGCATCAGCCCGACTACGGGAAGATCCGCGACACCGTGCTCCGCGCCGAGGACGCCGGCGCCGACATCGTCTTCAACTGGGACCACTTCTATCCCCTCTCCGGGGACCCGGAGGGCGCCCACTTCGAATGCTGGACGATGCTCGGCGCGTGGGCGGAACAGACCGAGCGCGTCGAGATCGGAGCGCTCGTCACCGGCGGCGGCTACCGCAATCCCGATCTGCTCGCCGACATGGCCCGCACCGTCGACCACATCAGCGGCGGCCGGCTCATCCTCGGCATCGGCGCGGGCTGGTTCGAGAAGGACTACGTCGAGTACGGCTACGACTTCGGCACCAAGGGTTCCCGGCTGAAACTGCTCGGCGAGTACCTGCCCCGGATCACCGCGCGGCTCGCGAAGCTCAATCCGCAGCCGACCCGGCACATCCCGCTGCTCATCGGCGGCGGCGGACCCCGCAAGACCATCCCACTGGTGGCGCAGTACGCCGACATCTGGCACAGCTTCGGGGACCTCGACACCCACAAGGAGAAGGCGGAGATCCTCGCGGCGCGTTGCGCCGACGCCGGCCGCTCACCGAACGAGGTCGAGCGGTCCGTGCCGTGGCCCGGAACCGAACACGCGGCCGCCTTCGTCGACGCGGGCGTCACCCTGTTCACCGTCGGTGTCGGCGGTCCCGACTACGACCCGGCCGGCCTCCTCGAGGCGATCGGGTGGCGGGACGAGAACTCCGCACCGCCGCTGTCCGGGCTGGCCTGACCGGGCGGCCCCAGGGCCGGGGACGCGGCAACCGGGCGGTCCGGTTCTCGGCTGCCCGCGCGCACATTGTCGTTGCGTCCGCCTGGTCACTCTGTTTATTGTAGTTGCAACGACGTATGGTCGACCCCCGCGGAAGGCGGTGAGCGGCGTGAACCCTGAAGGCGTGTGGATCGCCGGTGGATACCAGTCCGACTTTGCGCGGAACCTGACCCGGGAGGACCGGAACATCGCGGACCTCGTCGCGGAGACGGTGACGGAAACGCTGCGCGACGCCCGCATCGACGTCGCCGACGTCGGGGTGATCCACGTCGGCAATGCCTTCGGACAGCTCTACACCGGTCAGGGACACCTCGGCGGCATGCCGGCCTCCGTGCTGCCCGAACTGTGGGGGATCCCGGCCACCCGGCACGAGGGGGCCTGCGCGTCCGGCTCCCTTGCCGTGCTCGCCGCGATGGCCGATCTCGAGGCCGGGCGCTACGACTGCGCCCTCGTGCTCGGCGTCGAACTCGAACGGTGCGTCCCCGGCGACGCCGGCACCCGGGTCATGAACGCCGCGGCCTGGGTGGGACAGGAAGGCGCCGACGCGAAGTACATGTGGCCGTACATGTTCGACAAGATCGCCGACGAGTACGACCGCCGCTACGGCCTCGACGACGAGCACCTGAGGGCGATCGCGGAACTGAACATCCGCAACGCGCGCGCCAATCCGAATGCGCAGACCCGCAACCGGACCTACGGACCCGGCAGTTTCGGCCCGGACGAGACCGCCAATCCGGTGGTCGAGGGACGCCTCCGCAGGACCGACTGCAGTCCGCTGACGGACGGCGCCGCGGGCGTGGTGCTGCTGAGCAACCGCTACCTGAGCCGGCACCCACGCACCGTCGACGATATGACCCGCATCCTCGGCTGGGGCCACCGCACGGTCGGACTGTCCTTGTCCGGCAAGCTCGCCCGCGACGGCGACGATCCCCTCGTCATGCCGCACGTGCGCGCCACGATCGTCGACGCGTTCGAGCGGAGCGGCATCGGCGGCGTCCGGGACCTCGACCTGATCGAAACACATGACTGCTTCACCGTCAGCGAGTACCTGGCCGTCGACCACTTCGGGATCACCGCCCCCGGCCGGAGCTGGCAGGCGATCGAGAACGGCGACCTCGAGATCGGCGGCCGCATCCCCATGAACCCCAGCGGGGGGCTTCTCGGCGGCGGGCATCCGGTCGGCGCCACCGGAGTCCGGATGCTGCTGGACTGCCACCGCCAGATCACCGGCCGCGCCGGCGAATACCAGGTCCCCGGCGCCACGCGAGCCGCGACCCTGAACATCGGCGGAAGTACGACCACCACGGTCAGTTTCGTCGTCGGCTGAAAGGACATCCATGGAACTCGAGATTCTGGGACGGGCACTGTCCACCCTGCCCGCGGACGACGACCACCCGTACCGCACCGGTCCGTGGCGCCCGCAGCACACGGAGCGTCGCGCCGACGACCTCGAGGTGATCGGCGACCTGCCGGCCGACCTCGACGGCGTGTACCTGCGCAACACCGAGAACCCGGCGCACCCGGCACTCGAAGGTCTCTATCATCCCTTCGACGGGGACGGCATGATTCACGTCGTCGGATTTCGCGACGGAAAAGCTTTCTACCGCAACAGATTCGTGAAGACCGAGGGCTTCCTGGCCGAACAGGAGGCCGGTGGCCCGTTGTGGGCGGGCATCGCCGAACGGCCGCAGAACTCGATCCGCCAGGACGGCTGGGGCGCCCGCGGCCGCATGAAGGATGCCTCCAGTACGGACGTCACCGTGCATCGTGGCGTCGCCCTGACCAGTTTCTGGCAGTGCGGGGACCTCTACCGCCTCGACCCGACCACGCTCGAGACCCTCGGCAAGGCGACGTGGGACGGCCGATTCCCCTCCGACTGGGGCGTTTCCGCGCATCCCAAGGCCGACGCCCGCACCGGCGAGCTGCTGTTCTTCAACTACGGCACCGACGCCCCGTACCTGCACTACGGCGTGGTCGACGCCGACGATCGGCTGGTGCACTACGTCGACATCCCCCTGCCCGGGCCCCGCCTGCCCCACGACATGGCGTTCACCGAGAACTACGCGATCCTCAACGACTGCCCCCTGTTCTGGATCCCTGAGGCCCTCGCGCGCGGCAAGTACGTGCCGCGCTACCACCCCGACCTGCCGATGCGGCTCGGCGTGATTCCCCGGCGCGGCCGTCCGGACCAGATCACCTGGTTCGACGCCGACCCGACCTACGTGCTGCACTGGACCAACGCCTACGAAGACGGCGACGAGATCGTGCTCGAGGGATTCCATCAGGAGACACCGGAACCGCCGGACGACGGCACCGGACCGATCTACCGGCGGCTGTTCCGTTCGCTGGCGCTCGACCGCATGGGCACCCACCTGCACCGCTGGCGGCTGAACCTGCGCACCGGCTCGCTCACCGAGGAGCGGCTGTCCGAGTCCGTCACCGAATTCGGGATGATCAATCCGCATCACGGCGGCGTCCGCCACCGCTACACCTACGCCGCGACGGGGGTGCCGGGCTGGTTCCTCTTCGACGGCCTCGTCAAACACGACGTGCAGACCGGGGCGGAGGAGCACTACTCGTTCGGCGAGGGCGTCTTCGGCAGCGAGACCGTGATGGCGCCCCGCACCGGGTCGGCCGCCGAGGACGACGGCTACCTGATCACGATCACCACCGACATGAACCGGGACCGGTCCGAATGCCTGGTCTTCGACGCGCGGCAACCGGGGGACGGACCGCTCGCGCGGATCGGACTCCCCGAACGGGTCTCGAGCGGCACCCACTCGACCTGGGCGGCGGGTTCGGACCTCCCGGGGTGGCGGGACGCGGACCGGGCAGGCGACGTCCTGAACCTATGATCAGCTGTCGATGGCAGGTTCCGGCACGGTCACCGAACTCGAGCCGGGCGGTGACAACGCGATCGCGGTCACCCTCGGCATCCTCGGCGACGAGTGGAACCTGTGGATTCTGCGGTACGCGTTGCAGGGCGACCGCCGATACCGGGACTGGATCGAGCGGGGGGAGATCTCCAACGCGGTGCTGACCGCGCGCCTGGCCCGCCTCACCGATGCGGAACTCCTCGAGCGGGTGCAGTACCAGGAGCGCCCGGCTCGACACGAGTACCGGTTGACGGTCCGCGGCCACGGCGTGTGGCCGGTTCTGCTCACCATGTGGGCGTGGGAGCAGCAGTGGGCGCCCGATCACCGAGGACAGCTCCCGGCCAGGCGGCACGCGGTCTGCGGCGCCCGGTTCACACCGGTGCTCGTCTGCGGCCACTGCGACCGGCCCGCCGGCGCACCCGACGTGGAGGCGCAGCTCGGCCCCAGCGGACAGTGGCCGCGCAGCGTGCCGGCCGCGACCGGTCGCCGACGGTCCGGCCGGGCTCGCTCGCCGGAGATCCTGCCGCACACGATGGAACTGCTCGGCGACCGGTGGTCGGCGGCGCTGCTCGGGGCGGCGTTCCTGGGCGCCACCCGCTACGGGCAGTTCGCCGAGCGCATGGGTGCACCTCCGACGGTGGTGGCCGACCGGCTCCGGCGCTTCACCGAACTGGGCGTCCTGCAGGAACTGCCCAATCCCGACCGCCCGGCGTGGGTGACCTACCACCTCACCGACAAGGGGCGGGCGTTCTTCCCCGTGGTCGCCTGCATGATCGACTGGGGGCTGCGCTGGTTCCGCGCACCGGAGGGACCGGCGATCGTCCTGCGTCACCGTCACTGCGGCCACACCTTCACACCCGCACTGACGTGCAGTCACTGCAGGGAGCGACTGCGGGCCTCCACGGTCGCGATCGAACCCACCGGCGGCTGACCCGCCCCGGCACGCCCGTCGGACGGCTCGATTCGGATTAGGCTCCCACCATGCCCGAATCCGTGATGGCGAGACGGAGCACCGTGGCGGCGCTGCTCCTGGCGGTGCTCCTGGCGCTGACTGCGACGGCCTGCTCCTCGGGCGGTGGTCGACCGTCGGCTCCCCAGGACCTGTGTTCCCCGCCCGGAGTCGGCGGGGCCTCCGCCGCACCGACCAATCTCGACACGTCGGCCGCCGCCGCGGAGGACCGCTACACCACCCCGGGCGTGGTGCCGCTCGAGTCGATCGACGTTTCCGCGCTGAACCTCATCACCCCCGGAGTGCTCACCGTAGGCACGCTCTCCGACGCGCCACCCAGCATCTGCGTGAACTCCCAGGGCGAGTTCACCGGCTACGACAACGAACTGCTGAAGGCCATCGCCGAGAAACTCGGTCTCCGCGTGGAGTTCGTCGGCACCGAGTTCGCGGGCCTGCTCGCCCAGGTGGCCGGCCGGCGCTTCGACGTCGGCTCGTCGTCGATCACCACCACGGACGAACGTCGCCGGCTGGTCGGCTTCACCAACGGCTACGACTTCGGCTACTTCTCGCTGGTCGTGCAGAACGGCAGTCCCATCCGCGGCTTCGGCGACCTGAACGCGTCCACCCGCATCGGGGTCGTGCAGGGAACCGTCCAGGACGACTACGTCGTCAACACCCTCGGTCTCGATCCGGTGAAGTTCCCGGACTACAACACCGCGTACGCGAACCTGAAGACCGGCCAGATCGACGCGTGGGTGGCGCCGTCGCAGCAGGCCGAGGGCGCGATCGCGCCGGGCGATCCGACGTCGATCGTGCAGAACACGTTCAGCCTCAACAACTACGTCGGCTGGGCCGTGTCCCGGGAGAACCAGCCGCTGATCGACGCGCTCAACTCCGGGCTCGACGCCGTGATCGCCGACGGCACCTGGGCCGAGCTCTACACCGAATGGGTCCCCCGGGAACTGCCCGAGGGCTGGAAGCCTGGCAGCAAGGCCGCGCCGGAACCCGACCTGCCGGACTTCGCGGCGCTGGCCGCCGAAAACACCGGCAGCGGCGAGGAACCGGCGGCCACGGCCCCGAAGTCCACGCTCGAACAGCTGCGCGAGACGTTCTTCTCGTGGGAGCTGTACCGGCACGCCTTCCCGGAGCTGTTGAAGACCGGTCTGCCGAACACCCTGATCCTGGCGCTGACCTCCGGGCTCGCCGGCACGGTCCTCGGCATGCTGCTCGCCATGGCGGGGATATCGCGCACCCGCTGGCTGCGCTGGCCCGCCCGCGTCTACACCGACATCTTCCGCGGCCTGCCCGCGGTGGTGATCATCCTGCTCGTCGGCCTCGGCCTGGGCCCGGTGGTGCAGGGCGCCACGGGCAACAACCCGTACTGGCTGGGCGCGGCGGCGCTGGCGCTGCTCGCGGCCGCATACATCGGGGAGATCTTCCGCTCCGGCATCCAGTCGGTCGAACCGGGGCAGATGGAGGCGGCACGGGCCCTGGGCTTCAGCTACCGCCGGGCGCTGACACTGGTGGTGATCCCGCAGGGCGTGCGGCGCGTGCTGCCCGCGCTGATGAACCAGTTCATCTCGCTCATCAAGGACTCGTCGCTCATCTACTTCCTCGGTCTGCTGGCCACCCAGCGCGAACTGTTCGCCGTCGGCCGCGACCTGAACGCGCAGACCGGCAACCTCTCGCCGCTCGTCGCGGCGGGCCTGTTCTACCTGATCCTCACCGTGCCGTTGACTCATCTCGTGAACTACATCGACCACCGCCTGCGCACCGGCCGGCCCGAGGCCACCCTCGACCCGCTCGAGCAGGAACTCGTCGTGGAGAGGGGCTGACCGATGCCGACCACCATCCGGGACAGCGTGTCCCTCACCGGGACCGGGCTGCACCTGGCCTTCGGCGCCAACAAGGTGCTGCGCGGCGTGGACATCCACGTCGACGCCGGCAAGACAGTCACCGTCATCGGCCCGTCCGGCTCGGGCAAGTCGACCCTGCTGCGCGTGCTCAACCGGCTACACGAACCCGACGCCGGCGACATCCTCCTCGACGACCGCTCGGTGCTGAAGGACAACCCCGACGAGCTGCGGCAGCGGATCGGGATGGTGTTCCAGCACTTCAACCTCTTCCCGCACAAGACGGTGGCCGAGAACATCGCGCTCGGCCCCCGCAAGCTCAAGGGGCTGTCGAAGGAGCAAGCCCGCGCGCTCGCCCTCGAACAACTCGATCTCGTCGGCCTGAAGCACAAGGCCGACTCCCGTCCCGGCAACCTGTCCGGCGGGCAGCAGCAGCGCGTCGCGATCGCCCGCGCCCTCGCGATGGCCCCGCAGGTGATGTTCTTCGACGAGGCCACCTCGGCGCTCGACCCGGAGCTGGTCAAGGGGGTGCTCGCCCTGATGGCCGATCTCGCGTCCGGCGGCATGACGATGGTGGTCGTCACCCACGAGATGGGCTTCGCCCGCTCGGTGTCGGACACGGTGGTGTTCATGGACCACGGCGCGGTCGTGGAAACCGGTCCACCCGACGAACTGTTCGACGCCCCGAAGACCGAACGACTGCAGCAGTTCCTGTCGCAGGTGCTGTAGGCCGCTCCGCGGCCGGTGCGTCCTTTGGGTTGCCCCAGCCGCCCAAAGGACGCACCGGCGGTGCGCGAGGTCAGCCTCCTTCGGAAGTGCTCAACCGCTGCGCCGCGTCGTAGAGCGAATGGGCGTGTAGTTCGAACAGGGCGACGAGATCGACGCTGTCGCCGCCGATCTCCTTGGCGATGAACAGACCGTCGGCGCCGGCCATCGCGTACGTGGTCAGTAGGGCGACCGAGCCGTCCGACAGGCCGGGCGCGAGGTCGCGGATTGCGTCGACGAGGCGAAGGCGTGCTTGCTCGCGCACCTGCAGGAACATCGTGCGGGCGCTCGGTTCGACCGGGCGCCGCTCGAGGGTGAGCATCAGTCCCAGCCGCAGGAAGTCCGGTGAATCCACCAGCGTCTTCGCGACCTGCATCGCCAGGGCCGCGATGCGCTCGCGTGGGTTGTCGCCGTCCGGAACGGTCCACCCGGACAGCCAGGTGTCGAAGCTGCGTTCGATCACCGCGGCGATCAGCTCGTCCTTGTCCTTGAAATGCCAGTAGATCGAGCTCGCGGGCAGGCCGCACGTCTTGCTCACCAGCGCAATGCTGGTGCCCTCGTAGCCGCGCTCGGCGGCGACCTCCACGGCGGCGTCCAGAATCCGGCGACGGGACTCCTCGCCGTTCGCGCGGCGCTGCCGGGTCCTCTTCTGCTCGTCCACGAGCGCTCCTCGAGTTGTGACGGTGTGTATTGACTCACACTGCACGCCAGCTTACTGTAGTGACCACTACAGGAACAATCCCTGATCTTCGGCGGCCGGATTCCACCCCGCCGATCGACACCCTTCCCCGCTCGACGAGAGGTCTCGACGTGACCGACATCCCGCACTACGACGTCGCCGTCATCGGCTACGGCCCCACCGGTGTGACCGCCGCGAACATCCTCGGCCAGATCGGATTGAAAGTGCTTGTGATCGAGCGCAATCCGGATATCTACGGCAGGGCGAGGGCAATCTCCACCGACGAGGAGGTGCTGCGAATATGGCAGCAGGTCGGCCTGGCGGACCGCCTGCAGGAGGACATGCTCGCCGGCAACGCCGCTACCTTCGTCGACGCGAACGGCGCACCGTTCACGGAGATCGCACCGGTGTCCCACGGATCCGGTCACCCGCCTCAGCAGTTCATCTACCAGCCCGCACTCGAGAAGGTGCTGCGCGGCGGGGTCGAACGATTCCCCAACGTGGATGTCCTGCTCGAGCACGAGTGCCTGCGGGTCCTCCAGGACGCGACCGGGGTCGAGCTGATGCTGGCCGACCTACGGGACGACGTCTTCGAACGGGTTCGTGCGTCTTACGTGATCGCCGCCGACGGTGGCGCGAGCCCCACGCGTGCTCAGCTCGGGATCGGCTACGAGGGCCGGACCTATGCCGAACGGTGGGTGGTCATCGATACGAAGGTGCTGCAGGAGTGGCCGGGCCACGATCGGCTCCGGTTCCACTGCAACCCCGACCGTCCGACCGTGGACTGCCCCACACCGCTCGGACACCACCGGTGGGAATTCCCGGTCCGCGACGACGAGGACGAGAACGAACTGGTCACCGACGCAGCGATCTGGCGCGTGCTCAACAACCAGGGCGTCACCGACACGCAGGTGAAGATTCTCCGCGCAGTCGTCTACAGCCACCACGTGCGCTTCGCCGACCGTTGGCGCGTCGGCCGGGTCTTCCTCGCCGGCGACGCCGCCCACGCGATGCCGCCGTGGATCGGCCAGGGCATGTCCGCCGGGGTGCGCGACGTGGCAAACCTGTGCTGGAAACTCGCCGCAGTGCTCGACGGCACCCTGCCCGAATCGATCCTCGACAGCTATCAACTGGAACGCCTGCCCCATGTGCGGGAGGTGACCGACCGCGCAGTCAAGGTGGGCCGGCTCATCACCCAGCGGCACCCTGTACTCGCGGCCGTGCGTGATCGGTTCTTCCGGATTGCCATGCGGGTACCGGGGATTCCCGAATGGCTACGGGACAATCGGTGGATCCCGGACGCCTTCTATCTCCGAGGTCTGCTGGCCGGCCCGAAGGCGGTCACGTCGGCGGCGGTGGGATGGCTCGTACCGCAGCCGTGGGTGCTGGACGAGAAGGGCAGCCTCGAACGCCTCGACGACGTGCTCGGTGGGCGATGGACGATCCTGCATGTCGGCGCGCCGGACTCGTGGCCCGGCTGGCGCACCGCCGGCGTACCGACCGTGCGCCTGGCCGGTCCCGGCGCCGCCCCGGCCGCCGACACCGTCGTCGACACGAACGGCACCCTGATCCGGTGGATGCGCGCCAAGGGTGCCACTGTCCTGGCCCTGCGGCCGGACGGGGTCGTCTACGCCGCCGCCGGACCCGACACCAACCTGGCGCCGCCCCCGCCGGGAATGAAAGCAGCCCCATCCATTCGCCTTTCCGAGGAAACGGAGACCCTCGCATGACCCGCACAGCGCTGACCGAACGCACCGTAACCGTCGCCGGCAAGGACATCTTCTTCGCCGAAACCGGAGAAGGGCCGGCGGTACTGCTGCTGCACGGCGGCGGGCCCGGCGCCTCCGGGGTGTCCAACTATTCCCGCAACATCGACGAACTCGCCCGGAAGTTCCGGGTGATCGTGCCGGACCTGCCCGGATACGGGCGCTCGAGCAAGGGTGTCGACCGGTCCGATCCGTTCGGCTACCTCGCCGACAACATCCGCGGACTGCTCGACGCCCTGAACCTCGGCCGTGCCCACCTGGTCGGCAACTCCTACGGCGGTGCCTGCGCCCTCCGCCTGGCTCTCGACACCCCGGAACGGGTCGAGAAGATGGTGCTCATGGGCCCCGGTGGCATCGGCACCACGCGCGCGCTGCCCACTCCCGGCCTGCAATCGCTGCTGTCGTACTACACCGGCGACGGTCCCTCACGCGACAAGCTCGAAAGCTTCATTCGCAAGTACCTGGTCTTCGACGGGGCCACCGTACCCGACGAGGTGATCGACGAACGCTACCGGTCGAGCATCGATCCGGCCGTGGTGGCCGATCCGCCGCTTCGCCGTCCCTCCGGGCCCGGCGCCCTGCGCACGCTGTGGGGCATGGACTTCACCCGCGACCGGCGACTGCGCCGGCTCGCCACCCCCACGCTGGTGATCTGGGGCGCCGACGACAAGGTCAACCGTCCGAGTGGTGGCCGCATGCTGGCTAACACCATGCCCAACTGCGACCTGTTGCTCGCCGCGAACACCGGCCACTGGGTGCAGTGGGAACGCGCCGACTTCTTCAACGCCGTCACCACGGCCTTCCTCACCGGGAGCGCCCGATGACCACCACGGACTCGCTGTTCGGCTCCGTCCACCTCGGTTACGTCGTCATCGAGACGAACAAGTTCGCCGACTGGCACCGCTTCGGCCGCGACGCGATCGGCCTGCACGCCGACCGGCTTTCCGCCCAGGCCATGCGATTTCGGCTCGACGACCACGAATGCCGGTTCCTGCTGCAACGCGGCGACGCGGAGGACGTCACCGCCCTGGGCTGGGAGATCGACGATCACGGATCGTTCGACCGGATCGTCTCCCGGGTGCGCGACCGCGGCGTCCCGGTCACCGAAGGCACCGACGAGGACGCGGCCCTGCGCGGCGTCGAACGCCTGCTGCGCTTCCCCGGGCCGAAGGACATCGACCAGGAGATCTTCACCCGCGCCCGCACCACCACCACGCCGCTGGCGATGAGCAACGCCGGATTCGTCACCGGCGCATCGGGAATGGGACACGTCGCGATCACCTCGACCCAGCCGCACACGCTGCACGGCTACTACGGCACCGTCTTCGACGCCCGGCTGTCCGACTACATCGACGAAACCATCAGCGGTGCCAAACTCAAGATCCGCTTCCTGCGCGTCAACGAACGCCACCACTCGGTGGCGATCGCCGCGGTGCGCGGTCTTCCCGTCGACCCGGTCCGCACCCGGATCCAGCACCTGAACATCCAGGTCACCGAGCTCGACGACATGACCCGGTCCTACCAGCGTGTCAAGGAACTCGGTTTCGACATGGCCCTCGGCGTCGGCCAGCATACAAACGATCGCGAGCTGTCCTACTACGCTCGCACACCGTCCGGGTTCGAGTGGGAGGTCGGCTGGAACCCCATCGTGGTCGACGAATCCACCTGGGAGCCGACCACGCACCGCGGCATCAGCATCTGGGGCCACACCCCCGAGGGGCAGACCGTCGTCGACAAGCTGGCCCAGTTCAAGACGGCCGCACTGTCGCTGCGCCGCCCCGAGCAGACCGTCCCCGCGCTCAGCGGAACCGGAATCGCCGACGACTGATCGCTCCTCGGTGGGGGTTCCGCATCCGCACGATTCCCGGTCAGTCGCGACAGCAATCCGAGGTCGCGGCTGACCGGGCGGGGCGCGGATGTGCCGAGGCAGCGGGCTCACCGCCCGTTCACCTTCTCGTTCCCTTTACCTGGTTTCGGTCTCCTACGGTGCCCGCGTTGAACCGATTCGACGAGGGAGTACCTGTGAGTCCGAAGCCCCTGCCGCTGATCGTCACGCACGACGGCACATCGTCGCGCGCCGCCGTCACCTGCCGCTACAAGTGCGGCAACGCGTGTTCCCACGCGGTGCCCAACACCTCCGGGGGCGAATACTTCGGCGACATCGTGCGCACCGCCCTGTCCCGGCGCGGCGTGCTGCGCGGCGGGGCGATGGCGGTTCTCGCGGTCGGTGCGGGCGGCGTGCTCGCCGCGTGTTCCGACGACGCGGGCAGCACCGGCGCCACGACGTCGGGCTCGGCGGACCTCGGCCCCGTGCCCACCGGCACCGACTTCACCGCCGTCGCGCCGAACACCGACGACGCCGTGACCGTTCCCGAGGGCTACGACCAGGCCGTCGTGATCCGCTGGGGTGACCCGGTGCTGCCCGACGCGCCGGCCTTCGACATCGGTAACCAGACCGCGGCCGCGCAGGAGAAGCAGTTCGGTTACAACAACGACTTCGCCGGGCTGCTGCCCGTCGACGGCGTGCCGAACACCTACCTGCTGGTGGTCAACCACGAATACACGTCCGAGCCGTTCATGTTCGCCGGCTACGACGCCGAGAACCCCACCGAGGAGCAGGTGCGCATCGGCTGGGCCAACCACGGGCTGTCCGTCGTGCAGGTCAAGGGCGAGGCCGGATCCGGGCGCCTCACACCCGAATTCGGCCCGTACAACCGCCGGATCACCGGCCTGACCGAGTTCGCCCTCACCGGTCCCGCCGCCGGAAGCGACCTGGTCAAGACCGCCGCCGACCCGACCGGAACCCGCGTCCTGGGCACCCTGAACAACTGCGCCGGCGGCCTCACCCCGTGGGGCACCGTGCTCTCCGGCGAGGAGAACTTCAACCAGTACTTCGCGAACGCCGAGAACGTCACCGATCCCGTGGCCGCCGAGCGACTGGCCCGGTACGGCCTCGAGGGCGGCGCCTCGGAACGGCTGTGGGAGCGCTTCGACCCGCGTTTCGACATCGTCGCTACCCCCAACGAGGTCAACCGGTTCGGCTGGGTCGTCGAGGTGAACCCGTGGGACGCGACGTCCGTGCCGGTCAAGCACACCGCGCTCGGCCGGTTCAAGCACGAGGCCGCGACGATCCACGTCACCGGCGACGGCACCGTCGTCTCCTACAGCGGCGACGACGAACGCTTCGACTACATGTACAAGTTCGTCTCCTCCCGCACGATGCAGAGCGGCACGTCGCAGGCCGCGATGCGGCACAACATGACGCTGCTCGACGCCGGAACCCTGTACGTGGCCAAGCTGACCGGCGATTCGCCGGATGAGATCGACGGCAGCGGTGCGCTTCCCACCTCCGGCACGTTCACCGGCACGGGGGAGTGGATCCCGCTGCTGCGCACCGCCGAGGACGGCCGCGGCGAGTCCCTGGTCGACGGCATGACCGCCGAGGAGGTCGCCGTGTTCACCCGCCTGGCCGGGGACAAGGTCGGGGCCACCAAGATGGACCGGCCCGAGGACTTCGAACCGAACCCGGTGACCGGCAAGATCTACGTGGCGCTGACCAACAACTCCAAGCGCGGCGAGGAGGGCAAGGCCGCGGCCGACGTGGCGAACCCCCGCAACAACAACAAGAACGGGCAGGTGCTCGAGATCGACGACGACCACGCGGGCACGTCGTTCACGTGGAACCTGCTGCTGGTCTGCGGCGACCCGGAGGCCGCCGACACCTACTTCGGCGGCTTCGACAAGGCTACGGTCAGCCCGATCTCGTGCCCGGACAACCTGGCGTTCGACCCGCACGGCAACCTGTGGATCTCCACCGACGGCAACGCGCTGAAGTCCAACGACGGACTGTTCAGCGTCGTGCTCGACGGTCCGCGCCGGGGCGAGACCCGGCAGTTCCTCACCGTCCCCGTCGGCGCGGAGACGTGCGGGCCGATCGTGCAGGAGAACCGCGTCGTGGTGTGCGTGCAGCACCCGGGCGAGACCGACGACGCCACGTGGGACGCCCCGTCGTCGCACTGGCCCGACGGTGGCACCGCCCAGCCGCGCCCGGCCGTCGTCGCGGCCTGGAAGTCCGGTGGTCTGATCGGGGCATAGGGCCGCTACGCGGCCGGTGCGTCCTTTGGGCGGCTCCCACCGCCCAAAGGACGCACCGGCGCCGTCAGGCGCCCAGGGAGCGCGCGAGGTCGACGAGGTCGTCGGCGATCACGTCCCAGCCGTGTTCGGCGTGCAGGTCCGTGGTCTGGGCCGGGCCGTGTTCGGTGGGTCGCGCGAAGAACGCGGTCTTCAGGCCGCAGGCGCGCGCGGCCGCCAGGTCCTCGTTGTGAGCGGCGCACATGCACACCTCACCCGGCTCCAGGCCCAGGATGTCGGCCGTGCGCAGATAGGCCTCGGGCATGGGTTTGTAGGCCTGGGCGACCTCCGCACCGAGGATGGCGTCCCAGGGCAGACCCGCGCGCTTGGCGATATCGACCATCATGCTGACATTGCCGTTCGACAGCGGCGCGACGACGAAGCGCTGCTTCAGCCGCGTGAGCCCCTCGACGGCGTCCGGCCACGGATCCAGTTCGTGCCACGCACGGTTGAGCTGATCGAGTTCGTGCCCCGGTATGCCCGCCGGGTCGATGCCGAAGCGGCGCAGGGCGTCGTCCAGGTTCTCCCGGTGCAGCACGTCGAGACGCACGAAGGGCCGCCTGCCCTCGCGTACCGCCTGCATGGCCGGTTGGTAGCGCGCGCGCCAGGCATCCGCGAATTCCGCCGGTTCGACACTGCTCCCGTGACGAGCCAGGAACGGTGCCGCCGCGCGCGCGATGCTGGTGCGCCAATCCACCACACTGCCGAATACGTCGAAGACGAGTGCCTTCACGCCGGGCATGCTCATACGGTGCCTCCTGGAATCGACCGACCGTGCCGATGTTGTCACAATCGGGATACCCGGCGCGTCAGCGCAACACCGCCTCCCCGAGAAACTCGCACGCCTGCAACGCCAGCGCGATGTCCAGCTTGTCGTGCACCGCGGGCGCGCGGGTCGGGTCGGCGAGGGCCTTGTTGATCCGGTACTTGACGGTGTTGCGGTGCAGGTTCAGCCGTTCGGCGGTGTGCAGGTGGCTCTCACCGGTGGCGAAGTAGGTGCCGAGCGTGACCCGCAGCATCGCGGCCTGCTCGGTGTCGTCGGCGAGCGGGCCGAGGATCTCGCCCACCCACGCCCGCGCGGCGTCGAGGTTGCGGGCGAGCAGCGACACCACCGCGACGCCGCGATCCCCGAACCCGATGACCCGTCGGGTGCACGTGGCCTGCGCCACCGCAATCGAATACGCGGCCTCGGCCTGTTCGTGCGAGCGCCGGAAACCGGCGAGGCCGGAACCGGGCAGGCCCAGAGCGAGGCGGCCGGCAGGATGGGATCGGACGACGGAATCGAGTGCTACCGTGTCGATCGTCGGCCGGTGCCGATCGAACGGCAGCCACGCCCACACCGTGCGCCGGTCGATGGCGGTGAGGATCGGCGGGGCATCCGACCCGAGGTGCACCGCCACCGCGCGCACCAGCCGGTCCAGGGGATTGATCGCGCCGTCCGCGGATTCGGTTGTCGTCCAGACGATCACCCCGACATGACAGCGGTCGAGCCGGTACCGGGTCTCCGCCTCGAACGCCGCGACGTCGGTTTCGGATCCGTCGACGAGGCCGTGGATGAGGGCGGAGTGCACGTTGCCGCGCACCGCCGACCACCGGCGCCGTTCCTTCTCGTACGCGTCGAACACGTACAGGGTGATCCAGTCGATGTACCGGTAGACCACCGCGGAGATGTGCTCGATGACGTCGAGTGTCACCTGCGGCGGGAGGTTCATCGACCGCACCTCGTCGAAGCACAGCCGCATGAGGTCGTTCTGTCCCATGTGGTACGCACGGACGAGCGAGTGCGACGGCACGTCGCGCTGCGCGAGCCGCAACGCATATTCCACTGCCGCCGTGGTGGGTTGGAGGTGTTCGGCGGGGATCTCGTTGGTGAGCACGTGGATGATCGTCGCGATGTTGCCGTGCACACTCGCCTCGAGCAGCTCGACGAGATGCGGATCCTCGTCGAGGTGAGCGATCTCCCGCGCCATCATCGCGGTCATGGAACGGCTGATCTCCCGCTGGCGAGCGTCGAACCGGCGCGCGACCTCGGCGACGACGCGCTGAACCTCGTCGGCGGCCGACGGTGCACCCGTCGACCGCCCCGAGACCACCGGCTCAGCCACGGCCGGCGCTCCGCAGGTGCCGCAGCGCCGACTCCGCGGCGTTGTAGCCGCACATCCCGTGCGCGCCCGCCCCGGGCGGGGTCGAGGCCGAGCACAGGTAGACCCCGGGCACCCCGGTGCTGTAGGGGTCCAGCGCAATTCGCGGCCGGAACACCACCTGCAGGTCGGCGTTGGCGCCGCCGATGATGTCACCGCCGACCTGGTTGGGGTTCTGTCGCGCGAGGTCGGCGGGCGCGGTGACCACGGTGGCGACGATGCGGTCCCGGAACCCCGGGGCGAACCGCTCGATCTGGGCGACGATCGCGTCCGTCGCGTCGCCGGTGTAGCCGGCCGGGACGTGGGCGTACGCGTAGAGCGGATGCACGGAGCCGTGGGAGCGGGTCGGGTCGGCGACGTACTGCTGGCCGAGCAGCACGAACGGCCGCTCCGGCATGCGTCCCGTCGCGACGTCCCGTTCGGCCCGGGCGATCTCGGCGAACTCGCCGCCGAGGTGGACGGTGCCGGCCTTCCCGCAGTTCGGATCGGCCCACGGAACGGGACCGTCGATCGCGAAGTCGACCTTGAAGGCGCCGGGCGCGTGGCGGAACCTGCGGTAGGCCTTGGCGATCCGCGCCGGTACCGCGTCGCCCAGGATGCCGAGGGCGGCCTCGGGGGCGACGTCGAGGAGCACGACGTCCGCGGGCTGCAGGTCCGCGGCACGGCGGACCCGGACCCCGGTGTGCACCTTGCCGCCGTGCTCCGCGAGCTGCGCGGTCAACGCCCGCGCGATCGCGGCGGAGCCGCCCTCCGCCACCGGCCACCCGTAGCGATGGCCGGCGGCGGTGATCATCAGACCCACGGCGGACGTGGCGGGCCGGTCCAGCCGGTGATAGGCGTGGGCGGCGACCCCGCCGAACAGGGCACGTCCCTTGGGGGTGCGGAACCAGCGGGCCGAGGCCGTGGCGGGCAGCAGTGCCCGCGGTCCGAACGCCGCCAGCCGCAGCGGGTGCCGCGGGACGTTGAGCACCGGCCGCATCAGGTCCGCGGCGAGCCCGTCGAACCCGGATGCGAGGTCGGCGAACATCCGCCGCCACCGCGGGCCGTCCTCGCTGAGGCCGGCCGCGGTGACGTCGAGGGAGCGGTGCAGCAGGGCGGCCTCGCCCCCGTCGAGCGGATGGGCGCAGTCGATCTCCGGCCACCGCCACCGCAGCCCGTAGCGATCGAGGCCGAGGGTCTGCAGGTAGGGGGAGCCGGCACCCATGGGGTGGAAGGCGGAGCAGTGGTCGTGGACCAGGCCGGGGACGGTGAGCTCGCCGGAGCGGGTGCCGCCACCGATCTCGTCGGCTGCCTCGAGAACCTGGACGTCCACGCCGCTGCGGGCGAGGTGGACGGCGGCAGCGAGCCCGTTGGGTCCGCTACCGACCACGACCGCCGTACTCACGCTGTGACCTCCCGCTGTGCGGCCGCCCGGTGGGCGCCCTCGCGGTCCATTGTCCACTGCACGTCGAACGGGATGGGCCCGTTGGGCAACCAGGGCTGCTCGGCGACGGCGTCGGCGACCCTGTAGGTGCCGCGTTCGATCACGCCGAGGGCCGCGTCGATCACCTTGTACTCCTGGGTGCCCTTGTGGATCGGCTGGGACTCGATCCAGGCGACGACGAACTCGCCGGGCGCGAAGTTGCAGCGCCGCTGGATCGCGGCGATCAGGTGCTCGTTGTGCAGGTGCCCGTCACCGAAGTTGAAGGCGACGATCGAGTTGCAGGAGAACTCGGCCTCGCGCAGGTCGTAGGTGTCGATGTCGTCCCCGAGGTGGCGCATCATCAGGGAGAACAGCGCCCGGCCCTGGCTGTGCATGGACCGCCAGCCCAGGAGCTGGTGCATCACGACGTCCGCGACGTCGGCGGGGTAGGTCGCGAGCAGCTGGGTGCGGGTGTTCTCGGCGGCCCGCACGATGTGCCGGTTCAGCTTCTCCTCCGCACCCGGCGCGAACGCCCAGGTGGCCGAGGCCCAGTTGCCGGCGTACTGCCGCATGGACGGCAGGAACGAGACCAGGTCGGGGCGCAGGTTGCCGAGGACCGGGAAGAAGCACAGCGCGGCGGTGATCGCGCCCGCCAGCCACAGCGACGACATGTCGGTCACGGCGTAGCCGTCCCAGGCGGGGAAGCCCCAGAACAGGAAGATCGTGGCGTAGGCGAACAGCAGGTTCCATTCCAGCGGCACCGCGAGCGGGAACGTCGAGGCGATGAAGAAGTGGAACGCCACCATCAGCAGCACCGCGAGCAGCGTGATCGTGCGGTTGGTGGAGAACAGCAGCACCAGCGGGGTGACGATCTCGACGAACGTGCCGAGGACGTGGGCGACGCCGCTGCCGAGGTGCGAGGGCCGCAGGTCGTTCGGGAAGCTGCGGTAGTGCATGCGCTTGACCCGCTTGGACAGCATCCACGGGGTGTTGCTGATCATCGGGGGGACCACCATGGCGAAGTGGCGGCCGAACTTGGAGACGCCGGCGCCGACCCAGACGGTGACGATGAGCAGCTTGAGGGCCACGATCATGTCGACGAAGGGCAGGAAGGTGAAGAACACCATCGCCGGCAGGTACTGCTCGCTGCGGGCGGCGATGAAGATGACCTTGTCCCGCAGGCCGATCACGATCAGCAGCACGATCAGCGGCGCCACGACCGCGGGGCGGACGAGGCCGGCGTTGTCGGCGACGAGGGCGTCGACGGAGGCGGTATGCACACCCGGAAGAGCCACGGCGACAATCAGATTGACGAGCAGAAGGGCGTAGAGCGCCACGTCGCCGACGGTGCGGCGGTCACCGGCCGTGCCGGGCACCTTGCCCGGCCACGGTGGGAGCCGGATCGTCTCGGGCTTGAGCCAGTACCGGAAGCCACCGGTCATCGGCTTGAAGTGCCCGGCGAGCGGACCCCACGAACCGGCGAGACCGAGCGCCTCGAGCAGCACGGTCCACAGGATCAGCTTCTGGTAGACGATCGGCTGGTTCCACCACGACGAGACGTCGAGCCACGACAGACCCGAGGTCAGCGTCGCCAGGGCGGTGCCGGCGCCGACGTAGAGGAACAGCAGCTTGAGGATGTAGACGGTGTGCACCATCTTCGGCGTGCCGAATCCGTAGTCCACCCAGTGGGTCGACATGGCCCGCAACCGATCCCGGAACGGGAGGTCACGGAACGTGGCGGGGTCCACTTCCGGGAAGTGGCCGGTCTTGAAACCCATGGGAATTCGCCTTTCGGGTAGGGGTGGCCGCCCCACCGGCCCGGGGCCGGCGAGTCGGGGTGGAGCGTGTGGTGCCTTCGGGGAGCGGTCAGGCGTGCACGGGAGCACCGTGGCTGCGCCGCAGGCCGGGTTTGTCGATCTTGCCGACGGGGTTGCGCGGCAGGGCGGCGACGACGTGCACCTCTGCGGGCACCTTGACCCTCGTCAGCCGCTCGGCGACGTGGGCGAGCAGTTCGGAGTCGGTGACGGTCCGCTCGGGATAGGTCACGACGTACGCGACGGGAACCTCGCCGTACACCTCGTGCGGCGCGCCGATCACGGCGGACTCGAGGACCGCGGGGTGCGTGGCGAGTGCGTTCTCGATCTCCTTGGGATACAGGTTCTCCCCGCCACGGATGATCATGTCCTTGATGCGGTCGACGAGGGTGAGGTATCCGTCCTCGTCGAGCCGGCCGACGTCGCCGGTGTGCAGCCAGCCGTCGACGACGGTGCGGGCGGTCTCCTCGGGCCGGCCGAGATAGCCGCGCATCACGTTGGGGCCCTTGATGAGCACCTCGCCGGTGGCCCCGGCCGGCAGGTGCCGCCCGTCGGGTCCGGCGATGGCGATCTGCTGGCCGGGCAGCGCGGGGCCGACGGTGCCGAGCTTGCGGGGGCCGTCGATCGGGTTGCACGCCGACGCGCAGGTACCCTCGGTGAGCCCGTAGCCCTCGACCACGACCAGGCCGAAGCGCTGCTCGACCCGATCGAGGAGTTCCTTCGAGATCGGGGCCGCGCCGCAGATCGCGAAGCGCAGCGACGAGGTGTCCACCGGGGTGTCCTGCGGCTGGGAGACCAGCAGGGCGTAGATGGTGGGCACGGCCGAGAAATAGGTCGGCCGCAGCCGTGCCACGTCGTCGAAGAACCGGGCCGGGGAGAACCTGCCGGTGATGCTGAGCTGCGCCCCGGCCAGGATCGGCGCCAGGAAACTGACCGCGATCGCGTTGACGTGGAACAGCGGCAGGATCAGCAGGCAGTGGTCGGCCTCGGTCAGCTGCAGGTGCGTGCGGAACGAGTCGGCCATGAACTGCAGGTTCGTGTGGGCGAGCTGCACGCCCTTCGGGCGGCCCGTCGAGCCGGAGGTGTAGATCAGCAGGGCGGTGTCGTCGGGACGGGGATCGGCGCCGGCCGACCATCCGGCCGGCGGGGCGGTAGCCATGTCGTCCACGTGGATCACCGGGCGGCCGCCCGACGGGGCGTCGGGACCGGTGTTGAGAACGAGTGCGGCTCCCGCATCGTCGATCTGGTACTCGGCCTCGGTCGCGGTGAACGCGGGATTGACGGGGGTGGCCGTCGCACCCAGCCGCCACGCCGCCATGAGGGCGACGAGGAGTTCGGCCCGGTTCGGCAGCATCACCGCGACGACGTCACCCGCAGCGATCCCGTGCTGCTGGAGTTGCGCCGCGAAACCGTCGACCCTGCGGGCGAATTCGGCGTAGGTGAGTTCCCGGTCGTCGTCCCGCACGCAGGGCCGCTCCGATTCGCGGTGCCACACCAGATATTCGATCGTCACTACCGTCGGTCCTCTCCTCTTGGCTGACCACAACGGTAGTGACGGGGATCACGTCTCGGCTACGGCCTCGCGGGCTCGAGTTCCGACGGGGTGTTGTCCTCCGAGCACAACTCCGCGCCGCCGGCTGTCGTGGCAGCCGGCGGCGCGGAGCGGATCGTCAGTGGGCCGGATTGCCCGAGGGCGCGGGTTGCGGCCCTCCGGGGCGCGGCTCCGCTTCGACGTGCATCGCCCGGGCCAGCGCCCTCTCCTCCGGCGGTGCGGCCCGTTCGCCGCCGCGCCGGCGCAGGTACCGGGTCTTGAGGTGGTATGCGGCGACGATGACCGCGAGCGCGATCAGCGACTGCACCAGTTCGGCGCGGGCGCCGGTGAACCACATGCCGACGAGGATCGCGACGATGACGGCCGTGACGACGACCGGCAGGACCGGGTAGAGCCACACCCGGAACTGCAGGATCTCCGGCGACGTGCGTTCCCAGCGGCGGCGCAGCACCAGCTCCGACAGGCAGATCATGATGTACACGAACAGGCAGATCGCACCGGACGACGTGACCAGATACAGGAAGATCGTGTCGGGCCAGACGTAGGCGGCAACGATGCACACGTATCCGACGAACGTGCACGACAGCACGCCCTTCAGCGGGACACCGCGGGAGTTGACGGCCGTCATCCACGCGGGTGCGTCGCGGTGGGCACCGAGCACGAACAGCATGCGCGACGCGGTGTAGAGCCCGGAGTTCAGGCACGAGAGCACGGCGACCAGCACCACGAAGTTGAGGATCTCGGCGGCCCCGGGGATGCCCAGGACGTCGAGAGCGGCCACGAACGGGGATTCGCCGACGACATAGCTGTCCCACGGCAGCATGGTCACGAGCAGGAACGTCGCGCCGACGAAGAACGCGAGGATCCGGAACACGACGGTGCTGGTGGCCCGGCGGATCGCCGCGGCCGGCTCCTTCGACTCGGCCGCGGCGATCGTGACGAGCTCGGCCCCCGTCATCGAGAAGATGACGGCGACCACCCCGACCATGACGGGGGTGAAGCCGTGGGGCAGGAAGCCGCCGTGTGCAGTCAGGTTGCCGAAGGACAGCTCGGCCCCGGGCCAGATGCCCAGCACGTAGAGACCGGCCAGCACGAGGAACGCGATGATCACCGCGACCTTGATCCCGGCGAACCAGTACTCGGCCTCACCGAAGTTGCCGACCGACAACAGGTTCACGACGGTCATGATCAACAGCAGGCCGGCGGCCATCAGCCACAGCGGCACGCCGGGGAGCCAGCGGGCGAGCAGGGTGGCCCCCACCACGGCCTCGATCCCGACGACGACCACCCAGAAGTACCAGAACAGCCAGCCGGTGGCGAAGCCTGCCCAGTTGCCCATGGCGTCGCGGGCGTATTCGGTGAACGAGCCGGTGCAGGGCTTGGCGACGGCCATCTCCCCGAGCATGCGCATGACCAGGAAGACGATGAGCCCACAGATCAGGCAGGTGAGGATGGCGCCGGGGCCGGCCTGGCCGATGATCGCGCTGATCCCCACGAAGAACCCGGCCCCGATCACCCCTCCCATGGACAGCATGGTGAGATGGCGCTTCTTCAGCGCGTGGCCCAGGGTGGCGGACCTTTCGGCCGGTGGATCGGTATGCACGGCACTCCCTTCGAGACCTGGTGTGCGGCCGCCGTCGTGTGCCGGTTCCGGCGTCCCGGCGGCGCTGTCGCTCGGATGGGAGAACACTATGGCCGCGATGTGACCCACGACATGGCCGCTGCGTACAGGGGCAGGTGTCACACTCGCCGTGGCGGCGATTGTCCGCCGGATTCAGACCGGTTGCGGCGCGTCCGGCGACGCTTCGTCGCCCGACGGCGCGGCACCCGTCGCGCCCGCGCGCGGGGTGAGCAGCACGTAGCTGCCCGCGGCCAGGAGCACCGTCACCACCGGGGCGAGCTGCGCCCATGTCGCGCTGACCTCCTGCACGGTGAGCGCGATGCCGGCGACCGAGGAGATCAGCCACGCCAGCGCCCCACCGGACGCGGTGCGGGGCATGGCGTGGCCCCGATCCCGCAGCACGTAGACCACCGCGATCGCCACCCAGGCGGTGATCAGCACGCCCTGCCAGGCGAGGGCCTGCAGCAGGTACCCCAGCACGTCGGTGAGCATGAGCAGGTATGCGAGCACGGCGGTCACCACCACCCATACCGCTCGGGGCACGTCGATGCGCAGTGCTCGGTGGACGAACACCTGGAGGTTGGTGGAGGCGAGATAGAAGTTGGCCGAGTTGATGCGGGTCTGGGACACGATGATCAGCAGCACCCCCGCGAAGCCGAGGGAGCCGACGACCGCCTCGACCACGCCGGTCTCGGTTCCGGCGATGTCCCAGGCGCCGAGGAGATAGAGGCCGACGAGCCCGTTCACACCGAAGGTCAGCGCATAGAACACCCAGCCGAAGGTGACGGTGCCGTGGAAGGCGGCGTCGGCGCGGCGACCGAGTCTCGCGTAGTCGAAGGTGTACATCATCAGCACCCAGACGCCCATGTAGACGAGGTAGGCGGTGAGCCAGCCGGGAAGCGGACCCGATGCCACCGTGGCGGTGAGCCATCCGGTGGGGTAACCCTGGCGCACGGTCGCGGCCACCACGACGGCGACCATGCCGACGAGATAGAACGGCAGCAGGATCCCGTTGAGCTTGTCGAGCCACGCGGCGACACCCCCGATCACCACGGGAATCATGTAGACCGTGCAGAGCAGGTACCACAGCCTGAGGTCACCGCCGAAGTACTCCTGCAGAGCCACGGCGACGATGGAACCTTCGAAGACCCCGTAGTAGAGCGCGGTGGCCGCGAACAGGACCGGGGCGAGCAGTGAGCCGACGGCGCCGAACATGCGCCGGGACAGCAGCTCGACCGACAGGCCGGTGTGGATCGCATAGCGGGAGAGCACCAGGTTGACGACGCCGAAGGTGGCGATCGAGGCAGCCATCCCGGCGAGGGTGGCCGGTACCCCGACCGCGCCGGCCGAGGCAACCGCGATGTAGAGCCAGAACATGGCGCTGAACATGGCCCACCAGGCCATCGTCAGCGACCAGCGGGACAGACGCCCGGATTCGGGCACGATTTCCTGCTCCGCGGGGGATCCGGGAGCAGATTCGGTGAGGTGATCGGACATGGGGTCGCCTCTCGGGGGGAGGGAATCCGAACCGGCGCAGGGGCGCACGACCGCCCGCAGCACCGGGGGCGGGAGGTTCGGCAGGGGAGCTTCGAGGGAGGGTGGAGAGTACGAAACCCGTTGCGGGGCAGTGGGATCACTGCCCCGCACGGGGATTCAGGACCAGTGCGCGACGGAGCGGGTCCGCAGCAGATCGCGGAACTGGGCGGTGGTCGTGGGCAGCAGCTCGCCGGTACCCCAGTCGACGATCACGCCGTAGCGGCGCACGAGGTCGAGCATGGACAGCTCACCGCTGCGGTAGCGGGCGGCGACGGTCTCGGGGTCCTCGTCGAGCCAGCCCTTGCGCGACACGCGGATCTCCTCGCGGACGCTCTCGGTGGCGTCGTGGTCGAGCTCGTAGCGGTCGATCTCGGGGTCCACCGGCACGACGACGACGCCGTAGTCCAGGGCGGCGCGCTCGACGGAGACGTATCCGTCGATCACGTCCTCGAGCACGGCCTCCGGGTCCCGCTGCAGCGGATCCCCGTAGCCACCACCGCCCGCCGACGGCCGCTCGAACGAATCTCCGGATTGGACCGGCACATTCGAGAACACGGACCCGAGGAAGCGCTCCTCGGGGGTGCCGCGGTTGAGCCACACACCGTGCGGGATGGACGGCAGGCCGCCCTCGATGCCCCAGGTGACCGAGCGGGAACGGTCACAGCAGTACGACATCACGCTGCTGTCGCTGTCGGTGAGGATGCCGCCCTTGGACAGGCCGCACCCGCCGCGGTATTCCCCGGGTCCACCGGAATCGGTGATGATGGCGTGCTCGCTGGTCAGCACGGGGGTGAGGCGTTCCTGCCCCTCGCACGGCTGCACGGCCAGGCCGATACCGAACACCGGTGCGGTGGCGCTCGATCCGTCCTTCGAGCTGCGTCCGCCCCAGCCGCCGGCCATCCAGTCGTACCACATGAAGAACGGCCGGTCGTCGGTGCGGGCGTCGCGGCCGCCGACGAGCAGGTACTCGAGGTTGAACGAGCACGCGATGGCGCGGGAGGGCACGACCTTCGACCACAGTTCGAAGATCGCGTTCATGATCTTCTCGTAGGGGCCGGAGCAGAATCCGGTCACCGCGTGCGGCCAGCCCGCGTTGACGACGGTGCCCTCCGGTCCGAGGTCGGTGCGGATCGCGTTGTACAGGCCCGAGTTCAGCGGCACGTCGGGGAAGAACGACTTGGTGCCCGCCACGATCCCGGAGAACGCGGTGCCGTAGCCGCTGTTGAGGAAGCTGGCGACCGCCGGTGCGCTGCCGGTCAGGTCGTAGCTGAGCTGGTCGCCCTCGATCGTCATGGTGACGCGGATCGGGACGAGCCCCTCGGGGCGGGCGGGATCGGAGTCGAGATAGTCCTCGGTGGTCCACGTGCCGTCCGGCAGGTCGGCGACCCGGCTGCGCACGATGCGCTCGACGTAGTCCTGGACCTCGCGCATCGCGTCGGTGACGGTGCCGCGTCCGTATTTGTCCACGAGGCGAAGGATTTCGCGTTCACACACGCCCGTGGCCTCCGCCTGGGCGTGCAGGTCGCCCATGCTGATCTCCGGCGACCGGGTGTTCGCGACGAGCAGTTTCGCGACGTCCGCCAGGAATCGGCCCTCGTGCCACACCCGGACCGGGGTGATCCGCAGGCCCTCACCGAAATGCTCGGTGGCGGTCACGTCGAACGACCCGGGGACGCTGCCGCCGATGTCGGCCCAGTGACCCTTGTTCTGCGCGAAGGCGATGAGGACGCCGTCCGCGAAGATGGGCCGGACGAAGCTGACGTCGTTGAGGTGGGTGCCGCCCCGGTAGGGGTCGTTGACCATGAAGATGTCGCCGGGGTTGATGTCGGAGCCGAATTCCTCCAGCACGGCCTTGCACTGGAAGTGGAGGGTGCCCACGTGGACGGCGATGTCCTGGCTGCCCTGCATCACGGTGTTGCCCTCGGCGTCGCAGAGCGCGGAGGAGAAGTCCCGCGAGTAGATGACGAACGAGTAGCAGGTGCGCAGGATCTGCTCGGACATCAGGTCGACCGACGTGGCGAACGCGTTCTTGAGGACCTCGAACGTGACCGGATCGAGGGTGGGGGACGTGGTGGTCATCGGGTCTCCTGGATGTCGATGCGGATGTTCGCCCACTCGTCGATGGTGGCGGTGGTCCCCGGGGGGACGACGGTGGTGGAGTCGAGCTGGGTGATCACGGCCGGGCCGGGGATGCGCGTGCCGAACTCCAGTGTGTCGCGGTCGAAGACGGGGGTGTCGAGCCGGCCGCGCGCCTCGTCGAAGTAGACGTTGCGCCGTTCCACGGGCGACGGCTCCGCGGTGGTGGGTTCGGAGGTGCGCGGGAAGTTCGGCTTCGGCGTGGTGCCCACCGCGCGCAGCCCGATCTGGTAGATCTCCACGGGCGTGTCGTCGCGCCGGAACGAGTAGTCCCGTTCGTGCTCCTCGTGGAACCGCTCGACGGCCTCCGCGAGGAAGCCGGGGCCGCTGCCGGCCGCGACGGTGAGCGAACGCCACTGCCCCGCGTAGCGCATGCTGATATGACGATCGAGGACCATCCGTTCGGGTTCGACCCCCTCGTGGCGGAGACGCTGCGTGCCCTCCTGCTCGAGCCGCAGGAATTCGCGCTCGAGCGTGGTGATGTCGACCTCGTCGACGCGGCCCTGGAACATGGCCGACAGGTCGTGCCGGATGTCGACGAGCAGGCACCCCTGCGCCGAGGTGATGCCCGGATGGGGCGGCACCACGACGGTCGGAATGGACAGTTCCTTCGCGAGGGCCGCGCCGTGCAGGGCGCCCGCGCCGCCGCAGACGACGAGGACGAAGTCGCGCGGATCGTAGCCGCGCCGAATCGACAACAGCCGCACCGCATCCGCCATGTTGGCGTTGGCCACCTGGATGATGTTGCTGGCCGCGGTGTCGGCGTCGAGACCGAGCGGTCCGGCCACGCTCTGCTTGATCGCGTTCTCCGCGGCCGCCACGTCCAGGGTGAGTCCGCCACCGATGAGGGCGGTGCCCAGGCGGCCGAGCAGCACGTTGGCGTCGGTGTTCGTCGGCTCGGTGCCGCCGCGCAGGTAGCAGGCAGGTCCGGGGGAGGCGCCGGCCGACTGCGGCCCGTTGCGCAGCGAGCCTGCCTCGTCGAGCCAGGCCAGCGATCCGCCGCCGGCGCCGATGGTGAGCACCTCGATGCTGGGGAAGGAGATGGGGAAGCCGTACTCGACCTGCCACTGCTTGGTGGTGCGGACCTCGCCGTCGTAGACGAGCGAGATGTCGGTGCTGGTACCGCCCATGTCCAGGCCGATCGCGTTCGGGTATCCGCAGCGGGTGGCGATGTCGGCCACGGCGATCGCGCCGGCGGCGATGCCGGAGGCGGCGAGCCGGACGGGATACTTCTCCACCATCGCGGGGGTCATCGAGCCCCCGCCGGAATGGAGCAGGAGCAGGTCGCCGTCGTATCCGTCGGTGCGCAGCTGCGCTTCGAGCCGGTTGACGTACCCGCTGACCAGGGGTGCCAGCACGGCGTTGGCGACGGTGGTGGAGGCGCGGTCGTACTCGAAGATCTCGGGGAGGATCTCGCTGGAGGTGGAGACGGTGACGTCGGGCAGCTCGGCCTCGAGCAGTGCCCGCACGCGCTGCTCGTGGGCGCTGTTGACGTAGCTGTTGATCAGGCACACCGCGACGGTCTTGATGTTCTTGCGGCGCAGGATGCGGGCGATCTCCCGGACCTCCGACTCGTCGAGCGGGGTGACGACCTCGCCGGCGTAGTCGATGCGTTCGGTGACCTCGTACCGGTCACGGCGGCGGATGTAGGGGGTGCCGACGTCGACGTACGTGTCCCACAACTCGTCCTTGGTGCCGTCGCGGATCTCGAGCACGTCGCGGAACCCGCGGGTGGTGACGAGGGCCGCGGGCGGGAAGTTGCGGGTGATGAGCGCGTTGGTCGCGACGGTGGTGCCGTGGGAGAACAGGGTCACGTCGGTCAGGTCGATGCCCGCGGTGCGCACACCGTCGATCACGGCGCGCATGGGATCGTCCGGGGTCGAAGGAACCTTCGCGATGCGGGTGGTCGATGCGCTCTCGTCGAAGATGCACACGTCCGTGAAGGTGCCTCCGACGTCCACGGCGACGCGCAGGTGGGGATTGCGGGATGTGATCATCGTCATACTCCTGGGTCGGGTGGAACTCAGTATTCGGCCTGGTCGCGAGGCCATCAATTGGAGAAAGTGAATCGAGTTCCCCGAATCGTTGGAGATCTTCACACCCATGGGAGAAAGATGTCGGGCATGCTTCCGGACCGTTTCCGGCTCGTCGACCTGCTGCTCGAACCCGACCTCGGGCTCCGGCTGGCGACCGACGCCGACCCCAACGTGGGAATCACCGGCGCGCACCCGATCGAGATCGAGAACCCGACGCGGTGGCTGCGGCCGGGGTCGATGATGCTCACCACCGGCTCGCGCTTCCCCGGCCACGAGCACCCGCAGCAGGCCTATCGCGAACTGATCCGCGAGCTCGTGGGGTCCGGCATCGCCGCGCTCGGGTACGGCGTCGGAGTGATCACCGACGACGTCCCCCGGCCCCTGCTCGACGAGGCCGAGCGCCATCGGTTCGCCGTGGTGGCGATCCCGCCGGAACTGCCGTTCATGGAGGTGGTCGGCCGCGTCAACGCCGCGGCGCAGGCGCAGGACTCGATGCTGCTGCGCCGCACCCTGCAGATGCAGAACCACCTGCTCGAGGCGATGACGGCCGAGTCCCCGGAGGCCGACCTCGTGGCCCGGCTCGCCGGGCTGCTCCGCAGCAGCGTGGTCCTCTACAACGAGGTCGGCGACGTCGTGGCCTCGGCGGGCGGCGCACCGGTGCACCTGATCCGCAATCAGCTGCGCGGCCGGGACGGCCGGCTGCTGTTCCGGGTGGGCCGATGGTCGGTGAGCGCGCACTCGATCTCGCCGGGCGGCCAGCACTACTGGTTCGCCCTCGCGTCCAAGAGCAACGAACTCACCGACCCGCTCACCGCGCCCGCCGTCGAGGTGTCGCTGAGGCTGCTCAACACGATCGAACGCACCCGCCAGCGCGCCACCATCGAGAACCGCGCGCGGCACGCCGCACTGGTGCGGGCACTGGCGTCGGGCGATCCGGCCGATTCCGACACCGTCCTGGACCAGCTCGAGATGCTGCGGTTCGGCCCCGAGCCCGATATGCGGATGCTGGCCTTGTCCGCCGCACCCGACTACGACAACCGCCGATGGGTGTTCCGGGCGAACTCGCTGCTCGATGCCGTCGAAACGGACGTGTCCGGGCTGGCCCGCGACATCGGGCTGACCCTGCTGCTCGCCCGGGGCGAGGGTGGCCTCGTCGGAGTGGTCCCCGCCCGGGCGGAGGCACTCGACTCCTGGTCGAACAACCTTCCGCAGGGGTTGACGTGCGGCTCGAGCGAGCCGTTCACCGATCCCGCGCGCGGGCCCGACAAACTGCGCGAGGCGCGCTGGGCGCGACGGGCCGCCGAGCGGCTCGGCCGCAGCACCCAGCGCTTCGAGGACGTGAGCCTCGCGGACTGGTTGCTGGCGGGCCGCGACCCGGGGCCCGCCCTCGCGCGCGCCACCGCGGTCCTGGCCCCCCTGCTCGACGGCCACGACGACCTGGTCGATTTCCTCGTGCTCCACCTGGCCCGGGACCTGGACGTGGGGCGGACGGCGCGGGAGCTGAACCTGCATCCGAATACCGTGCGGCACCGGGTGAAACGAGTCGAGGACCTGCTGGGCCGGTCCCTGCGTTCCCCCCGGGACGTCACCGACGTGCACCTGGCCCTCGAAGTCCTCGCCGAACACCCCACCTCCTAGCCGCCCGGTGCGGGGAAGGATCGTCATCATGGCCATCACCGTGCGTCGGCTCACGACGCTGCCGGAGCTCGGGCTCACTCTCGTGGCGGGTCGCGACGGAGCCGACCGTGTCATCGAGTGGGCGCATCCGATCGAGCTTCCCGACCCCACCCCGTGGCTCTCGGGTGGAGAGCTCGTGATGACCACCGGACTGGAGATCGGCGCCGGCGCCGACGAGCAGTTCGCGTACCTCCAGGGCCTGGTGGGGGCCGGCTGCGTGGCCTTGGCGTTCGACACCGGCACCCGGTTCGACCGCGTGCCCGACGGTCTGCGCGCCGCGGGTGACGCACTGGGGTTCCCGGTGCTCGCCGTGCCCGCCTCGACGCCCTTCATCGCCATCACCCGGGCGGTCATCGACGAACTGACCGCCGACCAGGTCCGCGCGGTGCAGCGGGTCGTCGATCAGCAGGAGCGGCTGGCCCGGGCCACGCTGCGCGGGGGTGTGCCCGCGGTCGTGACCGCGCTCGGTCAGGCCCTCGCCGGAGCCGTCGCCGTCGTCGACGCCGACGATCGCGTACTCGCCGAATACGGGTCGGACACGACGCGGGCGGTCCGGCATGCGCGCGGGGTGGCGGAGTCGGCGTCCCGATCTCCGCGGCGGCGGCAGATGAGCAAGGTGCTGGCCGACGCCGCGGGGCACTACACCGTTCAGAGCATCGCGGCGGCCCAGGACCTCTACGGATACCTCGCCGTCGGCACCGCGGAGCCGCTCCCGCCGGCCGACCGTCTGCTCCTCGCCCACGCCGTGTCGCTGATCTCCATCGAGCTCGGCAAGCCCGCGAAGGTGCAGAGCGCGGAACAGCGGCTGCGGGCCGTCGTCACCCGGACACTCTTCGACGCACCCGAACGCATGGACGCCGGCCTGCTCCGCTATTTCGGGTTCGAACCGACCGACACCGTCGCGGTCGCCGTGCTGACGGAGGTCGGCCCGCTGCTGCCGGCGGAACGGCAGGTCGGCGCGGTCCTCGCCGCGGAGGGCGTACCCCATCTGGCGGCCTCGGTCGGCGCGGATGTCGCCGTGGTCCTGCCGGCCGACCGGGCCCGCGAGATCGCGACCCGGGTCCAGGACCGGGTCCGCGCGCAGCTCGGCCGGCCGGTCCGGTGCGGGCTGGGCGGTCCGTGCGGCGTGAAGGACGCGAACACCGGTGTGCAACAGGCTTTCTCGGCGGCGCGGGCAGCGCGGGACGGGGGCCGGACACCGGTGGCGTTCGCCGAGCTCGGTACCTTCTCCGTGTTGCTGGGCATGCAGGATCCGGACGCGCTGCAGGCCATCGCCCGCACCGGACTCGAAGCACTCGATGCCTACGACGCGAAGCACGGATCGAGCGGACGTCTGGTCGAGACCCTCGCCGCGTACCTCGAGCACAACGGCCAGGCCGAGAGCACCGCCGCCGCGCTGGGCATCCACCGGCACACCCTGCGGAACCGGCTCGCCCGCATCACCGAACTCACCGGCCGCGACCTCGACTCGATCCACACCCGGGTGGAGTGGTGGCTGGCCGTCAAGGCCCGGGAGATGCTGGACGGCCGTGGCGGATAGGTGCCGACGGTCGGTGGGTCCCTTGCCGACCTGAAGCTGACTTTCGAGGCGGCCGGTGAGTGCATTCGCGTGGACACCGTCGTCGGTGCTGACGATCGTTGCACCCCAGCCGGCGAGAAGCGGACGCACTACCGGCCGCCACGGACTCAGTCGCAGCGGTGACCGTGCGGCAAACAGTGTGCTCCACATCGTCACGACCGTCCGAACGAGGCACCACCGGGCCACTCGCGACTACGTCGAACGCCACACCGCAGAGGGGCTCAGCAACGAGAAATCATCCGGTGCCTCGAGCGCTACATCGCCCGCGAGATCCACAGGAATCCGCCCCCGTCGACGGCGAGCAATTCACCGCCGGAAGAGCTTCCCGCAGCAGCGCGACGAACATCGGAGCATCGAACGCTCCCACCGCATCGACTCCGCGGAGTTCTACCGGCTGCTCGAAGGTGAGGTCATCGACGACGTCCACCTGTTCGCTGAACATCTCCAACAGTGGGAGGACCACTACAACTACAATCGCCCCCACCGTGCCCGGGCCGGTCAAACATCCTACGAACGCCTCCGACAGAAGATGCGAAACCCGCTGTCAGGGGCCTCCGTCAGTTGCACACCTAGTCCGGCGATACGGGCAGCTCCGGCGCGAGCAGCCGGTCGAGCAGTACAATCGGTACTGCCAATAACCATGACATTGGGGTAATGAACAATATGTCGACGACGGTGTTCATTCCACATCTCCTGCGTCCGAAGTCTGGGACTTTGTCACCTTCCAGCAGGCGCGCGTCCGAGTTGCCAATGCTTCCCGCGCCGACGATGCCGATCTTCACCGCGTGCTCTCCTGTCCGGACGAATCTCACTCATACGATCGAGTTCCGAAGGTCGCCACCGCGGCCGGCTGAGAGTGTGCCGAACAGTGGAACGAGACTCTCGGCCGCGGGGAGGTCCGCGACGGCCTTCACGATGCGGTCCGCGACGTCCGGCCCTGTCACCGGATCTACGAGCGAGTGAAACTTGGTCACGAGGCTCTCCCAGCGCCGTGCCAGTTGGTCCGCGGGCGTGGTCCGGTTGACATCGACTTCCGCGACGCGCTCGGTGCCATCGGAAAGAGTGACCCGCACGATGGAAGACCGACTGTCGGTGTCGGTACGACCGGTGACCCGTACTCGATCCCGCAGATGGAGGATGTGCGGGTCCGTAAGGGATGTCGGCGAAAATGCACGTTCGGTCAGGTCGCCCGTCACGAATGCCATCGCCGTGGTGAAACGCAGGCTGAACTTCCCCTCGAGCGGGGTGGAGGGCTCGGCGATATCGCACACCTGGAGGTGACCTCCCGGAACGAGGATCTCGATCGACTCGACGAGGTCCGGCGTCACCCCGGACTCACGCAAGGACAACGCCCCCTCGATCGCGGAGTGCGTCAGATAGCATGCAGCGTGATACTTGAAAAGCACCTCGGTGATGGAGGGCTCGGTCCACGTCCAGGCCTCCGATGTGCCGGTGGCGTCGGACTGCGTGTCGCGGAAGCCTTGACTCGTGCCGAGGACATCGGGATGGGCTGTCACCCCGCGGGCAGCCAGAGTAGCTGATCTCAAACCGTTTTCGGCTGCGGCCCCGACCTGCAGTGGCTTGGTCATCGTTCCGAACATCGATTTGAGGCCCGCCGCGCGTGATCCGGCGATGCCGAATGCGTGTGCCCACCGGGCCTCGTCCAGCCGCAACAGGTGTGCAACTGCTGCCGCCGCGCCGAACGCGCCGACGGTGGCAGTTGCGTGGAAGCCCCGCGCATAGTGCGACGGCTTCATCAACTGACCGATCAGGGCTTCGGTCTCGAACCCGGCCACGAATGCCGCGATGAAATCTGTCCCACGGACAGGGGTGCCCTCGGCAGCGGCCATGAGTGCCGGGAGCAGGGGAGCGGAGGGATGACCGTCCATCCGTGACACGACGTCATCGAAGTCGATGGCATGGGCGGCGGTGCCGTTGACGAGGGCCGCCTGAGGACGAGTGACCTGCTCACCGGTGCCCCACAGCGTCGCTTGCGCATTGCCGCCCTCGTCGAGCACGTCGGCCCGCACGTGCGTGGTGACGGGTTCGTGAATCCCTGCGAGTGCGACGCCGAGTGTGTCGAGGATGCAGTGCACGGCGCCGGTGACGACGTGAGGGGGAAGATCATCGAGATCTCGGACTCGCGTGATGACCTGGTTGGTGAGCGTCTCCTGCGTCCCGGGCATATCGGATCGTCCGTTGTCGGTTCCGCTCATCGTTAGTACCTCACCGTAGGGAAACGTTCTCTCCTGTGACGATTCGTCACCCGAATCACGCACCGACACGCGAACTGCGCCGGCGGACGAGGGTCGACCGCTGGCCCTCGAACACGATGCGACCATCCTGCCTGCGACCCCAATGGCGGAACACCACGGTCCCGGGTGCCGTCGAGTCGGCGCCGGGCGTGACCGAGACGACCTCGGTGAAGGCCTCGATGGTGTCGCCGTGGTGCACGGGCGCGCGGAAGCGCAGCCGCGACCATCCGAGCTCGGCAACGGCGTGTTCGGCGGTGTCCTGCGACGCCAAGCCGTAGACCAGGGAGGCGGTGGCGAGGCCGAAAACAAGGCGCTCGTCACCCAAAGCGGAGCCTTTCAAGAAGTGATCGTTGAAATGCGCCTGCGCGGTATTCATCACCTGCTTCGCGGGCCCACTGCCTTCGATCTCGCCCACTGTGGCGGCGCGCGAATGTCTCATCCTCTGACCGGGACGGAAATCTTCGAACCAGCCCCATGATCCGAGTAGTGCGTCGTGGTGGTCAGCCATTGCTGCCTCCCCCCTCTGTAATCGGTGAACCGGGAATTCGATCGGTGGACCACTCGGTGAGGACTGTGGCGACGTCGTCTTCCCCGAGTTTGGGACCGCGTCCGCGAACCTGGGCCGGGGTGGCACTGAACTTGATCGGCGAGCCGGCAATTGTCACGGGCACATCCGAACCGGGCTGTTCGACGTCGACGAGCATGTCGCGAAGGCGGACGTGTTCGTCGTCGAAGATGTCGGCGGCGGTGTGGACCGGTCCGATCGGCACGCGGCCGCCGAGCGAATCTACGATCTCCGACGTCGTCCGGTCTGCGAGCCATGCGCCGAGAATCTTGCGAACCTCGGCGATATTGGTGAGGCGCGCAGCGTTGCTTGCGAATCGCGGATCGTCCCCGAGCTCCGGTCGGTCCATGGCCGTGGCCAGTATGCGCCAGTGGTTGTCGCTGGGGGCTGCAACGGCGATCCAACCGTCGCGGGTCTGCATGATGTCGAACGGTGCCAGCAATGGATGACCGTTGCCCATGGGGCGCGGGACGATTCCCAGATACGAGTGCTGGTAGACGAGCCGTTCACACATGGCAAGGATGGCGTCGTACATTGCCACGTCGACGAATTGGCCCTTACCGGTGTGTTCGGCATGCCGCACCGCGGCAACGATGCCCAGGGAGAGCAGGGTGCCGGGGAAGATGTCGCCGATGCCCGGGCCCGATTTCAGCGGAGTGCCGTCGAGGGGTCCGGTGATCCCGGCGAAACCACCCATGGCCTGCGCGACGATGTCGAAAGCGGGCCAGGTCTCGTAGGGGCTCTTGCCGGATCTGGCGTCGCCGAAACCACGGATCGCCGCGTAGACCAGTCGCGGGTTCTCCGCGGCGAGGGATTCGTAGCCCAGGCCCATCCGTTCCATGACACCGGCGGAGAAGTTCTCGACGACCACATCGGCGACGCGGACCAGTTCTCGAAACTTCGCCGAGCCTTCCTCGCTTTTCAGGTCCAGGACGATACTGCGCTTGCCGCGGTTGACGGATTGAAAGTATCCGCCGAGTGCTTGATTCGGGTCGTCACCGGCGCGATGAGGGCCGAGCGCTCTGGTCCTGTCCCCGGTAGGGGGTTCGACCTTGATGACGTCGGCACCGAGGTCGGTCAGCAGCATGGTGGCGAAGGGCCCGGCGAGCATGGCTGTGAGGTCGAGTACCCGGATTCCGCTCAGGGGACCGCCGGCATCGGTGGTGGTCATGCGACACCGCATTGGCGGGCGCGTTCCAGGACGCCTTCGAAGATCCGTGCGGTTGCGGCGTCGATCATCATGCCGTCGAGCGCGGCGGCGCCGAGTCCGGCCGCTTCGGCTTCCTGCACGGCGCGAACAGCTGCGGTGGCGCGTTCGATCTCGGTAGCCGTGGGCGCGAAAACCTTGTTGGCGATGGCGATCTGGCTGGGGTGGATTGCCCATTTCCCGACGCTGCCCAGTGTTGCGGCCCAGGATGCCTCACGCTCGTAGCCTTCCGGGTTGGAGATCGCACCGAAAGGTCCGTCGATGGCGTCGAGTCCGTTGGCGCGCGCCGCACCGATCATGCGATTGCGCGCGTAGTGCCAGACATCGCCGGGGTAGCCGTACGCTCCTTCGGCCGCGGCACCGATGTGTCCCAGGCGGATTCCCTGGCTGGCGGAGAGGTCACCGACGCCGAGAATCAGCGCCTCCAGGCGTGGTGAGCACGAGGCGATGTCCTCGACGCAGGACAGCGCCTGGGTTTCTTCGATGAGGACTTCGAGTTTGATGCGGCCTGCTTCGAGTCCCAGATCCGTCTCGAGCTGGGTCAGGAGATCGTCGACGAACCACACGTCGCGGGGTCCGAACACCTTGGGGATGATGATGACGTCGAGGTTCCGACCGGCCTCGGACACGATCTCGATGATGTCGCCGTAGCACCACTGGGTGCCGACGGGATTGATGCGGCATGCTCGGGTCTTGATTCCCCAGTCGAGGGTGTTCAGGCCTTCGATGATGTTGCGACGGGCAGCGACCTTCTGTGATGCGGCTACGGAATCCTCGAGGTCGAGGAAGACCAGGTCTGCTTCGCTGGCCGCGGCCTTTGCGATCATCTTGGGGCTGTGGCCCGGGGTGGAGAGTTCGCTGCGTCGCAGTCGGTTGTCGGCCATGGTGTGTCCCTACTTTGTGGCTGAGTGGCCGCGCGCTGCGACCAGGTTGGTTCGGAGAAATTCGACGACTGTCTCGCCGTGCTGGTTGGTTGCTGTGGTGCGCCAGGTGATGATGCCGACGCCGGGTTTGCTGGTAGAAGTGCGCATTTCGAGAACCTGCGAGCTGGCCGTGATGGTGTCCCGCGGATAGACCGGGCGTACGAAGACGCAGTCGTCGATGCCGAGGAATGGGCCCCCGCTTTCGCTGAGGTCCTCGACGGAGAGGCCGACGGTCGTGCATAGCACCAGCATCGGGTTGATGACCGTGTCGGGGTGACCTTGGGATCGCGCATACTCGATATTCAGATGCAGCGGCAACCAGGCACAGGTTGCGGTGGAGAACGACACGTTGTCGGCCTCCGTGAGGGTGCGGCCCCAGTGGTGGTTCATGGTTTGGCCGAGTTCGAAGTCCTCGTACTTGTTGCCCTTGGGGATCAGGGGGAAGGAGTCGAGGTCGGGTACGTCGACGTCGTGTGTGCCCGAAGACCGTCCGACGGATGTGCCGGGCGCTGTGGTGGGTGGAGCTGGAGCCCGCACGGGGTTCGAGTTCATGGGTTACATGATGACGGCAATTTAAAGTTTGTCAACGAACAAGTTTTGGCGACGGCAAGAAAGCGCAGCTCAAGGCGTACTTCGACGCCCGGTCAGCGCGCCCGGGCGAGCCTTCGGGGGCGCCGAAGGGAAAACTAGTTGGCCGTACACCAATAAACTGTTATGTTGTAGATCACGTTGGCGCGATGACGAACGCCGCGATGGGTGAGAGCGGGGGCGGCGACGGTCCCGCCAGAGAGGAGCTCCACGTCGTGAAGCTGAATGCCTGTGTAGTGGGCCTGGGCACGAGTGACGTCATCGGTGCACCGGGGCGAAGTCCACTTCGGTTGCAGTTCGAGTCGTTCCGCGCAGCCCTGCGTGACGCGAACCTGGACAAGGCCGATGTCAACGGCCTGGTGACCGCGTGGGGCGCCCCGCGGGGAGTCGACTACGACGAATTCGCCGTTGCTGCTGGACTCCACCTGACGTGGGTATCCCAGCTGTGGACTCACGGTCGCTGGACGGCGACGACGGTGCAACAGGCGGCCATGGCTGTCACGATGGGGCTCGCCGAGGTCGTAGCGGTCATCAACAGTTCCGTATCTGCCACAGGCTACGCTCGCAAATTGGCTCCGATGAGTTCGCCGCTCGGGGGGATGGACGAGTCCTTGCGAGATGGCGGGGGGCCTTATGCGAACTGGACCCTGCACGGCTCCCAGGGCGCCGGCGCCGGGGCTGCTCTCGCCACCCAGCAATATATGGACCGATACGGCGCCACGGCCGAAGACCTTGCTGTAATCCCGGTGACGCTGCGCCGATTCGCCCATCAGAATCCGCTGGCGGTGCTGCGCGACGAGGAGCTGACCGTCGAACAGTATCTGGACCAGCCGGAATTGCTCGGCCCCCTTCGTCAGGCCGACATCTGCCAGATGGTGGACAGTTCGACTTGCCTGCTCGTGACGACCGAAGAGCGCGCCGCAGATCTGGGGCGGCCGATCGTACGCATCGCGGGCATGCAGGGGATTCCCTCCAGCCCGGACAGCTATACGTTCTTCTCCCGTCCGGGAATGGGTGCCGGAGTGAGTCCGAGCTACGATTACGTAGCTCCGAAGACGTTCCCTGCCCTCGAGATGGCCGGCATCGATCGTAACGATCTGGACGGTTTCTATACCTACGACCCCTTCTCGCACCAGATCTGGATGGCGTTGGAGCGCTGGGGTTTCTGTGCTGCCGGCGATGCTGCCGCGTACTGCAGGGAGAAGGGGATCGGCCTGGACTCGCCACTGCCGATGAACACTTCGGGTGGGAGCCTGGCCGAAGGTCATCTGTACGGCTACGGCCACATGATCGAGATGGTGCGGCAGCTGCGAGGCGAGGCCGGCCCACGGCAGATCGCGAACGCGAAATCGTTGCAGTGGGGCACCCCGTGGGGTGACTCCCTGGTACTTACGAACGAAAAGGTGAGCTGACATGACACCGGACGACAGGAGTGGCGCCGCGATCGCGTTGCAGAGAATCAGCGCCCCACCGGGCCCGGGACAACACGTACATCCGGACGTCGCAGGCTTCTGGGAGTCGCTTCGAAACGGATACCTGTCACTGCAACGATGTGGTGAATGCGGAAGCATCCGGTTCCCGCTCTCGACCAATTGCCCACAGTGCCTGAGTGGTGAGTACCGCTGGGAGCCCATCGACCCGCACGGCACGGTGAACGTTGCGATACGCATCCACGAGGCCGTGGCGAAGCTGCCGGCGAGTGGTGCCAGCCTTCCTGAACCTTGGCGCAGCATGGCGCCTTACCTCACCGGTGCAGTCGACATGAACGCGGGAGTCCGGCTACCCGGTCGAATCCTCTGCACCTGCAACCAAGCGTCGACGCCGGGCACTCCGGTGCGAGCGATATTGCTCGACACCACGGACGGGGCCACCGTCTACGGATTTGCGCACGGTTGTATCGAAAGCGACAAGGAGATTTGATGAGTGTCAGCGAGGTGTCGACTCCGGCATCACAGGGATTCTCGATCGGGATCGACGTAGGTGGGACGTTCACGGACCTCGCCTGCGGCGACGGTGAGTCGTTGTGGCGCGCCAAATCCCCGACGGACCCGCAGAATTTCGGTCGTGGAGTGCTGGGCGCGTGCCGACTCGTGGCCGAGCAGATCGGCATGGACCTGGGCAGCTTTCTGAACAAGGTCGAGCGGTTCGGGTTGGGAACCACGGCGGTGACCAATGCGCTCGTGGAGAAGCAGGGCGTCAAGGCCGGGCTTCTCACCACCGCCGGATTCGAGGACACCATCGCCATGGCACGGTCGCGCCGTGTCTCGAGCGATGGCTACCTGATCCCGCCGTGGAGCCCCATCGAACGTTCGGGCGTCGTCGGCATTCGGGAGCGCGTGGATCGCAACGGAAAGGTGCTGCAGCACGTCGATCTCGACGAGGTCCGTGCAGCCGTCGACGAGCTCATCGAAACGCACCGGATCGAAGCGCTCGCGGTGTCGTTCCTGTGGTCGTTCAAGAACTCGGACAACGAGGTCTCGGTGGTCGAGTTCCTGCGTGAGGAATTCCCCGACATCCCGGTCTTCAGCGGCGTCGAACTGCACCCGAGTATCCGTGAGTACGAGCGAACTCTGGTCGCTGCGGTCAACGCTGTCATGTGCAAGGCTCTCGACGGGATCGAGGCGCTCGCCCAGGAACTGGCCGACAGTGGTCTGCGTGTTCCGCTCCTTCTGTTGCAGACCAGTGGTGGGACCGTCACTCTCGCCGAGGCACGCCGTTCCCCCGTCATCCTGGTTGCCTCCGGACCTGCGGCCGGGGTCATGGCGGCGGCGGAAGTATGTGCCGACGAAGGCCTCACCGACGCCATCTGCGGCGATATGGGAGGAACGAGCTTCGACCTTGCCGTCATCGCAGGTTCACTCCCCCAGCGCTCCGAGCGCGGGGAGCTGCACGGGATGATTCTCGCTCAGCCCAGGATCGACACCTTGTCCATCGGCTCGGGTGGCGGGTCTATCGCCTGGGTCGACGGGCGCGGACTTCTGCGAGTCGGGCCACGCTCGGCGCGGGCATGGCCCGGACCCGCCTGTTACGGCAACGGTGGACAAGACGCCACAATCACCGATGCGCTGGTGGTGCTCGGCTACATCGACCCGAGCAGCTTCGTGGGTGGCACGATGACCCTCGACCGCGACGCTGCCCTGAAAGTCTGTGGAGCACTCGGCGAATCGCTCGGTCTGTCTGCAGAAGCGACAGCGTGGGGCATCCGTGAGATCGCGCTCGCGGAGATGACCAAGGCGACTCGTCTGCACGCCGGTGCAAGCGGTCTCGACCCGCGTACCCTCACGCTCATCTCCTACGGCGGCAGCGGGGGACTCTTCACCGCCAGCATCGCCGCGGCAACGAACATTCCGCAGGTGATCGTGCCTCCGGCGGCCTCGGTCCTCTCGGCATTCGGCGCTGCGTCCGCTGATGTGCGACGGCAACGGATCAAGTCGGCGGATGTGCTGCTCGACCGGGCGGATGCGGAGGAGATCGGCGCCGAGCTCGACAAACTCGGCAGTGCTGTCGCCAAGGATGTAGGTGACGACGGTGTCCCCGAGCAGGATTGTGTCGTGACCTACGACGTCGGAATTCGCTTCTTCCGGCAGACCTCCGAAGTATCGGTTCCGCTCGAAACTCCAGTGTTCGACCGGGACGCCATCCGCGCGGCATTCCTCGAGAAGTACGCCGCGCGTTACGGAGCGGGAGCAATCGGCAGGGATGCCCAACTGGAGGTGACGTTCCTGCGGGCCGTCGCTACCGGACGACTGCCCCGAGCGACATTCCCGGTGGACGGTACGAAGCGAACCGGTGGATCCGTGGAACCGACTTCCTACCGCACGGTGTTCCTCGACCGTGACGGCAGTGAGCAGGTTCCCTGCTACCGAACCCCGGACCTGATCCCCGGAGACCGCATCGACGGGCCGGCCCTTGCCGACGATGTCGACACCACAGTCTTCGTACCTCGCGGCGCCACTCTCGTTGTCGGTGAGCGACGCTCTCTTCGATTGGATGTGAATTCCGATGCAGCTTGACAACATTGCGGTCGAGGTCCTGCGCCACCAGCTCGAGGCGTTCTGCGGTGAGGGCGCCGCGACGATCAAACGCACGGCGGTGAGCCCACTCGTGGTCGAAGGGGGTGACTATTCGTGTACCCTGCTCGACGCCCGAGGACGGCTGGTGACCGGCGGTGGCCACATCGCGTACCACTTCTACGCAGCCACCAACGCCGTCGCTGGTGTGTTCACCGAACACGGCGACAATATCCAGGACGGGGATGTCTTCCTGGCCAACGACCCTCACCGTGGCGGCGGACTCCACGCCCAGGACGTATTCATCATGAAGCCGGTGTTCGCAGAAGAGCGACTGGTTGCCTGGATGGCGAACTCGTCGCACCTCGTAGACGTCGGCGGCATGGTTCCCGGCTCGTTCGCGCCGAACGCCACCGATTGCTTCCAGGAAGCCATTCGGCTTCCCGCGGTCAAGGTCACCGCAGCGGGCGTGGAACAACGAGACACCTGGAACATCCTTCTCAACAATGTCCGCATGCCCCATCTCGTGGAGATGGACATCCGGGGACTGATGGCCGGCGTCGATGTGGGAGCCGCGAAGGTGAAGGAGTTGGCCGAGCGTATCGGCGCCGACGCCCTCCAGAACGGCTTCGACGAGCTCAACCGCCGTACCGAAGAGGCCGTACGACGGGAGATCGCGCTCATCGAAGACGGCGTCTACCGGTCGACCAGTTGGACGGAGTGGAACGAGGAGAAGTTCCGTATCCCCTGCACCACCACTGTCGACGGCGATTCCATCCGATTCGATTTCACCGGCACAGCGCCTCAGACCACACACTTCTTCAACTCGAAGGAGTACATCATCAAGGGCAAGATCGGCGTCGAACTCCAGCGCCTGATCGGACAGGAACTTCCGCTCAACCAGGGGTACTACGACGCGATCAGCGTCCACTGCCCCGTGGGCAGCATGCTCAACTGCACCCATCCGGCGCCGGTGGGGGCCGCGCACCTCGCGGCGTCGCATGACGCCAGTGAGGCGGCGATGCGTACCTTCCATCAGGCCGTCGCCGCATCACCGGACAGCCCGAGCCGACCGTATTTGTCCAGTTCGCAGACGATGTCGGCGAATGCCGTCGTCACGTTCTCCGGCAAGGGACTCACGGGCACCACCGATTCGTGGATCATGATCGACGGCACTGCCGTCGGGTCGCCGGCGGGCAACGACCGGGACGGTACCGACTTCAATTTCTATCTGGTGGGTAAGCAGGCTGCCATCCAGACCAACGATGTCGAGGTCACCGAGTCCTGGTATCCGCTGCGGTTCGAGTACCGGCGTCGCTCCTGTGATGCATCCGGCGCCGGCCGATACCGCGGCGGCCGGGGCGTGGATTTCGCATTCACTGTCGACGGTTCTCCGGACCTGACCGGGGCCAGCATCGGTGGGCACGGACTGATCCCCATGCCGGGCAGTGCCGGTGGGTCGCCCGGCCGCCCCGCATCGATCGAACTGATCGATCCGGAGTCCGGCGCCACCCCCATCGGGACGCTCACGCAGGGATTCCACTTGCCGGAAGGACACAGCTACGCCGTCAAGGCCGCCGGCGGCGGTGGTTGGGGAGATCCCCTGGACCGTGACGTTTCCGCTGTCCTGGCAGATGTCGAGGCCGGACTGATCACCGCACGACAAGCAAGCGACGTCTACGGCGTCGATGTCTCGGACGGCACCACCACCCACCGTGCCGAGATCCTCCGACAGCGCCTGGCCGCAGCCCTCCCTCCCGTGACCGCGCCGTCCCAACGATGTGTCGACGGGCTCGAGGCGTATCCGGCCCTGCCGATCGCGCCGGGCGTCGAGCAGCGTGGCGGTTTCGCTGTCAGCGTTCGGTCGGGTGCGATCCTCGCCCAGGCTCCGACGCACTGGAGCGATGGATGTCCGGTCCTGGTGGAGACGGTGAACGAAGGCGTCGAGACACGGAAGTACCTCGATCCCGAGACCGGGCACATCCTCCACACTGAGGTCGCGACGACCGAGGAGCCGAGGAGCTTCGAATCCAGCCCGGCGCGCTGGCTCGAGTGGGCCGACGGACAGGAGAGCTGAGATGGACAAGAGGGTCATCGTCGTCGGTGGCGCCAGTGGGGTGGGCGCGGCATGCGTGCGCTCCCTGGCACAGGCCGGCGCGTCGGTGGTCTCACTCGACCGAGCGGAGGAGATGGGCCGTGAGGTAGCCGAGCGGGCCGGCCAGCGCTTCCTGTTCTGCGACGTCACCGACCGTGACCAGGTCTTCGACGTCGTCGACCGAGCAGCCACCGATATGGGGGGGCTCGATGCATTGGTGCACGTGGCGGGAATTCTGGTGCAGGGCCCGGCCGAGGACGTCACGGACGACGACTGGGCGCGCGCTATGGACGTCAACGGGCGTGGTCCGATGCTGACGAACCAGGCGGCCCTGCCGTATCTCAAGCAGGGGGAGCGGAGCAGTATCACGAATTTCGCCTCGTCGGCGGCCTTGACCGCCTATCCGAACGGTGCGGTCTACGCAGCGTCGAAGGGCGCGGTGACGGCATGGACCCGAACCATCGCGGTCGAGTGGGCCAAGTTCGGCGTCCGTGCGAACGTGGTTCACCCGTCCGCCTCGACGTCGATGCTCGAGCAGCATCTCAGCAAGATGACGGATGAAGAGAAGGCTGCGTACGCCGAGATGATGCGACAGAAGGTGCCGCTGGGTGGAGAGTTCGGAGACCCGGATCGCGACATCGCACCGGTCATCACGTTCCTGGTCGGCGACGGCGCACGGTTCATGACCGGACAGAACATCGCCGTGAACGGCGGTTATTACATCTGACGGTCGAGTCGGCAGAGGCAAGGGCGGTGGCACCCGGGTGCCACCGCCCTTGTTCGTTCGAGACCGCGTGCTCGATGGGCGGGTGTGGCGCGTGCTTGCATGGAAAAGGGACCTGACCCGGTCCGTAGAACAATGTCTCGGACCGGGGCAGGTCCCGATGTCGATCCGGCTCGTGCCGTTCGGCGATTCCGATCGTGCCCGTCGATCAGACGGGTACGATTTCGGCCATTTCGCTTGCAGAGTGCGTGGCCGCGAGGCTGCGCAGGGCTACCTCGGCGAAATGTTCGCTTTCGTCTCCCAGGAGCAGGCGGTCGACTTTGGCCCGTCGCCAGTACAGGTGTGCGTCATGTTCCCACGTGAATCCGACAGCGCCGAGCACATGGATGAGGGTCTCGCATGCAGTCTGGAATGTGCCGGCGGAGTATGCCTTCGCCGCCGACGCCGCGATCGGGAGTTGGTCCGGCGCGTTGTCGGCTGCCCAGGCAGCCCACCACACCAGGGAGCGCAGCTGATCGACGGCGACCCAATCATCCACCAGCCGATGCTTGACCGCCTGGAATCCGCCGATCTCCCGGCCGAAAGCCTTGCGCGCCTTGGCATGCTCGATGCCGAGTTCGACGACGCGTTCGGCGCCGCCGAGACTCTCGGCGGCGAGAACGACGCAGGCCACCTGCTTGGCTCTTTCCCAACGGCTGCGGGCGCCCTGGTGGACGGTCTCGAACGACGTCAGTTCGACGTAGCCGAGTCCACGAGTGGCGTCGATGTGCTCACCGGGGGTCACTCGTCCTTCTCCCAGGACGAGATCTTCTCCGTGGAGGGCGAGGAAATGGGTGGCTCCGATGACATCCATGGAGGGAGCCTGACGGCTGGGGGAGCCGTCGAGAACTGCGACGGACATGGTGCCCTCGCTGATGGCGCGCAGACGTTCGGTGTCCCCTTCGAGGAGGACAGCGGCCCGTGCGGCGGAGGCGAGAGACGGGCCGGCCAGTTGACGGCCTGCCTGCTCGGCAACTAACGCCAGATCGAGCAGGTCCGCACCGATGCCTCCGGCCTCTTCGGGGATCGTCAGTGACGAAAATCCCAATTCGGCCAGCAACTTCCGGCCGGGTGCGATCTCGCAGCTCCCGTCGAGAAGTGCCCGTGCGCGCTCCGGTCCGGCGTGCTCGGTGAAGAACTCGCGCGAGTGTTCGGCGAAGCTTCGCTGTTCTTCGCTGATATCGAAATCCATCGTTCGTTACCTACTCTCGGCTTGCTTGCTCGGTGTGGCGGGACTGCGGTCCGGTGCGAGTCCCAGTACGCGTTCACCGAGAATGTTTCGGAGAATCTCGTCGGCGCCGCCGGCAAGGGCGATCCCCGGGGTGGAGGCCTGAGACGTAGCCCAGCGCCAGTCGCCTTCACTCGAGCGTGCCAGCACGGCTTCGTCGCCGAGCAACCGCTGGCCGAGATCGGCGGTCGCATGGGCTACACGGACGGCGGTCAGCTTCCCGGCGCTGGCTTCGGGCCCCGGCCGACCACCCTTTTCCAGGCTCGTCTGGAGTCGGTAGCCGGTGTAGCGTGCAGCCAGGGACTCCACCAGCACCCTGCCCAGTGACTGGACGGCCAGAACGCGGCGATCCTCGTCGAGGTGGGGGAGTCGTTCCGCCGCGTGTGCCACGAGGGCATCGCTCCGGATTCCGATCTCGCCGCCGCCTCCGCCCACGGCCATCCGCTCGTTCATCAGGGTGGTGAGCGCGACGCGCCATCCGTCGTCGACGTCGCCGAGGCGTTCGGAGTCGTCGATCACGACGTCGTCCAGGAACACCTCGTTGAAGCTCTGGTGGCCGTTCATCTGTCGTAGCGGCCGGACGGTGACCCCGGGCGCGTGCATGTCGAGGACGAACATGGTCAGCCCGCGATGTCTGGGCGCGTCCGGGTTGGTGCGGCAGAGCAGGATGCCGTAGCGGGAATGCTGGGCGAGGGTGGTCCATACCTTCTGTCCCTGGATGTGCCAGCCGTCGTCCTGGAGCACCGCTTTCGTTCGCAGTGCTGCCAGATCGCTACCGCTTCCTGGTTCGCTGAAGAGCTGGCACCACAGATCGTCGGCCCGCAGCAGCCGGCGAATATAGCGTTGCTTCTGGTCCTCGCTGCCGTGGCGCAAGACCGTGGGGCCACACATACCCAGCCCGACGTGTCCGATCGGGCCGGCGATCCGCGCGCGATGCAACTCCTCGTTGACCACGGCCTGCTGCGCGTTCGTGCCGCCTCCGCCGCCGTATTCCGACGGCCATGTCAGACCGATGAGGCCGCCGTCGAACAGGACGGCCTGCGTTCGCCGAAGCGCCTCGACTCTGTCTGTGCCGGGCTCCTCGAGGTATGCGCCGTCACCGTGGGCGAGTTCGTGGTCGTGTTCGGTGAGGAATGTGCGTACCGAAACGCGTAAGCGGGCTTGGTCGGGGGTGTCGTCGAAGTCCATGAATTGTCTCTCTGATGCGTAGCGCAGCCGACGAGAGCGGCTCACGCGCGGTACGGCAATCATGACCCGAGGGGTGGGTGTCGGGCCTCGCCGGGATGTGCAGGGGAATGAATTCGGTTGACTGTAAACAGTCATAGCGCACTCGGGCGGCGAAGTGAAGAACAATCTTTGTTGGTTGACAAATTAAAACTTTCCGTCATGCTGAGTGCATGAGCAGCGGACGGTCGGCGTCGACCGAGCAGGAGGTGATCTCGTGAAGAAGTACGGCCACTGGATCGGCGGTGCCGAACGCATCCCCGAGGGCGGCGAACGGATCTTGTCGACATCACCGTGGACGGGTTCGACCGTCGCCGAGATCACGGCCGGGGACCGGACCGACGTGGAGGCGGCCGTCGAGTCGGCAGCGGCCGCATTCGATGCCTGGAAGTCCCTCAAGTCGAGTGTGCGCGGACGGTTGATGGTCGCCGTCGCCGACGGTCTGCGCGCCGAGCGAGACCTGCTTGCCCAACTCGAAGGCGAGGAGGCCGGCAAGCCGGCTGCGCAAGCGCTACGTGAGATCGAGGCAGCTGCCAGCTATTTCGATTTCTATGCCGGACTGGCCAACATCCCCTCGGGCGAAGTGATCGACCTCGGCCCGGACAGGCACGGATACTCCACCTACGAGCCCTACGGCGTCATCGGCGTCATCACCCCGTGGAATGCGCCGCTCAATCAGGCCGCCCGGGCAGTGGCGCCCGCTCTGTTGGCCGGTAATGTGGCGGTGGTCAAACCCTCGGAGTTCACCTCTGCGACCACACTCGAGCTCGCGCGTATCGCAACGACGGTAGGTCTTCCGGACGGCGTGCTCAACGTCGTGACGGGTACCGGCCAGGGAGCCGGACAACCACTGGTCGAGCATCGTGACGTGCGCAAGGTGGCCTTCACGGGTTCACTGCGGGCGGGTCGCGAGATCGGGCGTATCGCCGCGGACCGCGTACTGCCTCTGACCCTCGAACTGGGTGGCAAGTCCGCCAACATCGTCTTCGCCGACGCGAACCTGCCGGAAGCCGCAGCAGGCGCGGTGCGTGCCTTCACCGCGAACGCCGGCCAGATCTGCAGTGCGGGGACCCGACTGCTGGTAGCCGAGGAAATCCACGACGAATTCGTCACGCTGCTGCTCGAGGAAGTGAAAAAGGTACAGCCGGGGAAGTCCTACGGCCACATGACCACGCAGGACCAGTTCGAGAAGGTGCAGTCGTACTTCGAGGTCGCCCGCAAGGACGGTGCGACCCTGGCGACCGGTGGCTCTCCGGCGGGTGACGGGTGGCTCGTCGAGCCGACCGTCTACACCGACGTAACGAACACCATGACGATTGCGCGCGAGGAAGTCTTCGGACCGGTACTCGCGGTTCTTCGGTTCGGTTCGGAGGACGAAGCCGTTGCGATCGCGAACGATTCCGACTTCGGACTCGCCGCGGGTGTCTGGACCGGTGATGTCGGGCGGGCCCACCGCGTTGCATCTCGCCTCGAAGCCGGCCAAGTCTATGTCAACGACTGGATGGCGGGTTTGGTCGAGGGTCCGTTCGGCGGCGTCAAGAACAGCGGATACGGAAGAGAGAAGGGTATGGAGGCATTGCGCCACTACACGCAGACCAGGTTCGTGGTGGTGAAGCTGTGAGCACACAGTTCCATCCCCTCGAGGCGGACTATCTCGCCCTGCAGAAGCGCGCCCGCGCCCTCGCCGACGACGCTCTCCCGCACGCCGACCGCGCCGACGAGAGTGACTCGGTCGATCCCGAGATTCTCCGGCTTCTGAAGGAGAGCGGCCTCGCGGCCGTACAAGTGCCGGCTGCATACGGGGGACATTTCGACAACCCCGACTCACTCGCCGTGACGATCGTGCGTGAACAGCTCGCCGCGTCCTCGAGTCACCTGGATTCGCTCTTCGCGATGCAAGGTATCGGAAGTTATGCGATCTCCGTGGGCGGCTCCGACGAGATGAAGGAACGTTGGCTCCCTCGCGTTGCCGACATGGACGCCATCGCCGCCCTGGCACTGACCGAACCCGAGGTGGGATCGGACCTCAAGGCACTGAGCACCACGATCACGGCCGACGGCGACATCCTCGTCGTCAACGGCGCCAAGAGCTTCATCACCAACGCGGGCGACGCAAGCTACTACTGTGTCCTCGGCAAAGAGGATGTGGCAGGCGGGGGAGCGGGATACTCCCTCGTGCTGGTACCTGCGGATACCCCGGGCGTCACTACGAGCCGACCCCATCAGATCATCGCTCCTCACGTGTTGGGCGACATCGTGTTCGACAACGTCCGCGTGCCGATCTCACATCGGCTCGGCGCTCCCGGCAAGGGTTTCGCCCTCGTGCTCGCCACGCTCGCCACCTTCCGTGTGTCGGTAGCCGGTGCAGCCATCGGTACGGCTCAGGCAGCGCTCGACGACGCGCTCGGCCACACCACCACCCGGGAGCAGTTCGGTACACCGCTGGCACGTCTCGGTCCGGTACCGCAGATGCTGGCGATGTCGTGGACCGAGATCGAGATGGCGCGCACGTTCACCTATCAGGTGGCCCGCGCCGCAGCTTCCGACCCGACCGGCAGTCTCCACCTGTCGTCGATGGCCAAGATCGGTGCGACGGAAGTCGCCGGCCGTGCCGTCGATCGCAGTGTCCAGGTCATGGGTCGATTCGGTCTGGTCCGCGGTTCCCGGATCGAGCGTCTCTACCGGGCGGCACGTCCGATGCGTGTCTACGAAGGTGCAACAGAGGTTCTGCTCGATTCACTGTCGAAGAAGCTCATCAAGGAGTACTCCCAGTGATCATCGATGCTCATTGCCACGTATGGCCTGACGAGATCGCCCGCAAGGTGCTCGCTGACCGTCCTGTCGGCCTGGATCCGGTCCACGACGGCACGCTGGACGGGTTGCGCCGCACGATGGATGCCGCCGGTATCGACCTGGCGATGACCCTCGCCGTTGCCAATGTCGGCAAGAACGTCTGGCGCACAAACGAGTTCATCGGCAAGGTAGACCGCTCACGCTTCATCCCGTTCGGTACGGTCCATCCCGACCTGTCCGTCGACGAAAACCTCCGAGCACTGTGGGACAACGGCGTCGTCGGGGTCAAACTGCATCCGCTCTTCCAATCGGTCGCCTTCGCCGACGTCCGCACACGTGAAATTCTCACCGCCCTGGCGGAGAACGACATCCCGGTCATCGCGCACGTGGGTTCCGGTGGGGACGCACACCAGAACGAACGCGGCGCACCGAAGCACTTTCACGCCATGCTGACCGAGGTCGAAGGTCTGCGTCTCGTCGCCGCCCATTACGGCGGGTACCAGGTCCTCGACGAAGCCGAGCAATGGTCGGTCGGAACGGACGTCCACCTCGAGACATCGTGGCCGCCGAGCATGGGGACGCTACCCCAGGAACGAATCCGGAGCCTCATCCGACGCCACGGTGCCGACCGCGTCGTCTACGGATCGGACTGGCCGATGACCGACCCCGCAACGGAGATCGCCGCCATCAAGGCACTCGGCCTCACCGCGGAGGAAGAGCGCGGAATCCTGGGCGGGAATCTTGCGCGACTTCTGCGGATCGAGCCGGCGACAACCGGATAGAGCCACCGGTTCGTCATCTCGCGCTCCCTGAATCGAGATCACTTCGTCGACCGAATTTTCAACCGGGACAAGGTTCGAGCGGCATCTCCGTCCGCCTCGATCCCACCCACGACCTTCCTGGAGCCGACCGTGACTTCAACGGACACCGATGTCGAGCAACCGTTGCTCGTCTCCGACCACAATGGCGTGCGGACTATCACGCTCAATCGGCCTGCAGCACGCAATGCCGTCAACTTGGATATGTCCAACGCCATCGACGCGGCGTTGACCGAGTTCGACGACCGCCGCGATCTCACCGTTGCGGTGCTGGCAGCGAACGGTCCCACGTTCTGTGCCGGCATGGACCTCAAAGCATTCCTGCGCGGCGAACGACCGCTCACCCCCCGCCGTGGGTTCGCCGGTATCGCGCAGGAGCCCCCGCGAAAGCCCATCATCGCAGCGGTCGACGGCCCTGCTGTCGCGGGAGGTTTCGAGATCGTCCTCGCGTGCGACATGATCGTTGCCGCGGAGAACGCCTTCTTCGCGCTGCCCGAGGTGAAGCGTGGTCTTGTCGCCGCCGGCGGTGGATTGCTGCGTCTTCCGGGGCGTCTGCCCTACCACGTGGCGATGGAGCTGTCGCTCACCGGAAAGCAGATCTCCGCGCGGGACGCGGAGCGTCTCGGGCTGGTCAACAAGGTGGTCGCGCCGGGTACGGCGGTCGCCGCCGCACTCGAACTCGCCGCCGAGATCGCCGTCTGTGGCCCCCTGGCCGTCGCAGCGACGAAGCAGATTCTGCAGGACAGCCCCGGCTGGCCGGCAGAGGAGGCTTTCGAGCGGCAGGCGGAGCTGACCGCCCCGGTGCGATCGTCGGCGGACGCGAAGGAAGGCGCGCTCGCCTTCACAGAGAAGCGCGCACCGGTATGGACCGGTTCGTGAACTGCGGTCGCGAATTCGAACGGGAGAGGTACACGATATGGATTTGAATCTGGCCGGCCGCGGAGTCATCGTCACCGGTGCGAGCAAGGGCCTGGGACGAGCTGCCGCACGGGCGCTGGCCGCCGAAGGTGCGAACGTTCTGGCGGTGGCGAGGACGGAAGCCAGCCTCCGCGAGCTGGCAGCGGAGGACTTCGCCGGCACCATCCACCCGCATGTGTGCGATATGCGCGATCGGGAGCAGGTCGGCGCGCTCGCTGCGGTCGCCGTGGAGACCCTCGGAAGCCTCGACGCCGTGGTGAACAACGCGGGTGTCGCCCTTGCCGCAGACTTCCTCGAGATGGACATGTCGCTGTTCGACGAGACCATGGAGGTCAACGTCGCCTCGATCGCCGTACTCTCGCAGGCTGCCGCCCGGCATTTCGTCGAGGCGGGCAAGGGCGGGCGCATCATCAACGTCGTGTCCACCTCGGGCATCCTCGGTAAGGCGACGCTGGCCGCGTATTCCGCGTCCAAAGGTGCGGCGATCCAGCTGACCAAGGCGCTCGCGGCAGAGTGGGCCCGACACGACATCCAGGTCAATGCCATTGCCCCCGGGGCGTTTTCCACCGAGGCGCAGTCGTATGTCACCGGCAACCCGGAGATTCTCGCCAAGCGCGTGCGGAAGATTCCGGCGAGGCGGATGGCCGAGCCGGACGAGATCGGCCCTCTGGTCTGCTACCTCTCGTCGTCGGCGTCGAAATTCGTCTCCGGGGCCGTATATGTCATCGACGGAGGCGAGACGGCCAAGCAGTAACGCTGCGTACCGGGACACGGACAGCCTGCGCAACCGGCTTCCGGTGAGTGTTGTCGTCCTCAAATACTTGTTAGTTGACACGCAATGAAATTAGGAGCAAGAAGATGAGAGATGCGGTCATCGTCGATGCCGTCCGCACACCGATCGGCAAGCGGAACGGAGCTCTGGCAGACATCCATCCCGCCGTCATCTCCGCCACCGTGCTGCAGGCCCTGGCCGCCCGCACCGGCCTCGACCCCGCCTCGGTGGACGACGTGATCTGGGGGTGCGTGAGCCAGGTATCCGAGCAGGCCAGCAACATCGGCAGAAACGCCGTCCTGGCGGCCGGTTGGCCGGAGTCCGTTCCCGCTACATCGGTGACCCGCGCATGCGGGTCGAGCCAGCAGGCCGTCAGTTTCGCGGCGGCCGGTGTTATCGCAGGGCACTACGACTTCGTCGTGGCCGGCGGCGTGGAGTCGATGACGCGGGTTCCGATTGGGAGCGCAGCCCAGGGCGGCCAGCCCGCACCCGATGTCCTGCTCGAGCGCTACGGTGTCGAGGGGTTCAACCAGGGTATCGGTGCCGAAATGATCGCTGAGCGGTGGGGGATGTCCCGAACCGCACTCGACGAGTACTCCCTGCGGTCGCACCAGCTGGCTGCCGAGGCCATCGATGCCGGCGCGTTCGACTCGCAACTGGTGTCGATCGGCGGCTTGGAATCCGACGAAGGCGTTCGTCGGGGTGGCACCCTGGAAAAGCTCGCCACCCTCCCCACCCCGTTCAAGAGCGACGGGGTCGTGTCGGCAGGAAATGCCTCGCAGATCTCGGACGGTTCCGGCGCACTGCTGCTGACTTCCTCCGAAGTCGCCCGAGAACACGGATTCAAGCCCCTGGCCCGGATCCACACTGCTGTCGTGGCAGGTGACGATCCCGTGATCATGCTGACGGCCCCGATCCGCGCCACCGAACTGGCGTTGAAGAAGTCCGGACTCTCGATCGACGAGATCGGCGCCTTCGAGGTCAACGAGGCGTTTGCATCCGTCCCGCTGGCTTGGCTGGCCGAGACCGGCGCAAAGGAAGACCGTATGAACCCCCTCGGCGGCGCCATCGCCGTCGGCCACCCGCTCGGTGGATCCGGGGCGATTCTCATGACTCGACTGGTCCATCACATGCGCGACAACGGAATTCGATACGGACTGCAGACCATGTGTGAAGCAGGCGGTCTCGCCAACGCGACGATTCTCGAACTGCTCTGACACCCCACTGAAGACTGAACAGGAGAACAGCATGCAGGTGAAAGGATCCGTCATCGCGGTGACGGGCGGAGCATCCGGACTGGGTCTGGCCACGGCCCAGCGACTGGTCGACGCAGGTGCCAGGGTCGCCCTGGTGGACCTTCCCGGCTCGAACGGCGACACGGCGGCAAAGGAACTCGGCGAGAGCGCGATCTTCACGCCGGGCGACGTCACGGACGAGAAGTCCTTCGGGGACGCTCTGGACGCTGCCGAACAGATGGGACCTCTCAAGGGCCTCGTTCACTGCGCAGGCTCCGGTCGCAGGCTCCGTCTGCTCGACAAGGAAGGTAACCCGGGTTCGCTCGCGGACTTCGAGTTCGTCATCAAGCTCAACCTGGTCGGCAGCTTCAACGCGCTGCGACTCGGCGCCGCCCGCATGGCCAAGCACGAGCCGATCGGCGGGGAACGTGGCGCGATCGTCATGACCGCCTCCGTGGCCGCATTCGAGGGTCAGATCGGACAGATTCCGTATACGGCGTCGAAGGCGGGAATCGTGGGTATGACGCTCACTGCCGCACGTGATCTGGCAAGCAAGGGGATTCGCGTCTGCTCGATCGCACCCGGCATCATGGACACGCCTCTGCTCGGCCGCCTGCGCGAGGATGTTCGGCAGAGCCTCGCAGTCAGCGTTCCGAATCCGCAGCGACTCGGTACGCCCGATGAGTTCGCCCAGCTCGCGACGCAGATCCTGGAGAACGCCTATCTCAACGGCGAGACGATCCGGCTCGACGGCGCGCTCCGCATGGCGCCTCGTTAGACCGGCCGATGGCTGACCTGGAGTACACGGTTCAAGACGGTGTGGGGACGATCCTGTTGAATCGTCCCCACGCCAAGAACGCATTCACGCTCGAGATGATCGAGGCCTGGGCGAACGCGCTCAGATCCGCGCGCACCGACCCTCGGGTACGGGTTGTAGTCGTCACCGGCAGCGGCGACGCATTCTGCTCCGGTATCGATCTGTCGGTGCTCGAGGCTGTCGGTGACGAACCCTTCGCACTGAAGTCCATGCTCACCGAGGGCATCCACGAAGTGGCGCGAGCCGTGGACGAGCTGTCCAAGCCGCTGATCGCCGCTGTCAACGGCGCAGCGGTAGGCGCCGGGATGGATATGGCGCTCATGTGCGACATCCGTCTGCTGGCCCAATCGGCTCGGATGTCGGAGGCGTATATCCGCGTCGGCCTGGTTCCGGGAGACGGAGGATGCTATTACCTTCCGCGCCTGGTCGGCATGTCCAAAGCCCTGGAGTTGCTCTGGACGGGGGACTTCGTGGACGCAGACGAGGCGCTGCGGATCGGTTTGGCCACCAGAGTTCTTCCGGACAGCGACTTCGACGACAACTACCGCGCTTTCGTGCATAGGCTCGCTGCGCAACCACCGATCAACGTCGCGATGATCAAGCGGGCCGCCCAGCAGTCGGTCCATTCCGACCTGCGAACCGCGCTCGACTTGATCTCCTCCCACCTGGCCGTGGTGCACGGCACCAGGGATTCCGTTGAAGCGCGCGCCGCACTCAGCGAGCGGCGCGCGCCGTCATTCGAAGGCAGGTAAACCCGATGGACTCAGCGGAACCGGTCGTCCTCGCGTCGGCTCGCGGCGTCACGACCATCACGTTGAACCGGCCCGAGCGCAAGAACGCGATCGACACGTCGATGTGGCGCACGCTCACCGAGATATTGCAGGGTATTCGCAACGACTCCGACACCCGGGTCGTGGTCCTGCAGGGAGCAGGCGGCGCCTTCTGTGCGGGTGCCGATGTCGCCAAGAGCAGACACGAGGAGCACCCGATCCCACGGCTGCGCCGCATCGGCGACGTCGCGCTGGCGCTGTTCGAACTGCCCATGCCCGTGATCGCCAAGGTGGACGGGGTTGCGGCCGGTGCCGGGTGCAACATGGCGCTGGCGTGCGACTTCGTTGTCGCATCGAGTCGCGCCCGGTTCAGTGAGATCTTCGTGCGCCGAGGCCTGTCCGTCGACTTCGGCGGTTCCTGGCTGCTTCCGAAGATCGTCGGTATGCAGCAGGCGAAACAGCTGGCGCTGCTCGCCGAGGTGATCGACGCGGCTGAGGCACACCGCATTGGGATGGTGGGCTGGGTACGGCCTCCCGATGAGCTGGACGACTTCGTCGACGACCTCGCCGAGCGGCTGTCCGCACTGCCCCCGATCGCGGTGGCGCAGACCAAGGCTCTGATCAACGAGGGCGTCGGTATCGACCTTCCCGCCGCAATTCGCAACGAGGCCGCTGCACAGGCGGTCAACTTCGCTACCGAGGACGCGCCCGCGGCGTTCCGGGCGTTCTTGGACAAGTCTGATCCCCCTCCGTACACGGGCCGTTGGGCCGTACGTTGACCGGGCGTAGTCCCACTATGGAAGGGCTTCGATGGAGTTTCTGAATCTGTCACCCGTGAGGCTGCCGGATCGGCTGGTGGAGCTGCGGCACCGAGTACGGGCATTCCTGCGCGAGGAGATCTCGGAGGGGCGTATCACCCCGCACTGCGATCAGTGGCTGGCAGGTTGGGACCCGGACTTCAGTCGCCGGCTCGCCGAGCGTGGTTGGATCGGGATGGCCTTCCCCGCGGAGTACGGGGGCTCGGCCGAAGGTGCGTTGGCGCGTTTCGTGGTCACCGAGGAACTACTTGCCGCCGGCGCTCCCGTGGCCGCGCACTGGATCGCGGACCGGCAGTCCGGACAATCGCTGCTCGAGTTCGGAACCGAGGAGCAACGGAAGACCTTCCTGCCTCGAATCGCCAGCGGGGAATGCTATTTCGCCATCGGCATGAGCGAGCCGGACACCGGATCCGACCTCGCCTCGGTCCGTACCCGAGGAGTCAGGGTGGACGGTGGCTGGAAGGTCACCGGCACCAAGATCTGGACCAGCGGTGCGCACCATGCTCACGCGATGATCGCGTTGATTCGAACCGAGCCTCTCGGCGAGTCCCGGCACGCGGGCCTGACCCAGGTCATCATCGAACTCCCGGACCCGGCTATCGAGGTCCGCCCGATCAAGTTGCTGACCGGCGAGCATCATTTCAACGAAGTCGTCTTCCACGACACTTTCGTGCCGGACTCGCGGGTGCTGGGTGCGCCGGGCGCCGGGTGGAAACAAGTCACCGGCGAACTTGCCTTCGAGCGGAGTGGGCCGGAGAGAATCTTGTCGACCTTCCCACTGCTTGTGGAGGCACTTCGTGAAATGAACCGAAGCCGTATCGATATCGATCGGGTCCGCTTGGGCGAACTCGTGTCGCGCTTGTGGGCTCTCCGACAGATGTCCCTCGCTGTAGCCGGCCGGCTCGACGACGGAGCAGACCCTGCGACTGCTGCGGCGATCGTCAAGGATCTCGGTACGCGCTTCGAGGGGGATCTCATCGACAGCATCCGGCTGATGGTCGGTGTCGAACCGGACCTGGACTCGCTGCAGCGATTACCTCGGATGATCGCCGAAGCGGTCCTGCACAGCCCCGGATTCACTCTTCGCGGGGGCACAAACGAAATACTGCGCGGAGTCGTGGCGAAGGCGGTGAAGGTGGCATGAGCGAAATTGCCGAGGCTCTCGCCGAAGCGGTGTCCGATGCGTGTGAGCGCTATCCGTCCCCGACAGGACTTGCCGACGGTACGGAGTGGAACGCGCAGCTGTGGTCCGCGCTCGACCAGATCGGCATCACCCTTCTGTCCGTTCCCGAAGAGCAGGGTGGATCCGGCGGGGATGTCCACGCTGCAGCGACAGTGCTGCGGGTTCTCGGACAGCATTGGGCTTCAGTCCCTCTCGCCGAGACGGCATTGCAGGCAGCATGGCTGCTCGGCGCCTGTCACGCCCCGATCCCGGAAGGTCCGATGGCTGCGGCCGCCGCAGGGGCGCACTTCGCGCTCGTCCGGGAGTCGGACGGCTGGCTGGCCGACGGCGAGTTGATCCGTGTTCCGTGGGCTCGAATCGCCGATCACCTCGTGGTCCTGACCGCCTCCCACGTCGTGGTGTTCCGGCGTGATGAGCTCGAGGAGGATCCGGGAACCAATGTCGCGGGGGAACCACGCGATCGCGTGGTGGTCCGCCGGGTCTCGCTGCCATCGCACAGGGTCCACGTCATTCCGGAAGACTCCGGGATCGACGAGGGCCTGTTCGTCGCCCGCGGTGCGCTGGCGCGTATGGCGATGCTGGCCGGGGCAGCGCAACGGTCCCTCGAGATGTCACTCACCTACGCTTCCGAGCGAGAGCAGTTCGGTCGGTCGCTCGACAAGTTCCAATCCGTTCAGCACCAGATCGCGGAGATGGCCGGTGAAGTACTGCTGTGCAAGACGGTGGCCGAGTCGGCGGCGATGGCACTCGACGACGGTGAGGGGTGGCAACTCGCGATCTCTGCAGGAAAGGTGGCTGCTGCAGAAGCAGCGGGGAACGTCGCCAGGATCGCGCACCAGATCCACGGCGCGATCGGATTCACCGAGGAACACGATCTGCGACAGTGCACCACTCGGATCTGGAGCTGGCGCGACGAGTGTGGTGCTGCACGGAACTGGGCCGAGGAAGTCGGCGCGCTCACGGTCGCAGCCGGTGCAGACGGTGTGTGGTCGTTGCTGTCGGAAGGTGCGTAGAACGGGATAGACGACAGGCTTGATGCCGGCGCCCGCTCGTGAACGAAGAGAACCGCCGCTCGGATGATCCGGGCGGCGGTTCTCTTCGTTCGGTAGGGGCGCACTGCGTCGAGCCGTCGGGGCAGGTCAGCTCCGGTCTTTTCCTGTCATGCTCCAGTCCGAGAGAATCACGTGGGCGGCGACCGGACGGCTCGGCGGCCGTTGCGGGATATCCGTTGCGGTGCGGGAGAACCGGGGGGCGGGAGCGGGTTGCACGATGCCCCCCATGTTCTCGACGATGCCGCGGGCGACAACGTGTTCGTGGCGGGCGGCCTCATCGAAGGAAAGGACCGGTGTCACACACGCATCGACCGAACCGAAGACGTCTTCCCAGTGTCGCCGGGGTTCGGCGAGGAATGCTTCGGTCAACCGGGCACGAATCACAGGCCATCCGGCTCGGTCGTGCTGATCGGGCAGGTCTTCTTCTGTCAGACCAGTGCCCTCGAGCAGTCGTCGGTAGAACTGGGGCTCGACCGCACCGACCGCCATGTACCCGCCGTCCGCGCATTCGTAGGTGTCGTAGAAGGGCGCGCCGCCGTCGAGGAAGTTCTCGCCACGATGGATGCTCCACGCGCCCCCGCCGTACATCGACCACAGCATATGGGCGAGGTTGCTGGCACCGTCGATCATCGCGGCGTCGATGACCTGGCCGCTGCCGGATCGTTCCCGCTCCCACAGCGCAGCCAGGACACCGATCAGGAGGTACGTCGAGCCCCCGCCGTAATCACCGATGAGATTCAGCGGGGGTACCGGTCGTTGTCCGGCTCGACCCACGGCATTGAGGATGCCTGCGATCGAAAGGTAGTTGATGTCGTGCCCGGCCCGGTTCGCGAGCGGACCCTCCTGTCCCCAGCCGGTCATTCGCCCATAGACGAGACGAGGATTCACCGCATGGCATGCCTCGGGTCCGAGACCGAGGCGCTCGGCAACACCGGGCCGATACCCCTCGATGAGTACATCGGCATGTCTCACCAGCCCCAGTACGGTTGCTCGATCCGTGTCGGACTTGAGGTCGGCGGTAATGACACGCCGACCCCGCAACTGCTCGTTACGGCCTTGCGGCCCCAGCCCGAACGGGGCGTCCCGCCGTTCGACGCGGACCACATCGGCGCCGAGATCCGCGAGGATCATGCCGGCATGTGGTCCGGGCCCGATTGCGGCCAGTTCGATAACTTTAATATCTGCCAAAGGTCCTGGCATGGCGTACCTCTATCCACCTGTAGGTGTCGACCTCACAGGCTCGGGTGAGATTGAACATCGTTCGTCGGACGGAACTCAGACGCGCAGACGTTCGTCGTAAAGGTTGTTCTCTGCCTGCGGGGGTGCGGCGGCAAGGTCACGGACGACTTGGTCGATGAAGGCGGCAAGGACTGCGCCGGAGTCGATGTCGTCCGGGTCCAGCTTCCACAGGTATCCGACGCCGCGCAGCTGACCGACGATCATCGCAGCCTGCTCGTCAGGGTCTATTCCGGCTCGGATCGAACCGTCCCCCAAACCGCTCCTGATATAGGTGGCGACGCGAGTCCGCTGGTTCCTGTGGAAGGCGACGAAACGGTCCCGTAGTTCGGGAATCGGGCCCACCGCCTCGAAGATCAGCGCGTAGAGAGTGCTCAACGACCGAGGGCTCTTCTCGTACGAAGCCTTGATCTCGGTCAACATCACTCGTAACGCATCGAGTCCGGACAGATCCTGCAGTTCCGGCTCGACGGTCTCCACACTCCATCGCACGACGATCTCTTCGACGAGAGCTTCGAGTAGTTTCGCCTTGGAACCGAAACGGGCGGTGGCAAGACTGCGGCTGTACCCGGCGCGTTCACCGACCGTCGCAAGGGTCATGAGCTGATAGCCGCCCTCCGCGACGAGTTCCGCTGCGGCGCGAAGCAGAAGACGGGTAGAACGTTCGGAACGGACCTGGTGTCCGTTGAGCGTGTGCTGAGCTTCCATCTCTCATCCTCGTTCGTCGACCGAAAGGAGTCCGACCTTCGGATCGGATCCGGCTCAGCCGGCTTCACCGGGCGTGCCCCGAGATGCGCTTTTCATCGGAAGGGGGTGGGGGGCAGGAGTCGATCGGAGACCAGACGCTGCATGATCTCGGAGGTGCCCTCGAAGATCTTCGTCAGACGTGCATCGCGCCAGTAGCGCTCGATGGGGAAGTCGGTGGTGTATCCAGCGCCGCCGTGAATCTGCAGAGCCTCCGATGTCACTCGTTCGGACATCTCCGCCGCTGCGTATTTCACCATCGCGGCCCTCATATCCGATGCCTCACCTCGGTCGATGTCGGACGCGACCTCGTACATCAGAGCCCGGCACATCTCGATTTCCGTTGCCATCCTTGCAATCTTGAATCGGGTCGCCTGGAAGTCACCGATGGAGTGCCCGAACTGTTCTCGCTCTTGGACGTACTTGATCGAGTCCTCGAGTGCGCCCCGAGCCAGTCCGATCGAGCGGGCGGCAGTGTGGACGCGGGGCGTCAGCATGCCGGCAGCAACACGCTTGAATCCTTGATCGGGGCTTTTCGGGTCCTGCTCGTACCCCAGAAGGGCGTCATCGGGTACGAAGCAGTCGTTGAAGGACAGTTCGAACGTGTGCCATCCGTGGTAGCCGATCTTTCGGACGGGTGTCCCCGTGCAGCCCTCGGGGAACTCGCCCCGGTTCTTGTAGGCGATGAAGCGGCGAATGCCCTTGTGTCGATTCTGGGGGTCGTAGGGTTCGGTCCGCGCGACCACGATGATCCCGTCGGACTGGTCGGCAAATGTACACCACATCTTCTGTCCGTTGATCACCCAGCCGCCGTCGACCTTGTCGGCCCGCGTACGGATGGCCGCGATATCGGATCCCGCTCCAGGCTCACTCATAGCGAACGCACCAAGCCATTCGCCGCGTGCGGCGCGAGGCAGTATTTCGGCCCGCTGGGTCGGGTCCAGGGCGGAGGCGACACTGGAGCGCGTAATGATGCTGGCGACGCTCATCCACGCGCGTGCGAGTTCTTCGGTGATCAGTGCGTACTCGAAAACACCCAGGCCCAAGCCGCCGTGTTCTTCGGGGATCAGGACCCCGAAGAAGCCGAGTTCCGCCATCTTGGCGCGAAGGGCATCGGGGATGAGGCCGTGTTGCGGGTCGAGTTCGTTCGCTACCGGAAGGACTTCACGCATGGCGAAGTCGCGGGCCATCTCCTGAATGGCTTCTCGTTCCTCGGTTCGGTAGGCGAGTGGGATTCTGGGTCGCGGATCGGCCAGTGTACGGTTCACGAATAGCCCCAATCATAGTTGGTCGACTAGCAATTTAATGTAGGGTAGCTGCTGGTACCGACCCCAGCAAGTACCGACGTTGTCGCCGGGAGCGTAGGTCACTTACCCGGACGACCGATCTCGCGCGTCGGAATCCGAGACACAAGGGATCCCGCGCTGCAGCGGGGTGCGCCGCAGGGCAGCACGGGGCGGAGAGTCATGCCGTCGAAAATGTTTGTAGGTTGACAACCAAAGTTTCTTGGTCGACTATAGCTGTGACGCGCAACACGAACAGGCGGAATCCCGAACGACTCGGTCGTGACCAAGCGATTGCGTCACCTCGAATCTCATCGATCTGACCCGAGGACCATCACGTGCCTACACCACCCACGTTCGATATCCAGCGCATCATCGACAACGCGTCGTTGTCTTCTCTGCAGCGCAAAGCGATTGCGTCGGTCATGGCAGTGTCCTTCTTCGACGGATTCGATGCTCTGATCATGGCGATTACTGCGCCGGCCATCGCCGAGGAATGGGGGACGACCACCGCGAGCCTGACCCCCGCAATCGTCGCCTCGTTACTCGGAATGATCGTCGGCGCAGTGATCTTGGCTCCGCGAGCGGATCGTTACGGTCGACGGCCGGTGTTGATTGCCGGTGTCGTCATCTTCGGATCGATGACCCTCTGCGTCGTTGCCACACAGGACATCGGACAGATCATTCCGCTGCGTTTCCTCGCAGGGATCGGACTCGGCGCGGTCATTCCGAACAGTTACGCCTACGGTGCGGAGTTCGCCCCCAAACGGATCCGGGCCACGGTCGTCACGATTGTCGGCGCCAGCAGCGCCGCGGGAGGATTTCTCGGCGGGTTGTTGGCCAGCGCAATCATGCCCACCCTCGGATGGCGGTCTGTCTTCGTCGTCGGAGGCCTGTTTCCGCTTCTGCTGGTTCCGGCGCTCGTTCGGTGGCTCCCGGAGACCGTGCAGTTCTTGACGATCAAGGGACGGCACGACGAGGCACGATCGATCCTGCGAGCCGTGAACGCGCAGGCCGTGGCTCCTTCCGGTGTACCGCTGACTGTGCAGAACGACGGCGGGGGAAACAAGCCATCGATCAAGCTGCTGTTCGCTCGGCGCCATGCCCCGGTTACATTGGTGCTCTGCGTAGTGTTCTTCAGCGCAGTACTTCTGATTCTCTTCCTGATGTCGTGGATACCGTCGGTCCTCACCGATGCCGGCTTCTCGACCCAGCAGGCCGTCCTCGCCTCCGCGATCTGCAACCTCGGGGCGATGATCGGTGGAGTTGCCATTGGTACTCGAGTGGACCGAAGCGCGAATCCCTACAGGCTCTTGAGTGCGGCCTTCCTGGTTGCCGCACTCGCAACTGTCGTGACGGCTGTGTCGCTGGGCTCCCTGGCCGTCCTGTCGATCTCCCTGTTCGTAGTCGGCGCCTGTGCGATCGGCACTCAGATGTCCGTCAATGCAGTCGCCACCGACGTCTATCCGAGCTGGCTGCGAGCCACAGGCCTCGGCTTCCTTTCCGGAGTCGGGCGGGTCGGGTCGGTGGTCGGCCCTACCATCGGTGGAGCGCTTCTGGCGGCGCACGTGCCGGCCAAGACCATCTTCCTGCTGGCTGTCATACCCGCGACGGTTGCCGCTGTCGGGATGATCGTCGTAGGGGTCCTGGTAGCGAACCGCGGCCAGGATCGAGCAATGGAGGAGCCGGACTTGGCAGAGGCTCACGACGGCTCGCGCCGGTGAGTTTCACCGTCCACGATGACGAGGGCTCGCCAGGCAGTATCTCGGCACGAGTACCGATTCAAGGCCGGACAGGAATACCGGGCGAACAGTCCTGGACAGCAGCCGCAAGAATGTAGTTTCCGGATCGAAGCATCTGGACACCGAGTCTCGACGTCTTCTCGAGTTCGCCGCTGTGTGGACCCCGCGCCGAGGAGCCTCCGAGGAGGACATACTCGCGCACTTCGGCCTCACGACCGACGGATTCGCGGAGCGGTTGCGTCGGATCATGCCCGGAATCAACTACCGGACCGGGGGTATCGGGGCCCATGCGGCGACCTCCCCTCCGGAATAGAGGCGCTTCCACACGGTGCCGATACACCAAGGACGCCGGAAGACATGCGGTGCAGAAGCCGTCACCCCCACCCCACGTGACCAGCGAGCATCCGCAGGGCGGGGGACGGGGCCGGATGCGCTCGGGCCCGTCCGAGCAGTGATGCAGTGCGCGGGCGGTGGAACCCGCCGAGGGGGCAGACTCGTGTTGGCTGGTCAACTATAATCGTCATGTGGCAACTTCACGTGAGCCGAACGGCCATCAGATTCGTTCCGAGCGTTCGACGCGCCTTCTTCTCAAGGCGGCGGGCGATCTCGTAATCGAGGGTGGTTACCAGGTGATGACTCTGGCGACGATCGGTGAACGGGCCGGATACAGCCGGAGCCTCGCGACAGCGAGATTCGGCTCCAAGGGCAAACTCCTCGAAGCACTCGTCGACGAGATCGTCGAGCACTGGTCTGTTCAGGTTGCGGCGGTGCAGCCGGAGGATGACGGCCGGACGGGTCTCGAAATTCTGCAGGCCTTCATCTCCAGGATCCGCGATTCCTATGAGAGCGATGCTTGGTCGCTGGCGGTGATGTACGCCCTGTCCTTCGAAGCGCTCAGGCCGGTTCCGGACCTGCGTCCCAGGATGGTGGACTTCCACCGCGACCTGCAGTCACAGGTAATGTCGATCCTCCAGAAGGGAATGGAGGACGGTTCGATCAACCCGGAACTGGACCCGGAACAGCATGCAGCAGGGATCGTGGCTCAACTTCGTGGAGTCGGCTATCTCTGGATGCTCGATCCTGAGGGAATCGACCCTGTCTCCGTACTCACTGCGTATATGGAGCAGTGCACACAGTATCTCTCCAAGAGTCCCGTCCCGGAAGGACTGTGAAGGCCTCCACCGAGTAGGCGCGGACGAGTAGGCGCGAGGTCAGCTCTATCGGTACGACTGGTTCAACGCCATCTGACGGGGCCGGCTTCGGTGGATGCGCAGGAGAAGGCATCCGAATTGCCATCCGGAGCCGGCGTCGACCGAGGTCATCGACTCGCAGTTGCAACGTCCCCAGAGCTGCCCTGTGCCACATGGCCGTCGACAGCCTTCCTGGTCTGTCCGGAAATCACCACTCGGACTCGTACACAGGATCATTCGGAAACAGGCCGCCGAAGTGGGCGCTCGGAGGTATGCCGCCGAAGACGTCGCCGAAGTCTGCGATCGGTGAGAGCTGTTGGGCGAAATCGAAGATCACAACTCGCCTGAGAACTTTCCATTCCCCCCTTCTCTTCTCGCAGACGTCACGGTACCGCCCACCCATGACCTCGATCCGGTCCTCCTCGGGGCGAACCATGACATAGACCACCGCCGTCTCTCGTCGGGCAGTGTCTTCGTCCAAGTCGATCAGTACGTTCGTGATGTAGTGATGCGAACGATGCTGTCCCTTCTTCTGGTTCTCGTAAGCCCATTCACAGAAGTCGTATGCCGATCCCACGAACGCGCCGTGATCGTCGGTGGCCTCGGGCCAGAAGGTCGACTGCATCGTCGCGAGGTCCTTGCGGTCCATTCCACGGCAGTAGAGCGCAATATTCTCGTACAACGATTGTTTGTCCAGCAGGTCTGCGATCCGTGACCGGAGCACCCCCGCGCCGAGAGCGGGTTCGTTCGCCGAAGCCTGTGTCATGCGTTGAAGCCTTTCCAGAAGCCCGGGTGTGGGTCCCCACAGCGTGAGATACGACCCACACCCGGTGACGGGTTGTCAGGTTCTCGACGTATCCGACCTGATCGCGCCGGATTCCACGTACATCGAATCTGCTGCGTCGACTCGGTGAGCTACCTCTTCATCGCTCGCTCCCAGATAGGCGGCGCGCAACTTCTCGTCATCCACTGAGGCGGCGTCGGAATCGATCACCACTCGACCATGTTGTAGCGCTACTACGTGGTCGGCGATCGAAAGCGCTTGACCGACGAGCTGCTCGACGAGAACGACTGCCATGCCCTCGGCCTTCATGCGGGCAATACTGTGAAGCAGGTCGTTGACGATGATGGGTGCCAGCCCTGCAGAGGGCTCGTCCAGAAGAAGAACTTTCGGACCTGGCATCAACGCTTGCGCAATGGCGAGCATCTGCTGTTGTCCACCGGAAAGAGATCCGGCCTTGTCGTTGCTCTTGTCCCTCAGGACCGGAAAGCGGTCGTATGCGGTGGTCAGAGCTCTATGGCGCTCCGAACGCCCGAGGGCGTGTCCACCGAGTACGAGGTTTTCATGCACCGTGCGCTTGTGGAAGACGCGCTTGTTCTCTTGCACCAGGGCGACGCCGGCCGCCGAGCGCTTGTGAGCGGGTTTGTCGGAGATGTCGACGCCGTCGAGTTCGATGTGGCCACTGCTGGTACGAATCAGGCCGGTAATGGCAGACATCAGGGTGGTCTTGCCGGCACCGTTGGATCCGAATACTGCGGTGACCGAACCTTTCCAGGCGGTGAGACCGACGTCGAACAGGACACCGATGTCTCCGTAGCCCGCGGAAAGGCCCGAAACTTCCAGAACCGTGTCGCGGTCAGTCATGGTTACTCCCCACGGTGTCGAGGGAGGCGAGTTCGTCCTCCGACGAGAGCTCGTCGCCCAGATAGCTGCGCGCGACAGCCGGATCACGTTGGATCGCGTCGGGGTCTCCCTGAGCGATCAGCTCCCCACGTTCGAGAACGTAGATCGAGTCGGCGAGGTCGCAGACCAGACGAAAGTTGTGTTCGACCAGAACAACGGTGCCACCTGCATCCCGTACTGCACGCAGCAGAACGCTCAATCGGTCCAGATCGACCGGGTCCAACCCGGAGGCGACTTCGTCGAGAAGCAGGACGGAGGCGCCGGTCGCCAGTGCACGTGCAACCTCGAGCATTCGTCGATCGCCCAGTGACAACCCCCTTGCGAGTGAGTTGGATTCGTGAGCGAGCCCTGTTGCACGCAACCAGGTGCCAGCCTCGTCCTCGTCTCTGCGGGCCACATCCCGATGTTTCGGTAAGCGGAGCATCGAACTCGGGATCCCGCAGTAGTCACGTACGTAACGGGCGACCTCGACGGCCTCCTCTGTCGTCATCGAGGACGGCACGATGGGGGTCTGGAATGTGCGGGCGATGCCTCGACGGGCGGTCTGCGACGCTTTGCCCAAGGGCAGCGGTTCGCCGTCGAGAGAGACCGTGCCCGAGTCCGCAGGGTAGAAGCCGGAGATCACGTTGAGCATTGTGGTCTTTCCCGATCCGTTGGCGCCGATCAGAGCTGTGATCTGCCCGGGTTGCGCTTCGATCGTCACACCGTTGAGAGCAGTATTGCCGCCGAACGTCTTGGTTATCGAATCGACCTTCAGCGCACGCGGTGCCAGTTCGGGTACGCGAGCGGCCTCCGTGGAGGCCCGGGCGGTCGGTGTGCTTCCCCAATTGCGGATTCGTAGCTTCAGGCTGTCGAGGCCGTTCCTGAGTCGCGTGTTGGTCAGGAGGATGCCTCCGACGAGGAGGAAAGCACCGAATACGATCTCGGCGTAATGATCGAACGATCCGAAGCGTTGCGGAAGGATCGTCAGAATCGCTGCTCCGACGATCGCGCCGTAGACGGTCTCGGCTCCGCCCAGGACAGCAGCGGCGACGATGAGAATAGCGGCGGCGAAATCGAAGTAGTCCGGAGCGATGAATCGGTCGACGAAGACGAAGAGGCTGCCGGCGAGTCCCGCCGGAATCGCCGCCATGACGTAGATCGTGAGCTTCAGGCGCCGTACATCGAGTCCTAGACTCGCAGTCAGGACAGGACTTTCACGCATCACGCGCAGAGCGGACCCGTGGCGGGATGTAACCAGGTTGCGCATGAGGACGAGCCACACGATCAGACAGAGCATGACGAGTCCGTAGAACTGATCGTCCGAGAGCTCCTGCCCGAAGAGAACCGGACCCGGGATCCCGATCATGCCGATCTGGCCACCGGTCTGATCTTCGAAGAGCTTGATGATGTCGGGAATCAGGATGATCAAGAAGAACGAGGCCATGGCGACGCCCCAGCCACGCACACGCAATGCGGGTAGACCTGTGAGCAGGCCGAGGGCGGCCGCCGCGATACACGAGGCCAGCATGGCGAAGGCCAGGTCGTAACCCTCCATCACCATCCAGCCGGTGACGTACGCACCGAGGGCATACATGGCCAACTGACCGATCGCGAGTTCTCCCCCGTAGCCCCACGCCAAGTTGAGCCCGCTGACCGTGAGGGCGAGAACTGCCACCAGGATGAACTGGCGTTGATTCACCGCGCTCAGACCGAACAGTGGTGCCAGCAGCACCAGCACCCCCAGCGACAAGGGGAGAAGCCAAAGACGGCGTCCGTCTATTTTCAGGCGAGGAAAGAGGTTCATACGACTCTGTTGACTTTCTGTCCGAAGAGGCCCTCGGGTTTCACCAGGAGGACGGCGAGAAGAAGCGCGAACAGCGCGAGAGTGACGTATTCGCTGCCCAGGTACCTTCCGGTCAGCGCTTCGAGAGTGCCGACCACCAGTCCACCGATCAGAAGTCCGGGGAAGGAGCCCATCCCGCCGATGATGAGTACCAAGAACGAGTTCAGTGTGAGAACTGCGGCGATGGTCGGGACCGCCAACGTCTGCGTGCCGACGAATACGCCGGCGGCACCACCGATGGCTCCGGCAGCCGCGGTGGCGAGTATCGACAGGTAATTGACGTTGATTCCGCGCAATGTCGCCGCTTCACGGTTCTCGGACACGGCGAGAGACGCCAATCCGCCCAATGTGAAGCGGGACCAGCCCCACAGGGCAACGCAGCTGAGGACCGCGGCGGCGATCAGAACGAGGCCGTCCACTGTGACACGACCACCCAGGACACTGACGGTGTCCGCCGAGATCAGCGGATTGATCGGCCGAGTATCGACGCCCCAGATCACGACGACGAGACCGGTCAGAATCGTCGATACCCCGACGGTGGTCACGAGTTCCCCGTGCAATCCCTTGCCTATGACCGGACGGATTGCGGCGATTTCGGTGGCGATTCCGACGACAGCACCGATCAGTGCAGCCAAGGCGAGGACTCCGATCGTCGGGACTCCACGTTCGACACCGAACGTGGAGGCGACGAAGGCACCGAGCATGACCACGGCGGCCTGAGCGAAGTTGAATGCTCCCGATGCAAGGAAGACGATGTTGTATCCGACGGCGACGAGAATGTAGATCGATCCGAGGACCAACCCGGTGAGAATTGCTGTCGACACTGCGTGCTGCCTTTCTCAGGAGCCGAGCTGGAACTGGCCGTCGACCAGCGGAGAGACGGGGATGAAGGTGAAATAGTTGGGCGCATCTCCGCTACCCAGATGAACTTCCTCGGTCCATCCCTGATCATCGGTCAGCGACAGCGGATAGGTATCCCCGTCACCGGATTCCATTGCTGCTCGGACCTTGTCCACGTCGGTGGAGCCGACGGCGTCGACCGCGTTGGCGTAGGACAGGACCACGTCGTAGGCAATCCCGTAGAGACTCAGCGACGACTTCATGTTCACGCCTGCTGAGTGCAGAGAGTCCAGCAGATTCTTGGCACCCGGGCGGTCGCTCTGAGTAGTTGCGAGCGTGTAGGCAGCCAGAGTGACGCCTTCCTTCTCCTGCGGGCTCACCGCTCCGGCGAAGTCGACATTGGTGGTCGAGAGGTCGCCGACGAACGGTACGTCCTCCAGGCCGACCTTGATTCGGCTCTTGAGGACGTAAGCGGGGTTGGCCACGGCATTGAAGACGACCACGTCCGGATTCTTGTCGGCCAGACGCGCCAACGGTCCGTCCATCTCCACAGCGTCGGTCTCGTAGCGATCGGTCACCACGGCGAGGCCCTCCTCTTCGAAGGCAGCCTTGTACCGCTCTGCCGCCGAGTTTCCGAGGGCGTCGTTGGGTGTCAGGATTCCGATGGTCTTGTACCCGCCGTCCACCAGGTAGTCGGTCAGCGTGTCGGCGATGGCGCTGCCGACAGGCGAGGATCCGAAGAGGTACGGGAACTTCGACGCGTCGCCGAGTTCCTGATTGTTGCCCGGAGTGAACGCCATGACCTTCGACCTCGTGGTAACCCCCATGAGCGCAAGGGTTTCAGAGCTCGATGTTCCCGCCCACACGAGATCGGGGGGAGTGGAGCCGTTCATCTCTGCTTGTAGCAGCGACACCGCCTTGGTGGGGTCACTTTCGTTGTTCTGGACTTCCACCTCGATGGGACGACCCAGCAGTCCTCCGTTGTCGTTGATCGTCGAGACGGCAGCGCGCACCCCGGCCTCGACGGCAGGCTGGATCGCCGCTCCGGTCCCGGAAACACCCATGCTTGCGTAGAGAGTGATCGGGCCCGAATCCGATGTCTCCGCGTCACCGTTGCTGTCGGTGCTCGCGCAGCCGGCCGTGAGGAGAGCGATCGCTGCCAGGCAGCCGGTCGCAGTCCGAAGCCTGCCACGCAAGCCGAACATCGATATTTTCATGATCATTGACCCTCCGGTTTTTCTGGTCTGTCGGCCGAGTTGTCGAAGTTGCTGGTATGGAAGATCGTCAGGAGTGCGCAGTCGCTGCTTGGGGTCGTCCGCGACAGCTCGTCGTCGGATCCGCCCAAGGATGAGGCCGATGCCGGTCCACCCGCCCGGACGTCGGCAAGGATGAAGTGGAGCACAGTGCAGGATCGGGTGTGACGGAGACCTCGTGCCCGAAAGAACACCACCAAATTGCTAGTTTGTCAACGAACAATATTTAAGAGACGGCCCTAAGGACATCGGTGAAGGTGCGCCAGGGTTGACAAAGCTTGTTAGCGGACTAACAATCTCATGAGCGGATGTCCCGCCAAGCGAAAGAAGGCCCAGTCCATGACCGATGTAGCGCGTCCCCGCCGTTCCGCTCTCTACGTTCCCGGGAACAACACACGCGCCCTGGAGAAGGCTGGAAATCTACCCGCCGACGTAGTGATTCTCGACCTCGAAGACGCCGTCGGCGACGATGCCAAATCGGACTCGAGGGACCGTGTGTGCAAGGTCGTGCGCTCCGGCGTCCTGAAGCCCCGCGAGGTGGTGATTCGGGTCAACGGAATCGGTACCGATTGGCACGCAGGCGATATGGCGGCGGCTGCCCGGTCCGGTGCCGACGGCGTTCTGGTGCCGAAGATCGAGTCCGGCGACGATGTCCGCATGCTGGTGAACGAACTGGACGCTGCAGGGGCAGGGGAGCGGACGACTCTCTGGCTCATGATCGAGACGCCGGCTGCCTTCCTGCACGTCGAAGAGCTCGCTTCTGCCAGCGATCGCGTGTCTGTGCTGGTCGTCGGAACCAACGACCTGATCAACGATCTTCATGCTCTTCCGCGTCCCGGACGGGCTCCGGTCCTGACAAGCTTGTCACTCGGCGTTCTGGGTGCCCGAACGGCGGGAAAGGTGATCTTGGACGGGGTGTTCAACGACATCCGTGACAGCGACGGCTACCTGGCCGAAGCTCGCCAAGGGCGTGAAATGGGCTTCGATGGCAAGACCGTCGTCCACCCTTCGCAGATCGGTCCGGCCAACGCGGTCTTCGGACCCTCTTCGGAGGAGATCGAATATGCACGGCGGGTCGTTGTAGCGTACGAGGATGCCGCAGCCGCAGGAAGCAGCGTAATCACGCTGGACGGGAAGATGATCGAGAGTCTGCACGTGCGAGATGCGCACCGAATCCTGGATCTCGCAGCGCGCATCGACAAGCTGGCTGATTCGAACCTCGCTCGCGCCTGACTGCGCTGCGAAACGGGCGAATATCGGGTTCGCAGACCGGGCGAGCACGTTCTGCGGCCGCCTCGGTCGCAGGCGCAACTGTCGTGCGGGAATCGGATCGCACCCTCTACGCCCTCGTCGATCGGGTACAGCACCCGGTAGGAGCCGCGACGGGAGGAGGCGGCCGGGACCGAGGTCGGCGCAGCCCTCGCCGCCGAGGGGATCCCCCACCTGACGGCCTCGGCCGGCGCGGATGTCGCGGTGGTCCTGCCGGCCGACCGCGCCCGCGAGATCGCGACCCGGGTCCAGGACCGCGTCCGCGCGCAGCTCGGCCGCCCGGTCCGGTGCGGGCTGGGTGGTCCGTGCGGCGTCAAGGACGCGAACATCGGTGTGCAGCAGGCTCTCTCGGCGGCCCGGGCAGCGCGGGACGGGGGCCGGACACCGGTGGCGTTCGCCGAGCTCGGTACCTTTTCCGTGTTGCTGGGCATGCAGGATCCGGACGCGTTGCAGGCCATCGCCCGCACCGGCCTCGAAGCACTCGATGCCTACGACGCGAAGCACGGATCGAGCGGACGTCTGGTCGAGACCCTCGCCGCGTACCTCGAGCACAACGGTCAGGCCGAGAGCACCGCCGTTGCCCTCGGCATCCACCGGCACACCCTGCGGAACCGGCTCGCCCGCATCACCGAACTCACCGGCCGCGACCTCGACTCGATCCACACCCGGGTGGAGTGGTGGCTGGCCGTCAAGGCCCGGGAGATGCTGGACGGCCGTGGCGGATAGGTGCCGACGTCCGGTCGCAGCGCCTCGACGAGATCGTCACCCCGGCCGCGCCCCGGAAGATTCAGGTGCGGTACGCGTCGGCGCGGTGGGAGATCGCGGTGACTCGGACCTGGCGGGTGTTCTCGTCGATCAGGTACAGCACCCGGTAGGAGCCGCGGCGGGCGGAGTAGGCCGGTGCCAACGGTGGGGCGAGTTCCTTGCCGACCCGGTGCGGGTTTTCGAGGAGGGGCCCGGTGATGAACTCGTACACCGCGGCGGCGACCTTCTCGGGCAGGGTCCGCTCGAGCGCACGGGCAGCGGTACGGGCCACGATCAGGGTGTAGGGCTCGCCGGGAACGCTCACTCGTCGTCGGGCTTGCCCGCGGACATGATCTCGGCGAGGGATGCGGCATCGAGGCTGTCCCCGGCCTCGATCTCGGCCATTCCCGTGAGGTGGTCGGCAAGCAGGGACTTCTCGGCCAGCACGGCAATGGTCTCGCGCAGCGCGTCGTAGTCGTCGGCACCGAGCAGCACCGCGGCCCGGTGCCCATTTCGGGTGATCTCGAACCGCTCGTGGGTGCGCTCGGCCTCGTCGACCAGGCGGGAGAACTGCGCCCGCGCCTCGGCCACCGGAAGAGTCGTCATGTACACAATTGTAGCCAACATTTCGGGTGACCGCTGCGACCTCGACTCCATCCACACCCGGGCGGAGTCGTGGCCGGCCGTCAAGGCCCGGGAGATGCCGGACGGCCGGGGCGGACGATCCGGACCCGGGCGGGGGATGCAACGCGGCGCAACGGTTGTGACGCGTGATCGTTTCGAGTGTGCTCCGAGTCACATTCTCACGAGTCGCATTCTCACGGGAAGGACACTCCGATGCCCCACGCTCCCACGGCCGGTCCCGAACTGCGCCGCCGGAGCTGACGAAGAACCCTCGAGGACACGGTCCGCGATCCGGCAGCCGACTCCGGCCACCACACCACTCACCGATCTCCTCGGCCGACGTTCCCCTCGCCCCTCGTTTCGAGGGCATCACAGAAGGTTTCGGTACCCCATGCCCGAACGCTCGCACGCCGACACGTCCCCGGGGTGGCTCGGATTCGGTGTCGCCAACACCGCCGTGATCACCACCGTCTCCGTCGCGGCGTGGTATCTGCTCGCCGACCCGCAGCTCAGCCCGTTCGACCTGTATCCGTTGCCGTTCAACGCCGCCCTGTTCTGGGCCCTCCTGTTCGTCGTGTGGGCCGGATTCAACCTCGAACTCTGGGGATTCGACCGGCTACGGCAACCCTGGCGCGGCATTGTGTTCCTCGCCGCCACCTCGGCTTTCGCCGTCGTCGTCACGTATGTCCTGGCGAGCGGAATCGGCCACCTGTATCCCGACTACGCGGCCGACCGCCCCGACGGCCTGGGCTACTTCACGGGCGCGTTGTTCGTCCTGTTCGGCTTCTCCACGTGGGTGCTGGTGGTGCTCAACTGGGGACACTGGCCGTGGACCGATCTGGGCCTGAAACAGCCGTGGGTCGGCGCCTGCGAAATCGTCTCCCTCCTCGTCCCCACCGCACTGCTCTATCTCGTGTTGGGCGTACCCGCGGTCTCGGAGACGGTTCGGGAGGGCACAGCACTGCTCGGCATCGACACACTGCTCGGCTGGTACTACTCGATCATCGTCGCGATCGTGCTCACAGGGCAGACCTTGGAGAACTGGCCGTGGCGGCTCGCCGGCAGCCGCATGCGGGTCGCACTGGTCTCGACGGTCGGCAACATCGTGCTCGGCACCGTGCTGTTCGCGGCACTGCGCGCCGTGTGTGCGGTGCTCGTCGGCCCCGGCACGGCAGCCGAACCGGGTTTCCCGCTCGATCAGTTCCCGGCCCAGCTGGGCGTGTGCTGGGTGGCATGGATGATCCTGTGGGCCAACGCCTTCGGAAACAAGCCGACGGGCGGCGGGGCCGTGGCGAATCTGCTGTCGCGCGTGGCGATCACGTTCGCCCTCGCCGTGACCACGTTCGTGCTGTACTACTACGTGGTCGCCGAGATCGTGCTGCACGAACCGGCCGTCGCCGACGGTCTGCACGGCAACGCCCTCGGGTTCATGGACCTGTTCGCGTTGGTGACGCTGCTGTACGTCGTCGGCTTCGAGTCCTTCGGTCTGCGCCGGCCCGCATCCACCGTTCCCGCACACGAGGATCGTGCCGCCGCGCATCCCTGATCGCGGGAGGGGACGGACGACGGAGGTGCGCGCCGCCGTTCGGTTCGGTGCGGCACGACGCCCGTCCCGCCGCGGCCGGACGCGACGGGACGGGCACTCCTCCAGGCCGCTCCGGTCAGTCCGCGGCTCCACCCAGGGGTGGCGGAGCCGACCGGTACCGGACCGGAGTCCTGGAGAAGGTCAACGGGTTTCCGACCTGCGGTGTGGCACTTCCGGGCACCGACACGACGGCGTCGAGACCGAGGCGACGGGCGAACTCGAAGGCCTCGGCGACGTCGTTGATGGGCCCGGCCGGAACACCCACGCGGGAGAGTTCGTCGTACCAGTGGTCGGCCCCGGCCGTGACGAGGATCGAGGTGATCCCCTCGCACAGTTCCTCGCGGTGCGCGACGCGCAGCGGGTTGCTGCGGAAGCGCGGATCGGTGGCCAGCTCGGGCGCGCCGATCGTCTCGGCGAGCCGCGTGAACTGCTTGTCGTTGCCCACCGCCAGCGCCAGCGGCCGGTCCTTGGTCGGGAACACCTCGTACGGGGCGATGCTCGGGTGCCGGTTGCCGAGGATGCCGGGCACCACCCCGGCACCGAGGTACGCCGAGCCCTGATTGACGAGCGACGACAGCAGCGCGGCAAGAAGATTGGTTTCGACGCGCTGCCCCTCGCCGGTGCGCTCCCGGTGGTGCAGCGCAGCGAGGATCCCGGCGAGGGCGTGCAGGCCCGTGAGCACGTCGACGACCGCGACGCCCACCTTCGTCGGCGCGTCGGCCTCGGGTCCGGTGATGCTCATGAGCCCACCGACGGCCTGCACGAGCAGGTCGTAGCCCGGCAGGGTCGCTCCGTCGCCGCTCCCGAAACCGGTGACGGAGCAGTAGATCAGCCCCGGGTTGACGTCGAGCAGCTCGTCGTAGCCCAGGCCGAGCCGCTCCATGGTGCCCGCGCGGAAGTTCTCGACCACGATGTCCGCGCGCGCCACGAGCCGACGGGCCTCGGCGCGGCCGTCCTCCGACGCGAGGTCCAGGACCACGGAGGTCTTGTTGCGGTTCACCGAGTTGAAGTACGTGGCCGAGCCCTCGTCGTCGTAGGGCGGTCCCCACGCGCGGGTGTCGTCGCCGGTGCCGGGACGTTCGATCTTGACGACCTCGGCACCCATGTCCGCGAGCATCATCGTGGCGTAGGGGCCGGCGAGGACCCGGGTGAAGTCGGCGACGACGATGCCGTCGAGTGCGCCCCTGCTCATGCGATCGGCCTCCCGCCGCGAAGGTAGACGGTCGTGGTGTGGGTGAAGAACTCCCGTGCGGCCCGACCCTGTTCCTTCGGGCCGTACCCGCTCTTCTTCGCGCCGCCGAACGGGACGTGCGGGTCGGCGCCGGCGGATTCGGAGTTGATGTGCAGGATGCCCACGTCCAGGCCCTCGAGCGCCCCGAGGGCGCGGGTGAGGTCCTGGGTGAACACGGCCGCCGACAAGCCGTACTCGCTGTCGTCGGCGAGCGCGAACGCCGTCTCGGCGTCGGCCGCCCGGCACACGGCCAGTACGGGCCCGAACAGTTCCTCGCGCCACACGTCGAGCCGGGTGCCGGGCAGCTCGAGCACGGTGGGCGGCACGTAGAACCCGGCCGCCAGTTCACCGTCCTCGTAGGGCCTGCCCCCACACAACACGCGGGCACCCTGGCGTACCGCCTCGTCGACCCCCGCCCGGATCGACGCCCGCGCCGCGGCGTCGACCACCGGACCCATGTGGACGTGCTCGTCCAGGGGATTGCCGACGGTCCACTTCCCGATCCGGGCGACGAGTTCACCGACGAACTCGTCGGCGACGTCGTCCGTGACGATCAGCCGCGACGTCGCCGTGCACTTCTGTCCCGACGACCGGAACGCGCCGAGCAGCACCTGTTCGGCGGCGAGATCGAGGTCCGCGTCGCCGAGCACCACCGCCGCGTTCTTGCCGCCCATCTCCGCCTGCACCGGCACCCCCCGCGCGGCTCCCGCCGCCGCGAGGCTCCGGCCCACCGCCGTGGAACCGGTGAAGGTCAGCGCGTCGATCCCCGGATGGTCGGCGATGCCGGCGCCGACCGCCCGGCCGCCGATGACGAGGTTGAGCACCCCCGGCGGCAGGCCGGCGTCGGCGAGGGCCTGCATGAGCCGCATGGCCAGCAGCGGCACGGTGCCCGCCGGCTTCCACACCACGGTGTTGCCGTAGGTCAGTGCCGGGGCGATCTTCCAGGCGGGGATGGCGATGGGGAAGTTGAAGGGGGTGATGACCCCGACCACGCCGACGGGCTTGCGCGCGACCAGGATCTGCTCACCGCGCCGGGGGGAGGCGTACACCTCGCCGGCCTCCCGGTCTCCCTCGCCGCCGTAGAAGCGCAGGATCTGGGCCGCGCGGAGCACCTCGGCGACGCCCTCGCCGCGCGTCTTGCCCTCCTCCCGGGCAAGTTCCGCACCCCACTGCGACGCGGACGATTCGACGACGGCAGCCGCCCGGGCGAGGACGGCACCGCGCTCGTGCGCCGGGGTTTTCGCCCATGGCCGGGCCGCGGCGCGCGCGGCGGCCACGGCCCGGTCGACGTCGTCGCCCGTGGCCGCACGACCGCGGGCCACGGTGACGTCCGGCTCGGCGGGGCTGATGCTCGCCAGGGCCTCGGCCCCGCCGTCGAACCACTCGCCGTCGATGTAGTGCTGCAGCAGAACGGGTGTCGTCATCGTGTGTCCCTTCGACGCTTCGACGGTGCGGGTCAGCGGAATGCGGCGTGACCGGTCAGGGCGCGGCCGATCGAGAGCAGGTGCATCTCGCTGGTGCCCTCGTAGGTCAGCACCGACTCGAGGTTGTTGGCGTGCCGCAGCGGCGAGTACTCGAGGGTGATTCCGCTGGCGCCGAGAATGGTCCGGCATTCGCGGGCGATGGCCAATGCCTCGCGCACGTTGTTGAGCTTGCCGAGGCTGATCTGTTCGGGGGTGACACCGGACTCGTCCTTGAGGCGGCCGAGGTGCAGTGCGAGCAGGAAGCCCTTGCCGAGCTCGAGCGTCATGTCGGCCAGCTTCTCCTGGGTGAGCTGGTAGGCGGCAAGTGGGCGGTCGAAGACCTCCCGCGAGGCGGCGTAGTCCAACGCGGTCTCGAGGCTGTTGCGGGCCGCGCCGAGCGCGCCGAACACGATGCCGAACCGGGCCTCGTTGAGGCACGACAGGGGGGCGCCGAGTCCGCGGGCGAGCGGCAGCTCGGCCGATGCCGGCAGGCGCACGTTGTCGAGCACCAGCTCGGAGGTCACCGAGGCCCGCAGCGACAGCTTCCGGTGGATCGGGTTGGCGGTGAAGCCGGGGGTGTCGGTGGGAACGACGAACCCGCGCACGCCCTCGTCGGTCTGGGCCCACACCGTGGCGACGTCCGCGAGATTGCCGTTGGTGATCCACATCTTGGTGCCGGTGAGGATCCAGTCCGAGCCGTCCCGACGGGCGCGGGTGCGCATTCCCGCAGGGTTGGAACCGAAGTCGGGTTCCGTCAGGCCGAAGCACCCGATGGCATCTCCGGAGGCCAGCCGGGGCAGCCATTCCTGCTTCTGTTCGTCGGAGCCGTAGCGGTGGATGGAGAACATCGACAGCGAGCCCTGCACCGAGACGAAGCTGCGGAATCCGCTGTCGCCGGCCTCGAGTTCCAGGCAGGCCAGACCGTAGCTGACGGCGTTGGTGCCGGCGCAGCCGTACCCGTCCAGGTGCATGCCGAGTACGCCGAGGGCGCCGAACTCCTTCGCCACTTCCTTGGGCAGCGTCGCGGATTCGAACCAGTCGCCGACCTCGGGGACGAGCCGGGTCTCGACGAAGCGGCGGACGGTGGCGGCGATGTCGCGTTCGTCGGCGTCGAGCAGGGTGTCGGCGCCGAGGAGTTCGAGCGGTCGCAGCGGACCGGTCGTGCGGGCGGGTGCGGTGGTGGTCATGTGCTGGTCCTCGCGGAGTAGGGGAGCGGTGGTGGTCAGAGGGCGGCGAACGCGTCGCGCAGCACCGAGAACGCCTCGGTGAGCAGCTCGTCGGAGATCGACAGCGGCGGCAGGAAACGGAGCACGTTCCCGAACGTGCCGGCGGTCAGGGTGAGGACTCCGTGGGCCTGGCAGTACCGGACGATCTCCGCGACGGCCTCGCGGTTGGGAGTGGTGGTACCGGGCTCGACGAGTTCGACGGCGATCATGGCGCCGCGTCCGCGGACGTCGCCGACGACGGGGTGGTGGGTGCCGATGTCGCGCAGTTCCCGCAGCATCAGCGCGCCGATTTCCTGAGCCCGGTCGAGCAGATGCTCCGCTTCGATCGTCTCGAACACCCCGAGGGCCGCCGCGCACGCCGCGGGGTTGCCGCTGTAGGTGCCGCCGATGCCGCCCGGGTGGGCGCGATCCATGATCTCGGCCCGGCCGGTGACGGCCGCGAGCGGAAGTCCGCCGGCGAGTCCCTTCGCCGTGACGATCAGATCCGGCACGAGGCCTTCGTGCTCGCAGGCGAACCATGCTCCGGTGCGGGCGATGCCGGTCTGCACCTCGTCGGCGACGACGAGGATGCCGCGGTCCCGGCAGAAATCGGCGACGCGGCGGAGGAATCCGTCGGCGGGGACGATGAATCCCCCTTCGCCCTGGATGGGTTCGACGACGACGCACGCCACCTGGTCCGCGCCGATCTGGGCGTCGACGAGCAGCCGGAACTGCTCGAACGCCTCGTCCGCGGCGCGGTCGGGCCCGCTCGGCCACCGGTAGGGGTAGGCCATCGGCGCGCGGTAGACCTCCGGGGCGAACGGACCGAAGGAGTGCTTGTAGGGCTGGTTCTTCGCCGTCATGGTCATCGTCATCAGCGTCCGGCCGTGGAAGGCGTGGTCGAACGTGACCACGGCGGAACGACCGGTCGCCGCGCGGGCGTACTTCACGGCGTTCTCGACGGCCTCGCTGCCGGTGTTGAACAGTGCCGTGCGCTTGGCGTGGGTTCCCGGGGTCAGCCGGTTGAGGACCTCGGCGACCTCGATGTACGGCTCGTAGGGCGTGGCGAGGAAGCAGGTGTGGGTGAACTGCTGCAGCTGCGCGGTGGCGCGTTCGACGACGCGCGGCGCGGAGTTGCCGACGGTGGTGACGGCGATGCCGGAACCGAGGTCGATGAAGGAGTTCCCGTCCACGTCGACGAGCACACCCCCGCCGCCCACCGCCGCGTAGATCTCGGCGCCACTGGCCAGGCCCGCCGGCAGCGCGGCGGCACGACGCTGCGCCAGCTCGCGGGACCGGGGGCCCGGGATTTCCGTCACGATGCGACGGGCCTGCTCGAGCCCGGGGCCACCCCGTACGAGTTCCACTGCGGTCATGTCCTTCTCCCTCCGTCGGTTTCCTCGAACTGTAGGGGCGAGAACGCCGGTCACTCATGGACTGGAAGTACAAGTTCCTACGACTAAATAGACATCGAGTACATGTCCGTCTCCAGGGGTCGCCCGCAGACTGGCGGCACACCACGGCCCGCACCGGGTGATCGAAAGGACACGCAGATGACCACCGATACCGCCACCACGCATCGACACGAACCGATACCCACCGACGTCGCCGGGGCCGCGCGGCATCTCGCCGGGTCACGCGGGGAGCATCCGGCCCTCCTGTTCGTCGAGAGCGCTGCCCGCGACCGCGTCGCCGACGCCGTCATGAGGTGGCCGGGCCGGGATCCGTCGCTGTCCGACTCCGTCCACACCTTCGAACATTTCGGGCTGCGGATCGACGATCACGAACTCCTGACGGGGGACGGCGAGGACCGCCGGGTGCATCGGTTCGCGTTCGTCACGCCCCCGGAGTGGGGGCCGGGTTCGCCGCGGCGGGTGGCGGCGGTCTTCGACGCCCACGCGCAGGGCCGCACCGTCGTCGACAGGTACGCCCGCCTCGCCGTCGTCGCCGATGTGAACGTGCGGGACATCGCCCTGGTCCGGGCCGCCGGCCGCTTCGCCCGCCAGGCCGGCCTGATCATGTCGGAGGGGTACATCGTCGATACCCTCTGCCGGCATGCAGGATTCGTCGAGGCCCTCGTCACCTGCTTCGCCGCGCGCTTCGACCCGGACCGGCGCGACCGGGACGTCGCCGCCGAGCGGGCGGAGCGGGCGCTCGCCGCGCGGCGCGGCGCGGCGGAAAGCCTCGACGAGGACCGCATCCTGCGCAGCCTGGAGTCGTTCGTCACCGCCACCGTGCGCACCAACTGGTACCAGCGCGACGAACACGGCGCACCGAAATCGTACGGCGCATTCATGCTCGATTCCGGACGTCTCACCGATCCCGGGCCCGTCGTCCCCCACCGCGAGATCTTCGTCCACTCGGACGACATGGAGGGCATCCACGTGCGGAGCGGCACCGTCGCCCGCGGCGGTGTGCGATTCTCGGACCGTCCGGAGGACTACCGCACCGAGGTACTCGGCCTGATGAAGACGCAGGTGGTGAAGAACGCTCCCATCGTCCCCGTCGGCGCCAAGGGCGCGTTCGTGCGGCGAAACCCGGATGTCGCTCCTGCCCAGGCCTATTCGACGTTCATCCGGGGAATGCTCGATCTCGTCGACAACATCGTCGACGGGACGATCGTGCACCCGGACCGTACGGTCGTCCACGGTGGGGACGACGGATATCTGGTGGTGGCCGCGGACAAGGGCACCGCCACGTTCTCCGACCTGGCGAACTCCATCGCAGCGGAGTACGACTACTGGCTCGGCGACGCCTTCGCCTCCGGCGGATCCAGCGGATACGACCACAAGGCCATGGGCATCACCGCGCGCGGCGCGTGGGTCGCGGTTCGCGAGCACTTCGCCGACCTCGGCATCGACGTGGACACCACCGAGGTGACGGCGGTGGGGATCGGAGACATGTCCGGCGACGTCTTCGGCAACGGGATGCTGCTCTCCCCGCACCTGCGCCTCGTCGGCGCCTTCGACCACCGGCACATCTTCCTCGACCCGGACCCGGACCCGGCCCGCGCCTATGCGGAGCGCCGCCGGCTGTTCGAGCGTCCCGGATCGAGCTGGGACGATGTCGACCGCGACGTCCTCTCGCCCGGCGGAGGGGTGTGGCCTCGCTCCGCGAAGTCCGTCACCGTCCCGGAACCCGCACGGCGCCTGCTCGGTCTGCCGCACCCCACCACCACCCCGAGCGAGTTGATCAAGGCGCTGCTGACCGCACCGGTGGACCTGCTCTGGAACGGCGGCGTCGGCACCTACGTCAAGGCCACATCCGAAAGTCACACCGATGCAGCCGATCCGGGTAACGACGACGTCCGCGTCGATGCCTCGCAGCTCCGCTGCCGCGTCGTCGGCGAGGGCGGCAACCTCGGTTTCACGCAGCGGGCACGCATCGAGTTCTCGGCGGCGGGCGGCCGCATCAATGCGGACTTCATCGACAACGCGGCCGGCGTCGCCACCTCCGACGCCGAGGTGAACCTGAAGATCGCCCTCGAATCCGCCCGGCGCAGCGGACGTCTGACACTCGAGGAACGCAACCGCCTGCTCGGCGACGCCCGTGACGAGGTGGCCCGCACGGTGTTGCGCACGAGCCGGGACCAGTCGGTGACGCTCGGGCTTGCCGTCTCGCGCGCGGCCCGGCTCCTCGGCCGGCACGAGCGGCTCATCAGCCACCTCGAGACCGGTGACGGGATCCGTCGCAGCGCCGAGGTACTGCCCACGGTGCAGGAGCTGGCCGCGCGGGCCGGCGCCGGCCGCGGGTTGACCAGGCCGGAGATCGCGGTGCTGCTCGCGCGGTCGAAGAACGTCGTGTGCCGGGACCTGCTCGAGTCGGACGTGCCCGACGACCCCGTCTTCGCCGACGTCGCCCAGGCGTACTTCCCCGACCGCATGCGCGGACTGCTGCAGGACGAGATCCGGGATCATCCCCTGCGCCGCGAGATCGTCGCGACCCGGATCGCCTCCGACCTCGTCGATCACGTCGGACCGGGGATGATCTATCAGCTCGAGGAACGACTCGGGGTGCGCACGCCGGCGGTCGCACGGGCGTACGCGGTGATCCGGGCGGTGTTCGACACCGACCGGCTGTGGGCCGAGGCGCGGGACCGCCCCGGTTCCGGCGCCGAACGCTGGGCGCGGCTCGGCACCGTGCAGAGTTTCGTCGAGCATGCGGCCTCGTGGATCCTGCGGCTGCGACCGTCGCCGCTCGACGTGAGCGCCGAGATCACCCGGCTGCGTACCGGAGTGGAGGATCTGCTGGGTGACACCGGCGCGGACGGGGGGCCGGACTTCCGGTTTCTCGGCGAGTGCCCGGCCCTGGTCGACACTGCGTACACGCTGAACTGCCCGGCGCGCACCGTCGCCCGGGTGCACGCCGGCACGGGTTCGCTGCTGGGGCTCGACGGGACGTCGCCGGACCTGTCCGCCGGATCCCACACCTGGTGGGACAGCACGGCGATCGCCACGGTGCGGGACGAGCTCGCCGAACGCCACCACGCCCTCGTCGCCGCGATCCTGCGCCGGGACGGCACCCCGTTCGCTCCGGCCGACGTCGACGAGGTCCTGGCACGGTGGCAGCGGCGGGTCCCGGACGCGATCGCCCGGGTGACGCGCCTGACCACCGAACTGCGCGAGGACGGGCTCGTCGATCTGCCGCGGGCGTGCACGCTCAGCGCGGAACTGCGCCTGCTCGTGCGGGAGAGTCATTGAGTGTGGTGCCCTTTCGGACCGGGGGAGATCCGAAAGGGCACCACGGCGGCGCAGCCGCCTATATTGCGAGTTCGCCCATGCGGGACCACTCGACGCCGGGGATCTCGGTATTGAGGATCCGCGGGGTCTCGCTCAGCGCCGGGCGCATGGCGTCGAGCCCCTTGCGGAAGTGGTCGGCACCGACGTGGGCGGCACCGGCCTCGCCGTCGCGGAACGCCTCGACGAGCACGTACTCGGACGGGTCGTCCACGCTGCGCGACCACTCGAACCACAGATTGCCCGGTTCGGCCCGCGTCGACTCGGTGAATTCCTTTGTGAGGGCGAGCCAGTCGTCCCGGTAGTCGGGGCGGACCCGGAACCTGACCACGATGAAGATCATTGCGCACTCCGTTCCTGTCGAGCCGTGGTGGGCACGGCGGCGGCCGGTTGCCTCGGAGGGAAGCGACCGACGAGGCCCGGCCGCCGCCGAGACGATCCCCCGGCGATCAGTAGATGTTGGACGGGCGGACCATGCCCTCGGCCAGGTCCCCGAAGCCGGGCGCGTGGATCGCCCCGGGGTTGCCGAAGACCTCCTCCACGATCGCGGTCTCGGTGGTGATGAGCAGCGCCGCGATGGACGCGGCGCTCTCGAGTGCGGCGCGGGTGACCTTGAACGGGTCGACGACGCCCTCGTCGAACATGTCGCCGTACTTGCCGGAAAGCGCGTTGAACCCGTGTCCCGACGGCAGCCCCGCGACGACCTCCACGACCTCGTCGCCGTCGAAGCCGGCGTTGACCGCGATCCACCGGAGCGGCTCGGGCAGGGCACGCCGCACCACGTCGCGGCCGATGCCTTCGTCGCCGGGCAGGTCGAGGTCGGCCAGCGCCCGGTGCGCCTGCCCCAGAGCGGTGCCGCCCCCGGCGACGATGCCGTCCTCGAGGGCGGCCCGGGTGGCGGCCAGGGCGTCCTCGACGCGCAGCATGCGTTCCTTGAGTTCGACGCTGGTGGCGCCGCCGACGCGGATGACGGCGACCCGCCCGGTGAGCCGGGCGATGCGCAGCTGGAGGCTGTCCTGGTCGGCGTCGATCCGGGCCCGTCCGAGCTGCGCCTCGAGCTGCGCGATCCGCGCATCGAGGAGACCCTGATCGCCGTGGCCGCCGACGATCGTCGTCTCGTTCTCGGTGACGGTGATGCGGTCGCAGGAACCGAGGTGCTCGGCCGTCACCTCGGACAGTTCGACGCCGGTGTCCTTGGCGACGACGTGCCCGCCCAGCGCGACCGCGAGGTCCTGCAGCTCGGCGACGCGCCGGTGCCCGAAGCCGGGCGCCCGCACGACGACGGACTGCATGGTGTTGTGCATGTTGCCGCCGACGAGGAGCTGCAGGGCGGGGCCGTCGACGTCCTCGGCCAGCACGACGAGGGGCCGATCGGCGCGCTTGGCCGCCTCGATGCTCGGCATGATCTCCTGCACCTGGGTGATCTTCTTGTTGGTCAACAGGATCAGCGGGTTCTCGTGGACCGCTTCCATGCGTTCGGGGTTCGTCACCATGTAGCCGGAGATGTAGCCGTGGTCGAATTCGATGCCGTCGACGACGCTCACCGACATCCCGAGGGTCTCGCTCTCCTCGGTGGTGACGATGCCGGACCTGCCCACGTGGGAGACCGCCTCGGCGATGGCCTCGCCGATGGCCTCGTCGTCGCTCGCGGCGAGGGTCGCGATCCGCTCGAGATCCTTGCGTCCGTCGACCTGTACCGACCGGTCCCGCAGTGCCTCGACCACGACGGGAACGGTGCGTTCGATGCCGCGCCGCACCCGCATGGGATTGGCACCGGCGTCGACGGCCCGCATCCCCTCGCGGACCATGGCCTGCGCCAGCACGGTCGCGGTCGTGGTGCCGTCACCGACGACGCCGTTGGTCTTCATCGCCACTTCCTTGACCAGCTGCGCGCCCATGTTGGCGAACGGGTCCCGCAGCTGGATCTCGCGGGCGATCGTGACACCGTCGTTGGTGATGGTGGGTGGGCCGGTCAGCTTCTCGAGCACCGCGTTGCGGCCCTTGGGACCGAGGGTCACCTTGACCGCGTCGGCGAGTGCGTTGACCCCGTACTCGAGAAGGAGGCGTGCCTCCTGGTTGAACCGCAGATCCTTGGCCATGGCTGGGCTTCCTTTCGTGCTGACTGTGCGGGGTGCGGTTCAGGGGACGAGGATCGCGCGGCCGCGGACCCGTCCCGCGTCGAGGTCGTCGATCGCCTGCTGGAACTGCTCGAGCGGATATTTCGTGGTGTGCAGCGTGACTTTTCCCTGGGCGGCGAGGGCCATGAGCTCCTGCAGGTCGTTGTAGGAGCCGACGAGATTGCCGATGAAGTTGATCTCGGTGGAGATCACGTCGATCGTGGGGACGTCGATGTTCTCGCCGTATCCGACGACGTAGTAGTTGCCGGCGCGGCGCAGCATCGCGACGCCGTCCCTCGTGGCGCCGCCCTCGCCGACGAAGTCCACGACGGCCTCGGCGCCGCGGCCGCCGGTCAGCTCGAGCACCTGCTGCACGTGGGTGCCGTCGGCGACGATGCCGTGGTCGGCACCGATCTCGACGGCCAGCGCGACGGCGGCCGGGTTGCGGTCCACCACGATCAGGGTCGCCGCGGAGACCGCCTTCAGGACCTGGATGCCGATGTGGCCGAGGCCGCCCGCGCCGATCATGACGCACACGTCGCCCGGTCGCGTCGCCCGCGCGGCCTTGGCGACCGCGTGGTAGGCCGTGAGCCCGGCGTCGGCGAGGGCGGCGACGTCGGACGGCTCGAGCGAGTCGTCGATCCGGACCACGCTGCGCGCGGTGGTGCGCAGGTACTCGGCGTAGCCACCGTTGGTGTCGATGCCGGGGAACCGGCTGTTCTCGCAGTGCACGTCGTCGCCGAACCGGCACGCGCGGCAGAGTCCGCACGTGATGAGGGGGTGGAGGATGACCTTGTCGCCGACGGCGACGTTGGTGACGGCGTCGCCGACGGCGTGGACCCAGCCGGCGTTCTCGTGGCCGATCGTGTACGGCAGGACGACGCCGCTCTTCTCGGCCCACTGCCCCTCGAGGATGTGGATGTCGGTGCGGCACACGCCCGCTCCGCCGATGCGGACGACGACGTCGAGCGGACCCTCGATCTTCGGCTCGGGGATCTCCTCGAGCTGGAGCTTGGTGTGGTACCCCACCACCTGCACGGCCTTCATGACACTCTCCTGATGATTGCGGAACAACTGGTTCGGACGTCGGCGACCCGGGGTGTTGCCGATCCGCCCTCGCTGTCGGCGTACCGGGTCGCGAGCAGCCCGCGGCAGAAGTGTGCGTTCCCCTCCATGGAGATCCGCACGGATTTGGCGAACCGCAGCCGCATCGGTACCGCCTCACGGGGGATCGGCCGCCCGTCGTCGTCGACGAACACCCGGCTGGCCGGGCACAGGCTCAGGCCGATGTCGAGCCGCCGGCGTATCAGGGCCGCCTTCTGCCGGCCGGGCGGGATGTCGCTCAGCGTCAGCGACGGGATGTCGTCGACGGTGAGCTCCGAGTGCTTCAGCAGGTTCTCGAGGCAGCGTTCCAGGGCGGCGAGGTGCGCCTTGCGCCGGAACGTGCGGCGCAACTCGTCGAGGTTCTCCTCCGCCTCGGAGCCGAAGGTGCCCCGGTAGCCGGCGTCGGCGGCGAGACCGCTGTTGATCTTGCCGCTGTCGTGGTGGTCGTCGAGGAGGATTCGCACGTGCCCGATGTCCTCGATCGCCCGCAGGGCGTCCTGCGCGTCGGATGCCATGAGGTAGGCGAAGTTCGGCGAGCAGAACGCGGTGGGCAGCCGCAGGTGCACGGTCACCCCCTCGTCGTCGAGGACCACCGACCGCACGAAGCCGAGCTCGGTGATCGGTTCGTCCAGTTCGGGATCGACCACGGTGCCGAGCGCGGCGAGCACGTCGCTGCCCGACACCGGAGCCGCGGTCACGACGACACCGCCTGCTGGGCTCCCGCGGCGACCTCGACCCCCTCCTGTCCGGCCGGCTCGGGCAGCCGCAGGTGTTCCGGGACGTCGATGTCGTAGAGCGCCGCGGCGTTGAGGCCGAGGATCTTCTTCTTCTGCTCGACGGTGATCGGCGCGTATTCGGTCATGTCCTCCGGGATCTGGAAGTCCACGAACTTCTCGATCAGCCACTTCGGGGTCCACAGCGCGTAGTCGCTGGCGAACAGGATCTTGTCCTCGCCGAGCCAGTAGAGCAATTCGCCGATGATCTGGGCGAAGTACCGGGGACGGGTGTGGATGAACGGCATCGCCACGGCCAGACCGCCGTACACGTTGGACTCCTGGGTGGCGATCCAGCAGAAGTCCTCGAGCCGGGGCAGGCCCACGTGTTCGACGACGAAGCGCAGGTCGAGGTAGTCGGTGGCGACCTTGTCCACGTCGGCGACGTCGAAGGCGTCGCGGTCCAGCGGCCGGATGGTGGGGCCCTTGTGCACGTGGATGTTCTTGATGCCCAGCTCGATGCACTCCTCGAGGTAGCGCCTCGACCACGGGTCGTCGAGCTTGTATCCGCGGGAGTCGCCGTGCCATTCGGCGGTGTAGAGCTTGACGCCCTGGAGGTTCATCCGCTCGGCGTCCCGGCGCAGCTGTTCGAGGCCGGCCTCCCCGTGGCGGGGATCGTAGGCATGGTTGTACGTGAGCTTGTCGGGGTGCTTGCGGGTGAGCCCGAACGCCTCCTCGGTCTGCCCGAACCCGTTGCGGTAGAAGTCGCTCAGCAGGGTGGCCTGGAAGATCGCGTGGTCCACGTGACCGTCCACGAACAGGTCCTTCATGAGGCGTTCGCCGCCGTAGTAGGTGTAGGTGTCGTAGTCCCACACCTCCTCCTCGGGGCTGAGGTTCTTGTGGTAGTCGTAGAAGCAGTCGATGAACTGCCGCCCGTGCACGTTCTTCTGGTTCGACTCGCGGCCGTCCCAGATGTGCACGTGCCCGTCCACGATGAAGTACTGCTGCCCGTCCTTCTCGTACATCGCTTCCCTCGTTCTGTCGTGTGCCGGTGGTGGATCGGGAGCCGTCCGGGCCCGGTCTGCGGGCCCGGACGGCCGCGGTCAGTGCGCCGTGAGATCGAATCCGATGTACTCGGCGGCGTCCTCGGGACTGGCGAAGAGCATGGTCTTGTCATCGAGGTGCACCATGCGCCCGTAGTGAGTGGAGCTGATCTCCTCGAAGACGGACCCGTCGAAGTCGGAGCCGAGAGCGTCGGTGAGTTCCTCGTAGTCGAACTCGAGGCGGTTGACGCCGTCGACGCGGATCATCGACGGGTACTCCGTCAGCTGCACGCCGTCCTTGGCGCCCATGACCTCGGCGACCACGCGGCCGATCGGGGTGTTCATCAGGGTGACGCCACACATGTTGGAGAACTCGGTGGCCGATCCGAATTGCATGCTCACTTGTCCAGCTCCTTCGCGTTGTCGAGCCCGATGTCCTCGAGCAGGGAACGGAACTTCGCCTCGGCGGCCTCGAGGCTGGAGGCGAAGGTGACCGCCTTGTCGGCCGGCTGCGACCAGATCGGCTGCAGGGCGCGCGCGGCGTCGAGGCAGCGCGGCACCCAGGTCGCCAGCCACGTCCCGAACAGCTCCCTGTTCGATTCGCCGAACTGCTCGTCGCGGGTGAGCAGCCGGAAGAGGTTGCGCGTGTAGGCGAGATCCCGGTCGTAGTCGTGCTCACCGGTGCCGACGATCGTCGGCGTGATGTAGTCGCCGTTGCGGGCGGCGATCTGCATGACCAGTTCGCTGCGGAACAGCGAGCCGACGAGCTGCTCGAAGACGATGTTGGTGGCGAAGAGCAGCTCGCACCAGTCCGGCACCGCGGTGAGCCGTTCGACGACCTCGCGGGTGGGCTGCCATTCGGGCGCCGACTGCCAGACCTCCTTGTGGGCGGCCCCGTCGAACGGTATCCCGGCCTCGGACAGGTCGAGGTTGAACAGCGCGAGGTCCTGCGCGAACCGCATCTTGTGTGCCGCGTTGACCGCCACCGCGGTGTTGATCATGTTCGTGGGCCCGGACCGCTGGATGGAGGTGAACACGTGCAGCGCCAGGCCGTTCTCGGCGTGCATCCAGGCGCCGAGATTGCGTTCGATGAACTTCAGCCACGGCGTGTTCCAGCCGTCGTAGGCGCGGGCGCGCTTGGCGTTCTGCAGGCACAGATCCACCTGGCGCACGACCGCCGCGTTGTTGCGGTAGATCGTCTGGTCCCACTCCTCGTTCGGGTCGAGGAAGGCGTGCCAGTTCGACGACTTCGCGGCCGTCCATTCCTTCGGGTATCCGCCCGGTCCGTCGCCGAAGCCGTAGATCCAGCCCTGCGACAGGTGCCGCTCGGGATCGGGTTGCACGTCGACGGTGACGTCCTCGTACATCGTCGACCGCTTCTTGGCCGGCGTGTAGTAGGTGAAGGTGCGGCTGCGGGAGCTGGGAAAGTCCAGCGCGCCGGCTTCGGAGTCGGTGAACTCGATCTTCGGGAAGCTACGGTGCTTGGAGTCGGTAGATGCGGTCATCTCGTTTCTCACTTCTGTCGGTGAAGGAGCAGGGTGGTTTCCTACGGCGCCTACTCGAAGGCGGGGCTGGTGAACTTGTCGTAGAAGATCTGGTCTTTCGGGGTGTTGTGCACCTCGAGCAATTCCAGGGCTGCATCGACCATGGGGGGTGGCCCGCACAGGTAGACCTCGCACCGGTGGATGTCCGGCTCGCGGCGGTCCACGATGTCGGTGACGTTGCCTTCCTCGACCTCCGGGAGTCCGGACGGCGCCGGCTCCGCCGACTCCGAGAGGCAGGGCACGAACACGAAGTCCGTCAGGGTCTTTCCCAGTTCGAGGATCTCGTCGAGGTAGAACAGATCCGCCGGCGTGCGGGCACCGTAGTAGAACCGGACGGGCCGGGTGCTGCCGGTCTCGCTCATGTGCCGCAGGAGCGAGAGGATCGGGGCCATGCCGGCGCCGCCGCCGATGAAGACCACCGGCAGGACGTGACCGTCCTTGAGGGTGAAGGATCCGTACGGTCCGGTCAGGGTGATCTCGTCGCCCACCGAGATGCCGTCCTCGAGCAAGCCGGCGAACTTGCCACCGGGGTACTTCTTGATGAGGAACTCGACATGTCCCGGCGTCGATCGGGTCGTCGCCATGGAGAAGGACCGATGTTCCTCGGTTCCCGGTATCTGCAGGTCGGAGTACTGACCGGGTTTGAACTCGTACCCCGTCGGTTCGACGGGCTGCAGTTGCAGCGACACGATGTCCTTGGTCATCGGCTCGATCGCGGTGATCCGGGTGCGCACTTCTTGAATGGGGATACCACCCAGGAGTTCGTCCTCGTCGAAATTGAGCAGTTCGATGGTGCAGTCGCTGTATGCAGTCGAGCGGCAGAGCAGTACGTGCCCCTCGTCGGTCTCGGCGTCGTTGCAGGCGAACGTCGAATAGTCCTCCATCTGGATGTCGCCTTCGAGGACAAAGGATTTGCAGGCCGAGCAACGCCCCTCGCGGCAGCCGTGCATCAGATGGATGCCCTGCCGGAAGGCGGCGTCGAGGATGTACTCGTCCTCGCCGACTTCCATCTCGATGTCGACGGGCTCGAAATTGATGCGGTGCTTGTCGGCCACGGGGGTGTCTCCTGGGCTCGTGGAATGAATGGTGAGGCGGTGGGTGGCGCCGGAGTGGCCGCGGCGCCACCCACCGAGCCTGAATCAGGCAGGAACTGCGCCGCCGGCGCGGTACGCGGCGATGTGGGCGTCGCGTTCTGCGTCGGACATCTGGTTCAGCAACACGTTCGGGCTCTGGAAGGTGTTGCCCCGCACGTCGTCGAGGGTCCACATCTTCTTCGGGTCGAGGTCGAGGTGCGGCTGACCGACGAGGGTCTTGCCGTCGTCGCGCACGTACCCGAGGTCCTGCACGATGTCGGCGAGGTCCTTGTCATGGTGCAGGGTCTCCCATTCACGGAACCCGGTGAGGCGGCCCATGTTCGGGGTGGGACGTCCCTCGTACTCGCTGCGGAACGCGACGGCGTCGGTCCAGTAGCAGGTCTCCGAGCAGTAGGTCCGCCACTGGTCGTCCACCTTCTCCACGACCATGTCCTCGCGGATGAGGGCGGGCACCATGCACGTCCAGCAGCGGTGCGGGTACTGGTATCCCACCTCCTCGAACGCGATCGGCTTGTTGCGGCCGGGGTAGGCGAGGCGGTTGTAGTTCTCCCACCACTTGCCGTACTTGGAATACCAGCCCGGGTACTTGTGCTCGAACCACTCGAAGTCCGCGTCGGTCATGGCGTCGATCCGCCAGTAGTTCACCGGCCAGCCCGTCGCGAAGAACCGGGCCACCTCGTGGACGTAGCCCTTCTCGGTGATGCGCTTCCACGCCTCCTCGACGAGGTCGTGCGGAATGGTCAGCCCGTACTTCTCGAGCGGGATGAGGTAGCTGCGGTAGTAGTCGTCGTAGATCCACCGCCGCCACATCTCGGCGTAGCTCTCGCGGTCCTTGCGGCGGTCCTTGGTGCCGTACTCGATGAAGGTGCCGATCGCGGCGTCGACCACGCAGTGGTTGTTCCACCACGCGTATCGCAGGTCCCGCTCGAGCAGCGGCCGGTTCCGCTCGTCGGCCAGCGCCATGAGCAGGATCGAGTAGCCGTTGGAGATGTGCCGCGACTCGTCGGACTGCACCGAGTGGAACACGGTGGGCAGCAGGTAGTCGCCGTTGGCGGCCGCCTCGTCGGGCATCGCCACGAACAGGGTGTTCGTGAAGGCCGTCTCCGCGACGACGGTCAGGTAGATGTTGGCCGCGGTGATCGCGTCACCGGTGATGAAGCCCTCCCCGAACTGCCGGCCGATGGTGCCCGCGTAGTTGTTCGCGAACGCCTTCTCGGTCATGTCGAACCCGGCGGGGTCGATGTAGTTGTTCATGTAGAGCTTCTTGAGGTTCATCTGGATCGTCGAGTGCCGAACCTCGTCGATCATCTGCACGGCGAGCCCGTTGTGGATCTCCGGGTTGGGCACCGCGTCGATGGCCATCGGCATCGCGCGGGCCGCCGAGATCTCCGGGAACGGGATGATCGAGAGGAACAGCTTCTGCCACTCCAGCCAGCGCTGCTGGACCTGCCGGAACATGTTCCCGCGGATGGCGCCGTCCATCGCGCCGTAGACCCGGTTGTCCTTCTCCTCCTCCATGGGGAAGTAGGACCGCATGATCTGCTTGAGAGGGTCCTTCTTGGGGGCCTTCTCGAACGTGTAGTCGGTGCCGAAGCGGGTGGCCGGCGTCGCGAACGTCGGTTCCCACGACAGCTCGGTGATCTTCGCATGGGCCTTGGTCAGGCTCTGCCTACTCAATGTGCGCCTCCTGGATCGGGAGCCGGCTCGGTGCCAGCCGTGGACGGTGGGGTGTGGATGCAGATACAACCCGCGGGCGCCACCCCGATCTGTCTCAATGTGAGACGCAGGTCACATTCGGCACAATTACCCTTGTGGACGCAGGGCCCGATGAGAATGTCCCCGTGACAACTCCAGACGACCGGGAGACCGAGGTGGGTGAATTCAGCCGGAGCAGTTCCCAGGACCACACGTCACTCCGGGAGGCACGCGAGGCGTTCCACTCGGCCGATCAGGCCGCGGACGATCCCGGCGACCGCCGGGTCCGGAACTGGCTGCGGGTCTCGTGGCTGCGGTCGCGGGCGGCGAAGGTCGACGTGGACCGCCCGAGCGCCGGCTACGTCGAACCGCTCCCGGTCGACACCGTCCTCACCCGCGCGGCCCGCCCGGTGCTGTCCGCGCTGTCGGCGGAGATCGAGAACGAGCCGGTGTCCCTGATCCTCACCGACGCCAAGGGCACCGTGCTCAGCCGCTACGGCGGCGACCGCGGCCTGCTGACCGCCCTGGACCGGGTCGACCTCGCTCCCGGCTTCCGCTACGCCGAGTCCCAGGTGGGGACCAACGGCATCGGGACCGCGCTCGAGGTCGGTGCACCCCTGCTGATCCGGGGGGACGAGCACTACAGCGGGCACCTGCGGTTGTTCTCCTGCGCCGGGGCCCTGGTGACACACCCGATCACCGGGACACTCCTCGGCGTCGTGGACCTGACCACCAAGACCGAGAACACGAACTCGCTGCTGTTGTCCTTCGCCAAGCTGGCCGCCACCCGCATCAGGGAACGGATCCTCGAGGAGGCCAACGAACTGGACCGGGCCCTCCTGCACGACTACCACGCGGCCTGCCAGCATTCGGGTCGCCCGGTCATCGCCGTCGGCGACGAGGTCCTGATGATGAACGCCCAGACCCAGCAGCAGTTCGACTCACGCGACCAGGCCGCGATCATCGACCGGACCCGGGACGCCCGCGGGCGGGCCGAACCGTTCACGATGCTCGCCGACCTGCCGAGCGGGATCACGGCGCGACTGTCCTACCAGCCGACCTTCGTCGAGGACAGGCTCGCGGGCGGGGTCGTGCGGATCAAGGAGCAACTCGCCCGGACCCGGAGCCCGCGCGCCGCGAAGCAGCCGGCGTTGCGCGCGCTGGCCGGTCGCAGCGCGCAGTGGCAGCACACCGTCCACGGCGTCGTCGAGGCCTGCCGGCGACGGGAATGGCTCGTGCTCGACGGCGAGCCCGGCGTCGGCAAGACCGCGCTGATCCGGGCCGCGCACGAGCACGTCCGGAGCGACCGCGGCCTCGCGGTGCTCGACGCGGCCGCGGTCGACGGTGGGGAGCTGCTGGAGCAGGCGTCGGCCGCGCTCGAGGGCGGCTCCGACCTGGCGGTGCTGCACGCCCATGCGCTCGGCGACGACGATCTCGCCGGTCTCGGCCAGCTCCTGCAGACCGTCACGCCGGACACCCTTCCGGACGACCCGTGGGTGGCGCTGACCATGCAACCCCCGCAGGAGGAGAGCGACACCCACTCCCTGCTCCGGCTCTTTCCGAAGACGCTCTCCGTTCCCCCGCTGCGCCATCATCTCGAGGACGTCCCCGAGCTGGTGCGCTTCCTCCTCGACGCCGCCGGCGCCACCGACCTCACGCTCTCGCCGGCCGCGGCGAACCAGCTCATGCGGCTGTCGTGGCAGGGGAACGTGACCCATCTGCGCAGCGTCCTCGAGGAGACCTGCCGGCGCCGGCGCTCGGGGACCGTCGAGGTCGGCGACCTGCCCGCCGAGTGCCGGGCGACGACCCGCCGGAACCTGACCCGGCTCGAGTCCCTCGAGCGGGACGCGATCGTGGACGCACTGGCCCTGCACGGAGGCGACAAGGCGGCGGCCGCGAAGGCGCTCGGCATGTCGCGGGCGACGATCTACCGCAAGATCCGCGAGTTCGGCATCATCCTCTGATTCCGAATATCAAGTGCCCGTGTCAAATTGAGACACCGGGACACCGCTCCTCAGGAAACACTGCTGAGCGCAGAGACGTTCGCCCCACCAGCCCGGGGTGACCAGACAGGAGTGATCGATGACCGACCACAACGGACTCACCACCGCCGCCGGCGCGCCGGTGCCGGACAACCAGAACAGTCTCACGGCCGGGGCGCGCGGACCCATGCTGCTCCAGGACGTGTGGTTCCTCGAGAAGCTCGCGCACTTCGACCGCGAGGTCATCCCCGAACGACGGATGCATGCAAAGGGTTCCGGAGCGTTCGGCACCTTCCGCGTCACGCACGACATCACCCGGCACACCAGGGCCGCGGTGTTCTCCGCCGTGGGCAAGCAGACCGAGGTGTTCGTCCGGTTCTCCACGGTCGCGGGGGAGCGCGGTGCCGCCGACGCCGAACGCGACATCCGCGGCTTCGCCGTCCGCTTCTACACCGAGGAGGGCAACTGGGACGTCGTCGGCAACAACACGCCGGTGTTCTTCTTCCGCGACCCGCTCAAGTTCCCCGACCTCAACCACGCCGTGAAGCGGGACCCACGGACCAATCTTCGTGATCCCGAGAACAACTGGGACTTCTGGACCAACCTGCCGGAGGCACTGCACCAGGTCACGATCGTCATGTCCGACCGCGGCATCCCCGACGGGTACCGGCACATGCACGGATTCGGCTCGCACACCTTCTCGTTCGTCGATGCCGAGGGCACCCGTTCGTGGGTGAAGTTCCACTTCCGCACCCAGCAGGGCATCAGGAACCTCACCGACGAGGAGGCCGCGGCCGTGATCGCCGGCGACCGCGAATCCGCCCAGCGGGACCTGTACGAGGCGATCGAAGCCGGCAACCACCCGAAGTGGACGCTGTACGTGCAGATCATGCCCGAGGCCGACGCGGCGACGTACCGGTACCACCCCTTCGATCTGACCAAGGTGTGGTCCAAGAACGACTATCCGCTCATCGAGGTCGGAGAGCTGGAGCTGAACCGCAACCCGGACAACTACCACGCCGACGTCGAGCAGGCCGCCTTCTCCCCGGCGAACATCGTTCCCGGCATCGGGTTCTCACCCGACCGGATGCTCCAGGGCCGGCTGTTCTCGTACGGGGACGCCGCGCGCTACCGGCTCGGCGTGAACCACCACCAGATCCCGGTGAACTGCCCCCGGGCCGCCGCGCACGTGAACTCCTTCCACCGTGACGGCGCGATGCGCGTGGACGGCAACCAGGGCAGCGTCCCGAGCATCGAACCGAACTCGTACGGCCGCTTCCGGGAGCAGCCCGAGTACGCCGAACCGCCGCTCGCGGTGGGCGCGGTCGCGGACCGGTTCGACCATCGGGCGGACGACGAGAACTATTTCGAGCAGCCGGGAATCCTGTTCCGCGGCATGTCCGCCGAGCAGCAGACCGTGCTGTTCGAGAACACCGCGCGTGCCATCACAGGGGCATCGGCGGCGACGATCGAGCGGCACATCGCCAACTGCACCCAGGCCGATCCGGCCTACGGCGAGGGAGTTCGCAAGGCCTGCGAGGCACTCGGCGCGCTGTGAGTCCCGTGGTGTCCCCCGGCCCCGGGCGGGTGCGGGGGACACCGCCTCACCCCAGCCAGTCCAGTACCGCGGCGGCGGTCCACGACTGCTGCATGCTGCCGAGCGGCTCGCCGGTGAACGGCTCGTAGTACTCGGCGAACGAGCCGTCGCTGGCCTGCCGCAGACCCTCCGCTCGCAGCAGGTGAGCGCGCTCCGCCCACCCGCGGCGGGCGAACGTCCACGAGAACAGCCACGTCATCACCGGCCACACCGGCCCGCGCCAGTACTCGCGCGGACGGAAATCCCGGGAGACGGGGGAGGTGGACGGCGGCACCGCGTAGCGCAGGTCGGGGTGGCCGCAGAACTTCGGGCCCTCGAAGGTGCGCAGCAGGGCCCGTTCGGTGCCGCGGGGCAGACCACCGCACAGCAACGGCGCGAACATCGCGAGCGTGTCGGTGGCCATCCAGCGGCCGCTGCGCAGGTCGAAGTCCTTGGCGGCGCCGGTGCGCGGATCGGTGGTGTCGAGCACGCCGCGGCGGAACCGGTCCGCGTACTCGTGCAGCTCGCGGACGTCGGCGTTCGGGCGCGAATGCTCCTCCCCGATGACGGCGAGCACGTCGCACGCGAGGGCGAACACGGCACTGACGAACACGTCCTCGACGGCGAAGCTCATGGCCGTGGCCAGGGCGTCGTCGTCGTAGCGCACCTCCTTCATCTCCTCGAGCAGCCACAGGTAGCGGGCGTACTCGGCGTCCGTCGGCCGCTGACTCGGGTCGCCGACGTGGGCGAGGTCCTCGCGCCGGAACGTCGGCACCGCGCCGGCGACGACGTTCGCGTAGGCCGCGTCCCACCGGGGCGAGTTGTCCATGCCCGATTCCCAGCCGTGGTAGAGCGCGATGCGGCCGTTGCCGTCGAGGTCCCGGGCGCGGGCCAGCCACCGGTGCCAGCGCACCAGGTCGGGCCAGCGGCGGTCCAGGAACTCCTCGGCGACGGCGCGGGTGCTGCGGCCGTGCCGGCGGCTGTGGTCGAGGATGCGCTGCACCGCGATGGCGTGCACGGGCGGCTGGGTGATGCCCGACGTCTGCGGGCCCAGTGGCGCGGCGGCGGCGAGATCGGTACAGGCCCAGCGCGCCGGACCCGGAAAGTAGCCGTCCACCCCGCTCGCGAACACGATGTGCGGGATCATGCCGTTGCGCCACTGCGCCGAGAGCAGGGTGTCGAGTTCGACGACGGCCCGCTCGACGCTCAACGGGGCCAGCCCCACCGCGACGAACGCCGCATCCCAGCTCCACATGTGCGGATACAGCTTCGGGGCGGCACTGGTCATCGTGCCGAGGTCGTTACCGCGCAGCAGGTAGGCAGCCCGCGCGGCGAGCTGGGTGTGGGTGAATCCGCGGTCCGGCATCGCATCATTGTGCGACCGTCCCGGCGTGGGCGCGCGCCGAGGGGCACGTGGACGGACCCCGGCCCGACACCTGCCGTTCGGCTCGGCGGTGCCGCAACGTCACGTGCGCGGGGTGGACTGACCGGGTCTGGACGTTCGTCCACTCACCACGGATCGTCGGGCACGTTCCTGCCCGTGAAGGGATTTCGAGACAATGGCTTCAGTGACCTTCGACCACGCCACCCGGCACTACGCGGGGGCCGCGTCCCCGGCGGTGGACGCGCTGGATCTGAGCATCGCGGACGGCGAGTTCCTCGTCCTGGTCGGCCCCTCCGGATGCGGCAAGTCGACCTCGCTGCGGATGCTCGCCGGGCTCGAGGACGTCGACTCCGGGCGGCTGTTCATCGGCTCCGGCGACGTCACCGACGTCGAACCCCGCAATCGCGACATCGCGATGGTGTTCCAGAGCTATGCGCTGTACCCGCACATGACCGTCGCGGACAACATGGGCTTCGCCCTGAAGATCGCCGGGGTGCCGAAGGACGAGCGCGTCGCGCGCGTGCAGGAGGCCGCCGCGATGCTGGACCTCACGCCGTACCTGAACCGCAAACCGAAGGCACTGTCCGGTGGTCAGCGGCAGCGGGTCGCGATGGGCCGGGCCATCGTGCGCAGCCCGCAGGTGTTCCTGATGGACGAGCCCCTGTCCAACCTCGACGCCAAGCTGCGGGTGCAGACCCGCAACCAGATCGCGCAGCTGACGCGCCGGCTCGGCGTGACGACGGTGTACGTCACGCACGACCAGGTGGAGGCGATGACGATGGGGGACCGGGTCGCGGTGCTGGACGGCGGCAGGCTCCAGCAGGTGGACACGCCGCGGGCGCTGTACGAGCGGCCGGTGAACGCGTTCGTCGCCGGGTTCATCGGCTCCCCGGCGATGAGCCTGTTCGAGGCGCCGGTCACCGACGGGGGCGTGCGGATCGGCGGGCACGTCGCGCCCGTGCCCCGCCACGTGCTCGCGGCCGCCCGGGGGACCACGGTGACGATCGGCGTCCGGCCCGAGCACCTGACGATGTCCACTGACGGATCCGGGTTCGATGTGGCCGTCGAGAGTGTGGAGGGACTGGGCGCGGACGCCTACGTCTACGGTGGCACGACGGTGGACGGCCACCGCCGCGACGTGGTGTTCCGCACCGGCGGGCACAACCCGCCGTCGGCGGGCGCGGTGGTGCGGCTGCTGCCCGACCCCGAACGGGTGCACGTGTTCGACGCCGGGACCGGGGTGCGGCTGAGCGACTGAAGCGCGGCGGCGGGGCGAGGCCGCGTGGCCTCGTCCCGACCCGGCGTCACTGCACGCAGAGCAGGTCGTTCAGATCCGCGATCGAGCGGCCCGCGAGGGTGGGCCACAGGGTGTGCCCCGGATGCTCGGGCAGCGCCACGACGTTGGGTACGCCGACGGTCACGACGCCGGCAGCACGAGCCGAGGCCAGGCCCGGCAGGGAGTCCTCGATCGCGACGATGCGCGCGGGGTCGAGGGGAGCGCCCAGGTCGCGGCCGAGCGCCTCGACGGCCCGCAGGTACGGCTCCGGGTGGGGTTTGCCGTTGCCGACCATGTCGCCGGTGACGAGGAACCGGAACGTGCCCGCGGGCAGCATGCGGTCGATCACGTCGGCGAGGGGCCGCTCGCTCATCGTCACGAGCGCGCACGGCACGTCGGCGGCGGCGAGTTCGCCGAGCAGTTCCCGGGCGCCGGGCCGCCACGGGACCGCCTGCCGCACCTGGGCCACGACGGAGTCGACGAGCGTGTCCACGATGGTGCGGACGGGCAGGTCCGCGCCGGCGCGCTGCAGCACCCGGGCGGTCTCGGGCAGGGCGCTGCCGACGAGGCCGGCGGCCTGCCCGTCGCTCCACGGGACCGAGAACGCCTCCAGCAGTTCGCGTTCGGCCCGGAACCAGTACGGTTCGGTGTCGACGAGCGTGCCGTCCATGTCCCAGAGCACGGCGTGGACGGCGGGGGGCGTGTGCATTCGGGGCTACTCCTGATCGGTGGCGGGGGGCACGGGCACGACCTGGACGCGGACCCCACGGGTGCGCAGGCCGTCGACGAAGTCGGCCGGCGCGCCGTCGTCGACGAGCACGTCGTCGATCGCACGCCAATCGGCGACGAGGTGGAAGGACCGGCGGCCGATCTTCCCGGAATCGAGCAGCAGGACACGCCGGGCGGCGACGCGCAGCATCTCGGTTTTGAGGGCGACGATCGAGTCCTCCTGGTGGTACAGCCCGTCCGTGTCGGCGGTGGTGGTGGACAGGAACAGGGTGTCCACCCGCACGCCGCGGACCGCAGCGAGGGCGCCGGCTCCCAGGAACGACTCGTGACCGACGTCGAATGTGCCTCCCAGAGCCACGGTTTCGATGCCGGTATGGTGCGTGAGGGCCGCGAGGCCGGGCAGGTAGTTGGTGACCACCCGCAGGTCCTCGACGTCGGCCAGACGCTCGATCACCGTCGCGACGGTGGTCGAGTCGTCGAGCATGATCGACGTGCCGGGGGCGACGATCCGTGCCGCTGCGGCGCCGAGCGCCCGCTTCTGGGGCAGCGCGAGCCGCCGCCGGACCGCCGCGGCGATCTCGTACGTGCCGGTGCGTTCGACACTGACACCACCGCGAAACTTGCGGACCACGCCGCGGCGCTGCAGTTCGTCGAGATCGCGGTGCACCGTCATCAACGACACCCCGAACCGCTCGGCGAGCCCCTGGGCTGTGGCGTGATCGTCCGCCAGCAACGATTCCAGGATCGCGTCGAGCCTTTCCTGGCGGGGGTTGCGGTTCGCTCTGGACATCGCGCATCACCTCCTCACGTTCGAATGTTTCGACACCGGACTTTATATCACTCTATTTGTTATGAACTCCGCGTGAACGGACCGGGAAATGATGGTCTACGGACCGCCAACCGAAATCGACCGGCGTCCCGAACCGCGGCGACAAATACTCGTATTCTTGTTCATAACAATGCAATTAGAGACAAACACCGGTCGCGATCGGGAGTTCGGACACGGACCCGGCCGTGTTGACCGAACGATGCGGGCGGTGCCACCATCGTCCCGGCCGCTTCGGTTCTTAACTATTCGCTGTTATTTCGACAAGGACGGTGGACGTGTCCGTGACACTGACCCGGCGCGAGACGGACCCGGTCGTCCGCGCCCCGGGCATCCCGGCCCCGGCACCCCGGCCGGGCCGCAGCCGGCGCAGGCGCCGCGAACGTGTGCTGTTCGCGCTGTTCGCACTGCCCAACCTCGCGCTGATCGTCGTCTTCGCGTACTGGCCGGTCGCCGGTAACGCCTACCTGAGCCTGACGCGGTGGGACATGATCGCCCCGCAACCGCTGTTCGTCGGCTTCGACAACTACGCGGCCCTGTTCACCGATCCCGCGTTCCTGCGGGTGCTGCGGTTGACCGGCATCTGGGTCGTCAGTGTGGTCGGCATCAGCCTGGGCGGGGGACTGGCCCTCGCCCTGCTGTTCAACCTGAGGCTGCCCGGCCGCGGCGCCGTCACCGCGATGGCCTTCTCCCCGCACATCCTCTCCGGTGCCGCCGTAGCCGCGATCTGGCTGTTCATGTTCGACCCCAACTACGGCCTGTCCCGGGCCCTGTTCTCCGCCGTCGGCGCGGACTCGCCGCACTGGACGACGTCCGGACAGTGGGCCCTGCCGGCACTGATCATCGTCGCGGTGTGGAAGGGCGTGGGATTCGTCGCTATCGTGTATCTCGCAGCACTGCAGTCGATTCCGCCGGACGTACTCGAGGCGGCCCGGCTGGACGGCGCCGGCCGGTGGCAATCGTTCCGGTACATCGTCCTTCCACTGCTCTCGCCCACCACCTTCTTCCTGCTCGTCACCCAGGTCATCGCCGCGTTCCAGTCGTTCGACCTCATCGCGATGATGACCGGCGGCGGACCGGCCGGTGCCACGACGACCCTCAGCTGGTTCATCTACCAGCAGGGCTTCCGCGAGTTCGACACCGGATCCGCCGCGGCCGGCTCGATGATCATGTTCCTGGTCCTCATGGCGATGACGGTCGTCCAGATGCGCTACATCGAGAAGAAGGTGCACTACTGATGGCCACCCTCATCCCCCGTCGTGGGGCGCGCCTGAAGGCGCTGCCCGCGCTCGTCGTGACGGCCCTGGTGTTCGCCGTCCCCTTCTTGTGGATGCTCACCTCCGCTTTCAAACCGGAGGCCGAGATCTACCGGTGGCCGCTGCAGTGGCTGCCGAGCGAGGTCGTCCTCGACAACTTCGTCCGGGCCTGGGAGGCGGCCCCGTTCGACCGGTTCCTGGTCAACTCGCTCGTCGTCACCGCCGTCGGGGCGACGCTCAAGGTGGTGCTCGCCGTCTTCAGCGCCTACGCCTTCGCGTTCCTGTCCTTCCCCGGCCGGAACCTGCTGTTCGTGGCCGTGCTCGGCGCGTTGATGGTCCCCGGACACGTGACCCTGCTGATCAACTACATCACCATCGGCAACCTCGGCTTGATCAACACCTATGCCGGTATCGTATTGCCGGGACTGGCCAGCGCATTCGGCACCTTCCTGCTACGGCAGCACTTCCTCGGTCTCGCCCCGGAGGTCCTCGAGGCCGCCGAACTGGACGGCGCCGGGCACCTGCGCCGACTGGTGCACTTCGTGCTGCCCATGTCGCTGCCGGCGGTGATCACCGTGGCGCTGATCGCCGTCATCGACGAATGGAACGACTTCATCTGGCCACTGCTGGTGACCAACTCCGTGCAGATGCGCACGTTGCCGATCGGCCTGATGTACCTGAAGGAGACCGAAGGCGTCGACCAGTGGGGCTCGATCATGGCCGGCACCACGTTCGTCGTGGCGCCGATGCTGCTGCTGTTCCTGCTCGCCCAGCGCTACATCATCAGCGGCATGGCCGGCGCCGCCGCCCGCCGATGACCCCGACCACCTCCGCTTCCGCTCCGTACCCCTCTCCAGGAGAAGCCATGTCCCCGCTTTCCCACCCCTCGTCGATCACCTCGGCGCGCCTGAGCCGGCGCCGGTTCCTCACCCTCGCCGCGATGGTCTCCGCCACCGTCCCCGTCCTGTCCGCCTGCGGCAGCCCCACCTCCGGCTCCTCGTCGTTCGCGCAGCCCGACGTCGCGCCGCCCGCCGAGTACGCGGGCCGAACCAACGTCGTCGTGTGGAGCCCGTGGACGGGCAACAACGGCGACCGACTCGCCGCGATCATCAAGGGCTTCAACGACTCCCAGTCCGAGGTCTACGCCGAGATCCAGACGTTCAACGGCTACGACGGCGTCTCCGAGAAGCTCGCCGCGGGCCTGCAGGCCCGGCAGATCCCCGAGATCGCCGTATTCTCCGACGTGCACTGGAACATCTTCTTCCTCAACGGCAGCCTCGAGCCGCTCGACGGCTACTTCACCGGCGAGTTCGGCCCCGCGACGTTCCACAAGCGGCTGTTCGACGAGGGCGTCGTGCGCGGACAGTCGTTCTGGGTGCCCTACGGCCGCTCGACCCCGCTGTTCTACTACAACAAGGAAGTCTTCGCCGCAGCCGGCCTGCCGGACCGGGCGCCCGCCACATGGGAGGAGTTCCGCGGCTGGGGCAAGGAGATCACCGGCCGCGACTACCGCGGCAACAAACTTCAGATGCGCGCCTACACCGGCACCGACGACTGGTACTTCCAGGGCCTGCTGTGGAACTTCGGCGGCGGCATCTCCGACGGCCTCGACGTGGTGCTGGACACCCCGGAGAGCATCGCGGCAGCGGAGTTCGACCGCGCGGTCGTCAACGACGACCGGATCGGCTACCTCGCGCAGAGCATGAACAACGACTTCACCAACGGTCTCGTCGCGACCATCACCAACTCCACCGGCTCGCTCACCGGCCTGATCTCCGGCGCCGACTTCGAGGTCGGCGCCGGCTTCCTGCCCACGGCTACCACCACCGGGGTGCCCACCGGTGGCGGCGGACTGTCGATCATGAAACACGCGGCGCCGGAACGGAAGGATGCCGCGGCGAAGGTCCTGGCGTACCTGTCGCGGCCGCAGCCGTCGGCCGACTGGACCGTCGGTACTGGCTACCTCCCGGCGACGATCGGCGCGGCCGAATCCGCCACCGTGCAGCAGCGCATGATCGAGAACCCGTACTACCGGCTGGCCGTCGAACAGCTCGGCATCGCCCGGCAACCGGACGCCGTGCGCCGCTACGTCTCGAGCACGATCGTCGAGATGCGCACCGCCATCCAGAAGCTGTACACCGAGAACGCCGACGCGGCCACGACGCTGCGGCAGACCGCGGAGAAGCTCCGCGCCGAAGCCGACATCCTCCGCCCCCGCTACGAAGAGATGGTCGCCTGATGAGCACACCGACCCCCACCCGCTCGTTCACCCTCGTCGGACACCGCGGCGCCATGGCGCACGCCCCCGAGAACAGCGTCGAATCCTTCCTCCTGGCGGAGGCACTCGGGGCCGACGAGATCGAGCTCGACGTCCGTCTCACCGCCGACGGTGCCGCGATCGTGCTGCACGACCCCACACTGGACCGCGTCGCCGCGGACGAGTCGGGGCGCCGGCTCGGCCCGGTCGCCGACCTGTCCCTCGAGCGGCTGCGCCGCGTCCGGCTCGACTCCGGGCATCCGGTGCTGACGTTCGACGAGGCGCTCGACGCCACGACGGTGACCCTGCAGGTCGAGATCAAGGCGCCCGCCGTGGTGCCCGAGCTCGCTCGCATCGTCGCCGCACGACCCGCCGACACCGACCGTATCCGGTTCACGAGCTTCCAGCCGGAGGCCCTGCGCCTGCTCGCCCAGCACGCCCCGGCCGTGCCGCGTGGCCTGATCACGCTCGGCCACCCCGACGCGCGGCGGCATCCGGAAGGTGTCGAGACCGTGCTGACAGCGACCGGCTGCAGCGCCTTCTACTGCGGTTGGGACGGCCTGACGACCGAGGTCGTCGACCGCATCCGCGGGCTCGGGTACGAGATGCACGGCTGGCCGCTGCGGGGACCGGAAGACGTGCGCCGCGCCCTCGAGTTCGGCCTGGACGGCGGCACCGCCGACGACCCGGGCGCCGCCCGCACGTGGCTCGAGGAGGCGCTCGGCCACTGAGTCCGTCCGCCGCGAGGTGTCGGAAATCGGACATCTATACGCGTCCCGACCGTTGTTTCTGTCCGAAACGGCGCACCGATCGGTGCCGACGCCCACCAACCTTTCCGCACGAGACCTACGGTGGGATACGGAAACCGTCCCCCGGCCCCGAGGAGTATCGGCAGATGAGGATCACCGGCGCAGTCCTGGAGGAGATCGGCCGGCCGCGGCCGTTCGCCGAGTCGAAACCGATCAGCGTGTCCGAACTCGAGCTCGACGCGCCGGGACCGACCGAGCTGCTGGTACGGATCGAGGCGGCCGGGGTGTGCCACTCCGACCTGAGCGTCGTGGACGGCAACCGGGTCCGCCCCGTACCGATGCTGCTCGGCCACGAGGCGGCCGGCCGCATCGTCGAGGTGGGCTCCTCCGTCGACGACTTCCGGGTGGGGCAGCGAGTGGTCATGTCGTTCCTGCCGCGATGCGAGGCGTGCGACAGCTGCGCGGAGGACGGCCGGCTGCCCTGCACCGCCGGGTCCGCCACCAACAACGCCGGGGAACTGCTGCACGGCGGCCGTCGCCTGCACCGCGACGGCCACCCGGTGCACCACCACCTCGGGGTCTCGGGTTTCGCGACGCACGCGGTGATCGACCGCGCGTCGGCCGTCGCGGTCGACGACGACGTGCCGCCCGACGTCGCCGCGGTGCTCGGCTGTGCCGTGCTCACCGGCGGGGGCGCCGTTCTCAATGCGGCCCGGCCGCGGCCGCAGGACAGCGTCGCGATCGTCGGCCTCGGCGGGGTCGGCATGGCGGCCCTCCTCACGGCCGTCGCGCAGGGTGTCTCGCGCATCGTCGCGATCGACACCCTCGACGACAAGCTCACCCGCGCCCGCGAGCTGGGGGCACACGAGACCTACACGCCGGGCGAGGCGGTCGAGCGGGGCGTCAAGGCCCGGTACGTCATCGAGTGTGCCGGCAGTGCACGGGCGTTCGAGACCGCGTTCGGTCTCACGGCGCCCGGCGGCACGACCGTGACGGTCGGTCTGCCCGCGCCGACCGCGACGGCGGCGATCTCCCCGTTGACGGTGACCGCGGAGGCACGCACGATCGTCGGCAGCTACCTCGGCTCGGCCGTGCCGCGCCGCGACATCCCCCAGTACGCGCGGATGTGGCGGGAGGGCCGGCTCCCGGTGGAGGAACTGATCTCCTCACGGATCCCCCTGTCGCGGATCAACGAGGCCATGGACCAGCTCGCCGACGGGCTGGCCGTGCGTCAGGTCATCATGTTCGACGACTGACGGTAAGAGGCCGAGTGCCGGTCGGTCCGGGACCAAGGTCCCGGACCGGATATCTTGCGGGAAGTGGTTTTCCGGACGGCCGAGCGACCCGTCGAGCGGCACGGGACGAGGTGCCCGGCCGATCCGGCCACTCGGTCCCTCCGGTGGGCGCCGGAGTGCTCCGGCCGATAGACGGCCGATGGGCACAGTCGGCGGGAGACTTTGGACCCTTTCTCCGAGTCCTCGGTCCCGCCGACGCGGCAGAGTCGGGGGAGCGATCCCGGTCCCGCCGGTGTGCGGTCGGTGCCCGCACCGCCCGGCTCGCCCGCGCGCGAGAATGTCCACAGCTGTGGAACAACCTGTTGATCAGTACCTTTCGGTCCGATCGACTACCGCCTCGGCACCCGCGCCCGTCCCGCCCGTTCGGGCTCAGCGGCCGTTGCCGACACACGCCGCCGAGCCTTCGCCGCACCGCGGACGTGCTCCGCGTCTCATTGCCGATGCCGATGCGACGGTGCAAGAGTCAGCGCGCCGACGGTCGACGGCTCCGTTCCGTTCCGGGACGAACGCCTGCGCCGCCGTCTCGTCGGCCGAACGGGAGGACGCGGATCCACCCTCTCGCGGCAGCAGGTCGGAGCTCGATGCCCCACACGGACGACGGTGGGGCCGAAGTCAGGAGTCGTGGTCATGGTTGATGTCGCGCCGATACTGAGGAGGCCGGACGCGCAGCGGCCGTATCCTCCGACCCGCCGCCCGAAGGGCTCGACGATCCTCACGGTCGTCACCTCCACAGACCACAAGGTCATCGGCGTGATGTACATCGTGGCGGCCTTCGCGTGGTTCCTCATCGGCGGCCTCATGGCGTTGCTCATCCGTGGTGAGCTCGCCGTGCCCGGCCTGCAGTTCCTGTCGAACGAGCAGTACAACCAGCTGTTCACCATGCACGGCACGATCATGCTGCTGCTGTACGCGACTCCGGTGTTCTTCGGCTTCGCCAACTATCTCCTGCCGCTGCAGATCGGCGCTCCGGACGTGGCCTTTCCCCGACTCAATGCGGTGGGCTTCTGGCTCTACATCTTCGGCGGGCTCATGGCCGCCACCGGATTCCTCACCCCCGGCGGCGCGGCCGACTTCGGGTGGACGGCGTATGTGCCGCTGACGAACTCGCTGCACTCGCCCGGCGTCGGCGCCGACCTGTGGATCCTCGGACTCACCGTCGGCGGTCTCGGCACGATTCTCGGCGCGGTCAACCTCATCACCACCATCGTGTGCCTGCGCGCCCCCGGCATGACCATGTTCCGGATGCCGATCTTCACCTGGAACACCTTCATCGCCTCGCTGCTGATCCTGTTGATCTTCCCGCTGCTCGCGGCGGCACTGATCGCCCTGTTCGTCGACCGCCAGTTCGGCGCTCACATCTTCGACCCCGGAACGGGCGGAGTCATGTTGTGGCAGCACCTGTTCTGGTTCTTCGGTCACCCCGAGGTGTACGTGCTGGCGCTGCCGTTCTTCGGCATCGTCTCGGAGATCTTCCCGGTGTTCTCGCGCAAGCCGATCTTCGGTTACTCGGGTCTGGTCTACGCGACGCTGGCCATCGCGGCGCTCTCGATCGCGGTGTGGGCGCACCACATGTACGCCACCGGCGCCGTGCTGCTGCCGTACTTCTCGTTCATGACCTTCCTGATCGCGGTGCCCACCGGCGTGAAGTTCTTCAACTGGATCGGCACCATGTGGAAGGGCCAGCTGACGTTCGAGTCGCCGATGCTGTTCTCGGTCGGCTTCATCGTCACCTTCCTGTTCGGCGGCCTGTCCGGCGTCATCCTCGCCAGCCCGCCGCTCGACTTCCAGCTGCACGAGTCCTATTTCGTCGTGGCGCATTTCCACTACGTGCTGTTCGGCACCATCGCCTTCGCCACCTACGCCGGCGTCTACTTCTGGTTCCCGAAGATGACCGGGCGCATGCTCGACGAGCGCCTCGCCAAGTGGCACTTCTGGCTGACCTTCCTCGGCTTCCACACCACGTTCCTGGTGCAGCACTGGCTGGGCAACGAGGGCATGCCGCGCCGCTACGCCGACTACCTGCCGTCGGACGGGTTCACCACCCTGAACATCATCTCGACCGTCGGTGCCTTCGTGCTCGGCGCCTCGACCCTGCCGTTCCTGTGGAACGTGTTCAAGAGCTACCGGTACGGGCAGGTCGTGACCGTCGACGACCCGTGGGGTTACGGCAACTCCCTCGAGTGGGCGACGAGCTGCCCGCCGCCGCGGCACAACTTCTACGAGCTGCCGCGCATCCGCTCCGAGCGCCCGGCGTTCGAACTGCACTACCCGCACATGAGCGAAAAAATGCGGTCCGAGGCGCACGTGGGCTGGGGTTCGCACGCCCAGACCGCTCGCGCGATCGAGGGGAAGCACTGACATGGAGGACGGACGCCGGTTCCGCCGGTACGCAACGCTCGGCGAGACCCGCACCCGCCCCGACCCGACGGCCCTGCTGATCGCGATGCTGGTGCTGGCGGTGCTGCTCGCGTCCCCGTGGTGGCTGGCTCCGGCCCCGGCCGTGCTGCTGATCGTCGCGGCCGTCGCCGGCACGGTCGCGGTCGGCGCCACGAGCCGGAGGACGATCGTGCCGACCCGGTGGTCTTGACGTCCTCTCCGGGCTGAGTACTGCAACGACAGTGTGTGATGTGGGGGTATGTGGTGGCCGGCGCGGGCATTGGTCCGGCCGGCGCTGCGCCAGCTCGACCAGTGCCGGCACCAGGCGGAGATTCCGTGGAGCATGTCGTCGCGCCCCTGCGGGAGCGTGGGTACGGCGCGATGGCGTGTAAACGCGAGGCTCCGGCTGCCACCATCTCCTTACGGTGCCGTAACTTACGGTGTCGTAACTTACGCTAGGGTAGTCGCATGGCCATCTCAGATCTTCAGGAATTCGCGCATCTGACGGACGCGGATGTCGAGGCCCTCGGCCGAGAGCTCGACGCCATCCGTCGCGACATCGAGGAATCCCGCGGCGAACGCGACGCCCGATACATCCGCAACACCATCAGGTTGCAGCGCAGCCTCGAGCTCGTCGGGCGAGTGACCCTGTTCGGCAGCCGGCGCCGTCCGCTGTGGTTGCTCGGCACGGGTCTGCTCGGCGTGTCGAAGATCATCGACAACATGGAACTCGGGCACAACGTGATGCACGGGCAATGGGACTGGATGAACGATCCCGAGATCCACTCCGCGAGTTGGGAATGGGACAATGCCGACCCGTCGGCGCACTGGAAACAAACCCACAACTATCTGCACCACAAGTACACCAACATCCTGGGCATGGACGACGACGTGGGATTCGGCCTGATCCGGGTCACCCGGGACCAACGGTGGAAGCCGTTCAACGCCGGCAACCTCGTCTACAACGCGTTGCTCGCGCTGCTGTTCCAATACGGCGTCGCCATCCAACACCTCGAACTCGGCAAGGTCGCCAGAGGCCGGGACGACCGCGCCGAAACCAGCCGTAAGCTGCGTGAGGTGGGCCAGAAGGTGGGCCGACAGATCGGCAAGGACTACGTGTTGTACCCGGCCCTCACCGGTAGGGCGTGGAAGTCCACCCTGACGGCCAACGCCACTGCCAACGTGATCCGCAATCTGTGGACCAACGCGGTGATCTTCTGTGGGCACTTTCCCGACGGCGCGGAGAAGTTCACCAGGGCTGACGTAGACAACGAGACCCAGGCACGCTGGTATCTGCGACAGATGCTCGGCAGCGCCAACATCTCCGGTGGTCCGTTGATGGATTTCATGACAGGCAACCTCAGCTATCAGATCGAGCACCACCTGTTCCCGGACCTGCCATCGAACCGGTATGCCGAGATCGCCGTGCGGGTGCGCGGATTGTGCAGCAAGTACGATCTGCCCTACACCAGCGGTCCGCTCGCGGTGCAGTACCTCAAGACATGGCGCACCATCGCGAAACTGTCGCTGCCGAACAAGTACCTCACGGACACTTCGGACGCCGCTCCCGAGACCGCATCCGAACGCGGCTTCGGCGGCACGCCGGTTGTCGATCCCGTCACCGGCCGGCGGCGCGGACTGGCCACCACGATCCGCGAGAACCGCCGGATTCGTGGCGTGCGCCGGCTTCTGGGGATGCGCTGATCGACACGTAGGTGTTTCGAAGTGCCGTCGTGCGGACTCACGGCCGGGCACGGCCGACGAGATGATCGCCGCGGACCCGCCGAAGCAGTGGCGCCGTATCCCCGCCTGCACCGGACCCTGGCGCACCACGCGCACCGAACTCGCCGCGGTCGCCGGGTCCCGGTGGCCGGCCGATGGTCATCCGCCGGCGCTGTGGGTTGCGGCGAAGACGACGAACACCACGAACAGTGCCGCGGTACCGAGGACGGCGCCGGTGAGGGCCTCCCGATGGTTCGTTGCCAGGCCCTTGTCGACCCGGTCCAGGCCGACCCAGCCGCAGACCACCGCGGCCAGCCCGGCGGGAATCGTGATCAGGTCACCGATGAGGGGAACGAAGGCGAACACCGCGGCGGTGATGCCCGCGACAAGCGCGGTGCTACCCGCACCGTTGCGGAACGGCGACTCGGTGGAACGGTGTGGCGGCATACCAGCTCCCCATTCAGGACAAGGCGATCATGTCCGTCCATGGTGCCTCGCACTGCTCGATGTCGCCGCACTACTGGTGCGCCGGGCGAGGGCGTTGGCTCGGCCGCAGCGCATGCTGTGACCGGCGTCCGTGCGTCAAGGCCGGGTCTGCCGGGCACGCAGGGCGGCGATCATACGGTGGAGTTCACCGAGGGTGACCCACAGTCTGCGTGCTTCGTCCTCGAATCGTTGGGCACTGACCGCGAAGCCGTGCCGTTGTTCATCGGCGGCGCAGTGCTCAGCAAAGTTGATCCGCGCTGTGACCTGCTCGAACTCTCGCTCGAGCACGCCGAGAAGGAGCTGAGCCTGTGCCCGGTCGGCGCGGCAGGCCGCAGCCTCGGCATCGGCATCGGCTGACCCCACCCGGCCGGTGCGGACGGATGCGATGATCATGAGAGTTCGAGGGTCGCGTCGCGGACCATGTCGAGTGCGCTGGTGTGCGAGCGGCCGGTCGGAGTGCTCGCAACGGTGTGGAGCAGCAGGGTCACGGTCGGGCGCGGGTAACGGTAGCGGGCGCAGGCCGCATCAAGGCAGTCCTCGATCACGGCACTCACCTCGAGTTGATCCAATGCCGCAGCCGCATGAATGGTCGTGTCCGCGAAGGTGATCGCCAGTTGACTCAGCAGCACCCCGTGGCGGCGCCGGATGTGTTCCATCGCGGCGACCGCACGGTCGACGCACGCGTCCAGGCAGCGTTCCCCGGCCCCGGGAGTCTGGAGTGCGCAACACATCCCCGCCAGGCGCAGGTGCTGTCGGTGCAACACCCGCTCGACGCCGGCATCGATCGTGCCGACGTCCGCGGCGCACTCGGACACGTCGATCCAGACGTTCTGCTTCGGCCGTGATCGGGCGAACAGGTGCCAATGGGCGAGCATTGCGGACTTTCTCCTTGATCAGGTGGCCCGCGCCGTTGCGGGTCCTTCCACCCATACCGCCGCCGAGGATCGAAACGGGTGCGTCTTGACGCTTTCCTTATGCTCTGGCCCGAAAGTTTGATGCGGTGCTTACTCTTCACCCAGCTTCGCGGGGCCCGTGGCGCACTCGCTCGGAATGGGGGCGACTGTCGGAGGCTAGGAGCATTCGGTGTGCAGATCGGAGTACTCGAGCATCTGACCGCATCCCGTGTCGGCGGTGGGGTTCGATCGAGCGATGCAGGAGAAGCGAATCGGGGGCGCAGGCCACAACGCGGTGTGCTGTTGCCGGCCGTGACGGGGCGCAGGGCGGCGGCTTCTTGGTCCGGAGGCGTAGAGATTTCGCAAGGATCCGACGGCGAGTCTTCCCTGGCGGGTCGGGACGGGCCGATGCTCGTTGCTGGTCGAAACCCGTCGACGCGAAGGAAGGATACGTACGCGTGAGCGACATGCTGACCACGTGGATGCTCCTCGGGGCGTTCGTGACAGCCGCCTTGGTCATCCGCTACCTCAACACCGCTTCGGACCGGCCGAAGGCCCGGGCACCGCTGCGCTATGTCCGCCGCCGGCCGGTACCGCCTCCTGGGATCCCGGTGGTCCGCTACAACCGTCTCACCCCGGTCCACGACCACCCCGTGCGAGCGTGACCTCTCACTCCGATCGGAGAATCCCGATGCTCGACGCTCTTGCCCCCGTCCTGTTGCTGATCGGCGTCCCCACCCTCGTCCTGCTGACAATTCGCCGCCTCAACCTCCGCGACTGCCGGCACGAGCGACCTGCCGACAGCCCGCATACCGGAGGCCGCACCGTAGGGTCGGAGCCGCCGTACGGCCCTGCCGACCCACATCCGCCGGGGCCTCGACGGACCCGCCACACGCCCCCGGCGCGGGTGGGGTCCGTCGGTCGCCGTTGGGGAGTGTCCTTATCGGACACTCCCTGTCGCGACAACCACACCACCGGTCCGAGTCGGCGAAGCGTGGGGGAATCGGGTCGGAGTCGAGGATGACGGGGCGCGAGTACACGGCGGGCCGGTAGGTCGGAGCATCCGCACGCGTGCGCAGTGGAGACCCCGTCAGGGGTGGCTCACTGTGTGAGGAACGTTGCCGAGTGGTCGGTGTGGAAGCGGGGCAGGGCGGCGCAGAGGGCGGACAGTTCGTTGCCGCTACGAAGGACGGTGCCGTCGGGCCGGACGATGGCAGCGCGCGCCCGGCCGCGGCGTAGCCACCGGTGCAGATCGGTGTCCGGTCGAGCCAGCAGGACTGTGCCACCCCGTTGTTCGATGGCGGTGCGTTGTTTCGGGGTCGGGGAGATGGAGGTGACCACCGCGAACCGGCCGGCGACGACCTCGGCGAATCGGCGACCCTCGTCGAGGACCGGATTCGGGATCAGGCGGCCCGCTCGGCTTCTGCGTAGTGGAGATCGCTCGACGAGACTGGAGCGGTGAAGAGCCGGGGTCTCGTTGTCCATGATCTTGTCGCTGAGGCCCGGCACGCGGTGCAATAGCGGTAAGGCGACGCGGCGGATGAGATTACCGAGTTCGCCGCCCTCGGTCATGGCCATTCCGACGAACTTGGCCCGCCGGATCAGTGCCAGTGCGTGGGGCTTGCGTTCGATCTCGTAGGTGTCCAGTGCGCTCTCAGGCAGATCCCCGCGGAGAACGCCTGCAAGTTTCCAGGCGAGGTTCATCGCGTCGCGCATCCCCGCCCCCATCCCCTGTCCGATGAACGGCGGTGTGAGATGGGCGGCGTCGCCCAGCAGAAACACGCGCCGGTCGCGCCATCGGTCCGCGATTCGGGCTCGAAAGGTGTACTCGGCCAGACGGACCAGCTCCAGGTCTTCGGCCGGTGTGTTCCTTGTCCATGGCGAGATGAGGGGATGCAGTCGGGCCATTTCGCGATAGTCCTCGGCGCTCTCACCGGGCTTCAGACGGAACTCCCAGCGGTAGCGCGTTTTTCCGATCCGCATGTACGTTGCCGCGCGCACGGGGTCGCACACCTGGTGCACGCCCTCCCACTCGCCGAGGTCTGCGGTGGTAGCGACGTCGACAACCAGCCAGCGTTGTTCGAACTTCAGGTCCCGCATCGTTGCCTGGATCTGGTCTCTGACCATGCTGTTGGCGCCGTCGCAGCCCAACACGTATCTGGTCCGCACCGATTCGTGCACGCCGGTGCTTCGGTCGGTGAAGTCGACGCGAATGTCGCCGGTCTTGTCGTGGGCCAGCCCGGTTACTTCGACGTCGCCGCGCAGAGAGGCCCCTGGGTACCGTTCCAGATTGGCGCGCAGGATCTCCTCGAACTGCGGCTGATCGAACATGTTGGCCTCGGGGTAGCCGTGTACGCCCGGTCCGGGGTCTCGGTGGAACTCGGTGAGAATTCGCATGTTCCGGTCGAGGAGCCGCAACCCGAGGCACGGCCGGGAGATCGCCGCGAACTCGTCGGCGATCCCGAGGTGCGCCACGATCCGGTGAATCTCACCGTCGAGGTGGACCGCCCGCGGCTGCGCATAGACACCCTCCCAGCGCTCGAGTACCAGGCACTCGACCCCGTGCTGAGCAAGCAGCGTGGCGGCGGTCAGTCCGGTGGGTCCGGCACCGACGATGACGACCGGGACAACCCGCTCGCTCATCGGATCGATCCGAACAGGACGACGAGGTAGGCGAGGATCAGCGCGCTGACGAGGATGGCGGGCGTCATCTCACGCAATCCATCTCCGTTGCGTACGTGCGTAACGACGGCCCCTGCCATCAGGAGCAGGAGCCCGACGCCGGCCGCGGCGCCGAGCGCCGGTACGAGTCCGCCGAGCAGGAGACCGGCTGCACCGGCGACCTCGAGCGCACCGATACCCCGATACGTGCTGACGGAAATACCGACGTGGGCTGCCCGTTCCCGCATCGGCGAGGTTGCCGCCATCTTGCTCACGCCGAGCAGGAGGTAGAGGACTGCGAGCGAGATTGCCAAAACTAGTGATGCGGTGGTCATTTGCGCACCATTACCTTCCAATTGATCGCATATCGGTCCAAGATCGCCTTGACCGTCGGTTCGCCGGCAGATCCGTCGATCTCGACGGTGGCAAGAATCGAACCGTCCGCTACGGACGCATGGATGCTGTCGACCCCTGCGATGGTGGCAAAGGCCTGCTCGAGCTCGCGCCGTGTCGCGTCGGCGCGCAGTGCGAGCTTGTAGGGCTTGCCTACCGCCGTGACGGGCAAGGCGTGGAGGACGGTCACCGTTCTGGGTGCCGCGGCCCGCTCGGGGACACGCTCACTCGCCCAGGCGTGCAGCTCTTCCTCGGTGATGCCGGCGTCTGCGACAACGGTGACGTACGCGACGGGCACTTCGCCGGCGTGGGCATCGGGACGTCCCACCGCGCTGACCGCGGTGACCTGCGGATGGGCCAGTAGGGCGTCTTCGATGACCGCTGGGTCGATGTTGTGCCCGCCCCGGATGATGACGTCCTTCGCGCGTCCGACCAGGTAGATGAAACCGTCGCTGTCGACGCGCGCCAGGTCGCCGGTATCGAGCCACCCGTCGACCAGTTTGCCCATGGTGTCGAGCACGTGTCCGTGTTCGTCGTGGGCGGCAGCGTAGCCGGCGAACACCGTCGGACCGCTGATGGCCAGCACGCCGGTCGCTCCGGTGGGCAGGTCTTCCCAGCTGCCGTCTTCGCGGACGCGTACCACTTTGACCTGCTGATAGGGCATCCGTAGGCCGACCGCGCCGGGCCGTGGCGCGTCGGTGAAGCTGCGTGCACTCGCGCAGGTTGCCTCCGTCAGGCCGTAGCCTTCGAGAAGGGGCACACCCGTGTGTTCCCGGAACTTCTCGACGAGCGCAGTCGGTAGAGGCGACGCTCCGACCATGGCGAATCGCAGACTACTGATATCGGCGTCGACCGGGCGCTCCGCCAGGGCCGCGTATACGGTGGGCACCGCGCTCATCGACGCGATGCGGTAGTGCTCGACGATCTTCCAGAATTCGCTGAGCAGTACCGGGTCGCGGTAGCCGAGCGGGCCGGCCCACACCACACCCTGGCCCTTGAACAGCGGTGCCAACAGCGTGACCATCAAGGCATTGACATGGAACAGCGGCAGGGCGGCGAATACGACGGAGTCCGAGTCCCACAACGAGTTCGCGGCCAGCATCCAGGCATTGGCGACCTCGTTGTCGTGGGTGTGGGCGGCCAGCTTCGGAACGCCGGTGGTACCACCGGTGTGAAACAGTGCCGCCATGTCGAACCCACAGGGGGGATCACCGGCGAAGCCGGAGGGGTCGATGCCGGCCGACAGCGCACTGAGATAGCCGATCCGCACTCCGTCGACTTCGGGCAGGTCCGCAGGGGCGCCGGCGGCACCGGTGGGCCTGAGGACCAGCACTGCGTCCACCCCTCCGCTCACGGCAATCTCGTGCGCGACCTCCCATGTGTCGGCCGCAAGTTCCGGACCGGCCGCGACGAGTACCCGGGCGCCTGAGCGGCGCAACAGTTCAGCGATGTGCTGCTGCGACTGTGCCGCGTTGATGGGGGCGGCGATGCCGGCAAGCTGCGCGGCGAGAGTCGCGGGGATCAGTTCGGCGCAGTTGGGCGCCATCAAGGCGACCGGGTCGTGGCGCCGCACGCCCAGACGATGGAGCAGGTTCGCGTAACGGTGAACATCGTCGAGTAGTTCGGAGAAACTGCGCTGCAACGGCTCCCGCCACCGCGCGGCGTCCGGGAGGACGGTGAGCGCGAGGCGGTCCGGCCACCTGCGGGCCGCTCGGGTGAGCAAGGCATAGGTGGACTCCGGAAGCCCCCGATCTCGCAGCGGCACGGCCTCGATCGCCGTCACATCCGTGGGCGCCGCGTACCGCGGCCACAGCAGGTCGGTGGTCATCGCGCGTACCTCACCACCGTGCGCTGCCGCCCCAAGTCGATTGTCCCGTCGTCTGTGGCGACGGTGGCTTCGATGACGTCGCCGTCCTGCAGATAGTTCGAATTCCTGGCCTGGCCCGCAAAGAAGAGCTTCCATTTGACTGCCGGCGGCAGCAGGGAGGAGAGGATTTCGATCGGCTTCGGTGGGGCGCTCAGCGCCGTCCCGACCGGTGTTCCGGTCAGCAGCAGGTCTCCGGCATCGAGGCGTTGGAACCGGGTCAGCGCCTGCAGAGTCTCGGCCGGCTGGTAGATCATGTCGGCAACGGTCATGTTCTGGCGAGGCTCACCGTTGACCCAGAGCCGCAGGCGCAGGTCGGTGAACCGCTTCAGTTCGTCGGCATCGAGCAGTACGAGCGCGGGGCCGACCGGGGTGAACGTCGGGTATGACTTGGCCTCGTAGAACTGCGTTTTGGGAAGCTGGACGTCGCGCGCGGAGATGTCGTTGGTGACAACCAGGCCGGCGACGTGATCGGCGAGAGTGTCTGCGGTGATCGTGGTGCCGACGGGGAGTTCGCGCCCGAAGACGAGCCCGATCTCCACCTCGTAGTCCAGTAGCCGGACATGGGCAGGACGGATCACGTCGTCGTGGGGACCGCTGATCGAACCGGATGCCTTTCGGAAGAAGGTCAACGGAATGGTGTCGGGGTTCATCCCGGCGTCCTTGACGTGCGAGGCGAAGTTCGTCATCTGTGCGACCACACGGCAGGGGGCGGTGACCGGGGAGAGCAACGAGAGGGTCTCGACGGGCACGGTGCCCTCGCTGGATGCCGCTGCCTCGACGGCTGGTCGGTCGGCCAGCAGTTGGGCGGTGGTGGTGGCCTCGGTGTCTACCCGGGCGGCACCCGTCGGTGTGACGACCCACCAGGCGTCGGCGGTGCGGAGGACAGAGATGGTCATGAGCTGGCAACTTTCAGAAGGCCGCGTAGTAGGACTTTGTTAGGTTCACCACTTCTTGTTGTGGGGACTCGAGATTCGGCGTGGTGTTCGAGACGATAACCGGGTGGATGCCGCAGCCCTGACCGATGTCGGTGAACGTCTCGATGCGTTCGT